>CAMCAZ010000020.1 GCA_945872795.1 Chryseobacterium gleum
TGTCGCAACCCGTAAGTTCCTTAACCATCTCCGCCCCTCTTTCACCTTCCTGCCGCGTTGGAACATTTCGTCGTAGCGCCCGCTACGCCGTACATGTTCCGCCTTGCATGAAGGCGAAATAGTGGCAGACCTTCAGTTAACCAACTTACGGGTTGCGACACTAGGCCGGTCATGTCACGGAGTACCCGATCGCCTCGTAGGTGCTTTACTGCATTGAAGCGACGTGGAGTGCAACAAAAAAGCCCCCATCCGCAAGGACGAGGGCATCTTTGAAACTCGGTGCGCTCAGTGTTGGACCACCACCGATCGGTTCAACAACGGGTCACCAGCGGAATTGTAAAGCGCCATGTGATAAACGCCGTCCGGCAACGACCTGACGTCCACCTCCAAGACCCCCTCACGCTGAGCAACGGAATGGTCCAATACGATGCGTCCTGTGGCGTCCATCATGCGTACTCCGGTCACGTTAAGCAGTTCGCCGCGCACAGAAATGGACGTGTTCGCCGGTACGGGCATCACTTGGATGTTCGACCCTTCCAATGCACTCAGCGAGGTGCTGATGTAGTCCACAGTAGCCGATGCCAGCAGGCAACCGGTCCCCAGGTTCGCCACCACGTAATATGATCCGTTCTGGACAGGCACGTAGGTCTGTTCAACGGCGCCAGGAATGAGCTGTCCGTTCAGATACCACTGATAGCTGTTCGCATCGCTCGCAACCAGGGCACCGTTTGCCTCGATGATGGTCGGCTGGGCCTGATCACAGACATCCACGATGCGGTACAGGATGCCGTTGCTGGCATTACCCGCATACATTTCCAAGCTGGAGTCCTCGCCGATGCAGGTAAAGCCGAACACGCTGGTGCTGCGGACCTGAAGGGCCGTCCATCCACCGGACCCGTTCGGACGCAGCGTGTAGAACTGTCCACCGCAGTAGTCCGTGTAGATATATGCCCCTTCCAGACGGTAGAACTGCTCTCCCCTGTAGACCCTTCCACCGATGACCGAGCACCAGCTCTGGGTGTTCTGGTTGATGGAGATCGCAGGGGCCACATACTGAGAGGCCGTGAGGCAGCCTGTCTGGCTCACACCTGGAGTAGCGACCGCCCCCTCCCGACATCGCCATCCGAAATTGGGGCCCGAATTGTTCCCTGCAGGCCAGAAATCCACTTCCTCATAGGCGTTCTCCCCAACGTCACCGATCCACATATCCCCGGTGAGCGCATCGAAGCCGAAGCGCCAGGGATTGCGCAATCCCATCGCCCAGATCTCGGGCAGCGCCGTGGAAACGCCAATGAACGGGTTGTCGGTGGGCACGGTGTAACCGGTTTCTCCACTGACGTCAATGCGCAGCATATCACCCAAGGGATCGGTGAGGTCCTGGGCATTGCCTTGCGGATCATTGCCGCTTCCTCCATCGCCAAGACCGATGTACAACATGCCATCGGGACCGAAGTCCAGATCACCACCGTTGTGGTTGGTGAAGGGCTGAGGCCAGGTATAGAGGATCTCCTCACTGTCCGGGTCCGCGATGTTCGCATCGGCGGTCACCGTGAAGCGCGAAACGCGGGACGTGCCATTTCCCGTACCCGCCGTGTAGCAGACGTAGAATCGACCGTTCTCCGCATAGGCTGGATCGAAGGCCAGACCCAGCAGACCTTGTTCGTTGCCGGTATCGTTCACCCGCGCCTGGATATTGAGGAAAGGGGTGGGCAGAACGCTACCATTGGGCTGCACGATCCGGATCACTCCAGGCTGCAACACCACGAACAGGCGCTCATCACCGGCGTGCACAATGTCCACCATGCCACTCAGGCCGGTGGCAAACGATTCCAATTGAACGGCCACCGGACTCTGGGCCCAGGAAAGCCCTGTCGCCAAGGCGAAGGGAAGAAGAAATGATCGTCGAAACATAATGCGTGCAGGTTTGTGCCAAATCTAGGAACCACCATGGCCGGGGCAAGGTTCGTTCGACCAACGGCTACATTTGCGGCCCTTACCCACCATGCCGGCCGATCGTTGCCGCCCCGGGTCGAGACCGATCATGTCCATTCACCTTGAGATCGAACGCCGGCGCACCTTCGCCATCATCAGCCACCCCGATGCGGGCAAGACCACGCTGACGGAGAAATTCCTGCTGTACGGAGGAGCCATCCAAACGGCAGGCGCTGTAAAGAGCAACAAGATCCGCCGAGGCGCCACCAGCGATTTCATGGAGATCGAACGCCAGCGTGGCATCTCGGTCACCACCTCGGTCATGACCTTCGAGTACGGTGGCAAACTGATCAACCTGCTGGATACCCCGGGTCACCGGGATTTCGCCGAGGATACCTACCGGACGCTCACCGCGGTGGACAGCGTGGTGCTGGTGATCGACTGCGTGAAGGGTGTGGAGGCGCAGACCGAACGGCTCATGGAAGTGTGCCGGATGCGGGACACCCCGGTGATCGTGTTCATCAACAAGCTCGATCTGGAAGGCCGTGATCCCTTCGACCTGTTGGACGAACTGGAGGAAAAGCTTTCGATCAAGGTGCGGCCCATGAGCTGGCCCATCGGCATCGGGGCCACCTTCCAAGGGGTGTACGACATGTTCAGCAAGGGACTTCGCCTGTTCGACCCCGGCAAGACCAAGGTGGAACTTTCCAGCCTGCGCATCGAGGACATTCACGATGCCCGGATCCAGGAGGAATTGGGGGACGATGCCGCCGCGAAGCTCAGGGAGGACATCGATCTGATCGAAGGGGTGTACGACCCGCTGAGCACCCAGGATTATCGTGCCGGGCGCATCGCTCCGGTCTTCTTCGGGAGCGCGTTCAACAACTTCGGGGTGAAGGAGGTGCTCGATGCCTTCACGGCCATCGCTCCTCCGCCAGGTCCCCGACCCACCGATCAAGGGGACGTTCTGCCCACGGACCCCAAATTCAGCGGCTTCGTTTTCAAGATCCACGCCAACCTGGACCCGAACCACCGGGACCGTATCGCCTTCCTGCGGGTCTGCTCGGGACGCTTCGCCCGCAATACCTACTACCACCACGTCAGGCTGAACAAGGAACTGCGCTTCTCCACGCCGACCTCCTTCCTGGCTGCCGCCAAGAGCATTGTGGAGGAGGCATGGCCCGGGGATGTGATCGGCCTGTTCGATACCGGAAGCTTCAAGATCGGCGACACCTTGACCGAAGGTGCCCACTTCAACTTCCGCGGGATCCCCGCTTTCTCTCCTGAATTGTTCCGCGAGCTGGTGAACATGGATCCCATGAAGACCAAACAGCTGGACAAAGGGATCCGACAGCTCACGGACGAAGGCGTGGCCCAGCTCTACACCCAGCAGCCCGGTAACAAGAAGATCGTGGGCTGCGTGGGCGAACTTCAGTTCGAGGTGATCTCCTACCGCTTGGAGCATGAGTATGGAGCGAAATGCGCTTTCCAAGGGATCCCCGCATACAAGGCTTGCTGGATGACCAGCACCGACCAGGCCGAACTGGACCGTTTCATCCGCACCAAGGCACAGCAGATCGTTCACGACAAGGATGACAATCCCGTGTTCATGGCCCCCAGCGCGTACATGTTGGACCTGGAACGCCGCAACAACCCGTCCATCGAGTTCCACACCACCAGCGAGTTCAAGACCGCGGTGTACTGAGCGGGCAACACGGCAGCTATGGTCTGCGTCATGCTTCGGAACGGATCTTGCCAGGGGCACACCGTTCATGCATCTATTTTTGCACCCATGTTCGACCGCTTTACGCTGACCCTGTTGACCCTGGCCCTTGCACCATGGGCCGCACACGCCCAGAGCACCGCCACGGAGGCGCCCAAGCGCACCATCGAGGTGACCATCAATGGATGCGCCAAAGACACGATCTACCTGGCGAATTATTACGGAAACAAGTTGTTCTACGCCGATACGACCGTGGCCGACGCCAAGGGCCGGGCGGTGTTCAAGAGCGCGAAGGGCTACAAGGCGGGCGTGTATGCCGTGGTGGTCCCCGGCCCCAAGCTGTTCGAGGTCATCGTGAACGAACCATCGATCGTTCTGGCGACCGATAAGGCAGACCTTTTGGGCAAACTGGAGGTGAAGTCCTCCAAGGAGAACGAGGTGTTCCTGGGCTATATCCGATTCCTGAATGAGCGCAAAGTGGAAGGCGACGCGCTCCGAAGCCAGTTGGAGACGAACAAGGACCCCATTGCCAAGGCCGGCGTCCGCTCGCAGATGGAGGACCTCGATGCCCGTGTGAAACAGTTCCAACGTGACCTGGTCGCCAACAACCCCGGTCTGCTCGCCGGTGCCTTGGTGCGCATGAGCATGCCCGTGGAGCTTCCTGAACCCCGCAAGGCCGACGGCTCGCTGGATAGTGCTGCGGCCTATTACCAGTACCGCGATCATTTCTGGGATCATTTCGACCTGACCGATGATCGCCTGGTGCGTGTGCCCGTGTTCGGAAACAAGTTCGAGGAGTGGATCGGCAAGCTGGTGCCCCAAGTGCCGGACACCATCAACCGCCTGGTGGACCAATTGGTGGAGCGCACGGGAACAAGTCACGAAATGTTCCGGTACGTCGTGCATTCCGTGACCCACAAGTACGAGACCAGCGACATCATGGGCATGGACGGCGTGTTCGTGCACATGGCACTGACCTACTACTGTCCCAAGGGCGGGCAACCCGGCCGTGCGGATTGGATGGACGCGGACAAGCTGGAGAAGCTCTGTGAGCGTGCGCGAAAGATGTCACCGCTGGTGTTGGGCCGTAAAGCACCCTTCCTCAGCCTGACCGATTCGACCGAGGAGCGCTGGATCAATTTCCATGATCTCCCCCAGGAGTATGTGGTGATCATTTTCTGGGACCCCCATTGTGGCCACTGCAAAGAGGAGCTTCCGGAGATCTACAAGGTGTACAAGGAACAGCTGCAGGCCTTGGGCGTGGAGGTCTTTGCCGTGGCCAAGGCCGTGGATGAGACCCTGATGCGCGATTGGAAGAAGTTCATCCGGGAGAAGAACCTGGATTGGGTGAACGTCGCACTGACGAAGACCGTGTTCGAAGAGGCCAAGAAGGATCCGCGGAAGTACATCCCCAAATACACCACCCTGGAAAGCTTGAACTACTCGGATACGTGGGATGTGTTCAGTACCCCCAAACTGTTCGTAGTGGACGGCGAGCGGCGTTTTGTGGCCAAGCAGATCAGTGCGGACCAGATCGCCGACCTGGTGATCAAGCTCCGCGAGCGGAAGGCCAAGCCGTGAGGCTTTGCTCAGCCAGCGAAGAGCGATGATGAGACCTGGCACCGGTCATGCTTTCGTGGTGCAGACCTGTCCTGCTTCCCCGGAAAAGGTCGGTCCATCACGCTGGTGACCCCGCCTCTCGACTTACATTGACCGGACAGCAACCAGGGTGGAATTGAGCGAGGCCAGGTCCGTGGATCGCTGAGACCGACGGTCGTCCCTACCCTTCGGTCTCCTTCTTCCAAATGGGCTCCGTGATGCTCTGCCCGTTCTTGAAGTAGAAGGTCCCCCACTTGGCGATGACCTTGCTGTACTCATCGGCACGGTTTCCGTTCACCACAACCCGACGGATGATCACCTTGTTGCCTTCGGTGTAGCTCTCCTCGGTCACTCCCTCCGGATACTCCTGGGCCAGCTTGGATCGGGTGTGTTCGGCAAATGCACGAGGCTGCACGAGCGGTGTCGCATCCAGCGCCGCCTTGGTCCGGTCGCGTTGCTGAGCAGCAGCCTGAATGCGTGCCGACCCACGGGCCTGTTCTGCGCGCTTCTCGGCTTCCACGGAGCGTTGCTTCTCCACAAGGAGCTCCTGGCGCCGGCTCTGCATCGCGGCATGCTGATCGGCCTGGGCAAGCACATCATCCCGTGCGGCCACCTGCCTGTTGAGGCCGGCTGTCGAGCGCTGCTGTTCGGCATCACGCACCGCAGCGGTGAACGAGTTGACGTCCTCTGCTTCTTGGGCGTTCCGCTCGGTCATGCTTCGGCTCCTTTCGTCAAGCCGTTCCTGCACACGTTCGGCATCCTGATAGTTACGGTCGCGTTCCTCTGCAGCACGGGCCATGCGTTGGGCCTCGGTCTCTGCAAGTTCCGCTTTATAGGCCTCCATGTCCTCCGCATTCCTCAATCGGTCGCTTTCGCTACCCTGGTATAGACCTGCGGCATCCAACTGCAAACGTTCCTTCTCAGAAACACCTTGCATACGCCGATCGGCAGCGGAACCTGCGTTGGCTTCTTCCTGGGCTTCCAGGTCCGAGCGGAACTTCTTGATCCGCTCGTACTTCTCCGCTTCCTCACGCTCTCGCAAGGCGCGCAGGAACGCCTCTGCTTCCTCCTCTTTACGGATGTCGATCGTACTGCCCGACCGGGGTTGCTCCTGCTGCTGGGCTTCACGCGCCCGTTGTGCCGCCAACTCGGCTTCCGCACGAAGGCGCTCTTCCTCGGCCATCAGCTTGTCGATCTGGTCGATCTTGGCCAGTGGATAGGTCTCCGACGGCTTCAGGTCGCTGGCTTCGGCATAGCGTCCACGGGCCCGCAGCCAATCCTTGGCGGCCATCGCCTCATCGGCCTCGATGATCGCGGAACGATAGCGCTCCTCCAAGGCCTTTGAACCTTCGCGCTCCAGACGTTCCCGCTCATCCGCCAAGCGACGTGCCTCGGCCTCCTCGGCTTCCCGGCGCAGTCGTTCCGCTTCTTCACGCTCGCGGTTCGAAGCCGCTGCCAGCCGCGCGGCCTCAGCGTCCCGCTCTGCCTTCAGGCGTTGCTCCTCCTCCGCCCGTCGGCGCTCTTCGGCAAGCCGCTCTGCCTCGGACATGGCCTGTGCCCGACGGGCCAGTTCCGCATCGATGGCTGCCAGACGGTCCTTGGGGTAGGACTCCTGTGGTTTCACCCCCAATGCCGCGGTGTACTGTTCGCGGGCCTTGTCGAACTGGTCCTGCCCAAAGGCGATATCGGCGGCCGCCACATGCTCCCGGTAACGGGCATCGATCTCAGCCTTCGACTGCTGCCGCTGGCGCTCCTCTTCTTCCAGACGGGCCTTTTCGGCCGCGGCCAGCTCTGCTGCCAAACGATCCGCCTCGGCCTTTCGGGCACGCTCGGCTGCTTCACGGGCGGCGGCATCCTGATCGGCAGCTGCTTTATCGGCCAGTTCCTTCAAGATGCGCTCGATCTCCTCCAAGCGGTCCTTGGGATGGCTCTCCTCCGGTTTCACGGCCAGCGCTCCCTCGTAATCGCTGCGCGCCTTTTCGTATTGCTTCGCGGTGAACGCCTTGTCAGCGGTAAGGATCAGATCTCCGTAGCGCTTGTCGCGGTCCTGCTGCTCGCGGAGCAGGCGCTCCTCCTCCGCCTTCGCCTTGGCGGCGGAATCCAACTGGTCCTCGATGGCCGCGATCCGGGACTTGGGGTGCGCTTCCTCCGGCTTCAGCAGCAAGGCATCCTTGTAATCGTTCAGTGCGGCGGAGAGCTTTCCGCCGTCGAAGGCCTTGTCGGCATTGACGATCAGGGAGGCGTACCGCTCATCCCGTTCTTTCAGCAGACGCGCTTCCTCCGCCTTGCGGGCCTGCTCAGCGATCAGGGCATCCACCTCCGCGATACGGTCCTTGGGATAACGTTCCTGGGACTTCACACCTGATGCTTCCCCGTACTTCGCTTTGGCGGCCTGCAGGTCCTGGCTATTGAAGGCGGCATCAGCGGCTGCGATGATCTCCTGGTACCTCGCATCCAGTTCCTGCTGACGCTTCAGTTCGGCCGAGGCCGCGATCCTACGGTCCACTTCCGCGATCCGCTCCTTCGGATAGGTCTCCGTGGGTTTCACCCCTCCGGCTTCGGAATAGCGGGTCTTTGCGGCTGTCCAGTCCTCCCTGGCGAACGCGGCATCCGCCTCGGCGATCAAGCCCTGGTAGCGCTCATCGAGTTCGCGCTGCTTACGCTCCGCTTCCGCAGCCTTGGCCTCTTCGTCCTTTTTCTTGACGATCGCCGCCAGTTGGTCCTTGGGGTATTTCTCCGCTGGCTTCAGTCCAGCTGCTTCGGTGTATCTGGCCGTGGCATCGTCCCACCGCGACGCTTGGAACGCCTGGTCGGCCGCCGCTATGCTGGCCTGGTAGCGTTCGTTCAGCTCCTTCGCCAAGCGTTCCTCCTCGGCCTTTTGGGCCTGCTCATCCTTTTTCTTCTGGATCGCCAGCAGTTGGTCCTTGGGGTATTTCTCCTCCGGCTTCAATGCGCTTGCCTCATTGTACTTGACTACCGCGTCATCGTACCGGGCACCTTGAAAAGCCGCATCTCCCGCCGCTACTGCCGCCTGATACTTCTGCTGCAATTCCTTGGCAAGGCGCTCCTCCTCAGCCTTTCGAGCCTGTTCATCCCGCTTGAGGGCGATCGCGGCAAGCTGGTCCTTGGGGTATTTCTCCTCCGGCTTCAATCCACCGGCCTCGGTGTATTTCGTGGATGCGATATCCCAATTGGAGGCCTTGAACGCAGCGTCACCCGCCGTGATCGCAGCCTGGTATTTCTCGTTCAATTCCTTGGCCAAGCGCACCTCCTCAGCCTTCTTCGCGGCATCGGCCTTCTTCGTGGCAACGACGGCCAACTGGTCCTTGGGGTATTTCTCCTCCGGCTTCAGGCCTCCGGCCTCAGTGTATTTCGCCGTGGCCTGGTCCCAGTTCTCGGCTTTGAACGCAGCATCTGCGGCCACGATGGTGGCCTGGTATTTCTCCTGCAGCTCCTTGGCCTTACGCTCCTCCTCGGCCTTCTTGGCGAGGTCGGCCAGCATCACATCGATCTCCTTGATGCGCTGTTTGGGGTGCGCCTCCTGCTCTTTCAGGGCGATGGCCGCCTGGTACTTGGTCCGCGCAGGTTCCAGTTCCTTCTTGGCGAACAGGGCATCCGCTTCCTTGATCAATGCCGCGAACTGCTCATCCACCTTTTTGTCGGCGTCCTGCTGTTCCAAACGCATCCGCGCATCGCTCAATTTGGCGGTGGCAACGGGATCATTGGGTTTGATCACCAAGGCCGTGGTGAAACTCTCCACTGCCTTTTTGTGGTCCGCTGCGGTCATCGCCGCAGTGCCGGCCTCCATCGCCTTGACGTACTCGCCTTCGGCATTGGCCTCCCGCTTCTTCCGGTCGGCGTACTCCTTCAGCAACTTGGCCTGGGCGTCGCGCATGCGCGTGGTGTAGTCGATGTCCCATTCGAAATTGCCGGTGGCCTTGTCATACTTCGCCTTGCCGAAGGGTTCCAGCAGGATGGAATAGTCCACATCGCTGAGCTCGGCCATCATGGTGAAGTCGATGTTCATCCCGTGGCCGCCCGAGCGTTCCTCCTCCGGTACGTTGCGCGTATCGATGGTGATGTTCTTACCCACAAAAGCGGGCTTGGCGCACATGATCTTGTAGTCGGCACCATAGTCAAGGTTCACCTCGTATTTGCCGCTGGCGTTGGTGCTCACCTCCACCAGCTTCGCACCGTTCTTGAAGACCGTGATGATCACACCATCCAGTTTCTTGGCCGTGGTCATGTCCTTCACGGTCCCGTACACCATCACATTGTCCACCTGAGCGAGCAGGGGGAATGTGCACAACAGGACCACTGCAGCAAGACCGGAGCGTAAGACGCTCAGCACGTTGAGACCCAAGTGGATGGGATGATCGGACGAACGGTTCATGGAATGCCGCAAAATACGACAACTTTGGCGCATGGCACCCACGGCATCGACCCGGGATTGAACGTGAGCACATTGAGCATTTGGCAACGGACCGGTTTTCACGCTTCTCCTCATCTGGTGGTGATCGGGGGGGGTATCGTGGGGCTGTTCACTGCCCTCTTCCATAAACGCAGCCATCCGCATCATCATGTGCTGGTGCTCGAACGGGGGCCTTTCCCCAGCGGGGCCAGTGTAAAGAACGCCGGTTTTGCCTGCTTCGGAAGCCCCAGCGAACTGCTGAGCGACCTGGACACGGAAGGTGCCGATGCCATGCTGGCCCGCGTGGAGAACCGCTGGAAGGGCTTGGTGGAACTGCGTGCTGAACTGGGCGATGGAACGATCGGCTTCGAACCAACTGGCGGGCATGAGGTGTACCGGACGCATGACCCGCTGTACACCCGGGTGGCGGAACGGTTCGATGCGCTGAACGCGATGCTCCGCCCCCTTTTCGGGCGGACCGTCTTCCAATGGGACCCTGCAGCCCTGAGCCGCAGCGGAATGGCCGGCCTGGGGCACCTGGCCCGCACGGATCTGGAGGGCCCCTTGGACAGTGGGGCGCTCATGCGCTGCCTGCTTGCCAAGGCGGTCGGCGAAGGGGTCCTGTTCCGGTCCGGTGCCGAAGTGACCGGCTTCGAAGAAGGTACACAGGCCGTGCTGATCCGCTTGGGGAACGGTGATGAACTGCGCACGTCACAGGTGGTGGTGGCGACCAATGCCTACACCCACGATCTGCTCCCGCACCTGCCGGTGGTACCCGCCCGCGGTCAGGTACTGCTCACCCACCCGATACCGGGCCTCGCCTTGAAGGGAACCTACCATTACGACGAAGGATTCTACTACTTCCGCGATCATGGTGGTGGTGTACTGTTGGGTGGCGGCCGCAACCTTGACATTCCCGGAGAGACCACGGACCAGGAGGGGATCACGCCGCATATCCAGGATGCCTTGGTGAAGCTGTTGACGGAGGTCATCCTACCGGGTCAGCCCTTCACGATCGCCCATCGCTGGAGCGGCATCATGGGCATGGGCCCCAGCAAGAGCCCGATCATCGAGCGGTGCTCGGAACGCGTGGTGGCAGCGGTACGGCTCGGCGGCATGGGGGTGGCCATCGGCATCCGTGTGGCGCGGGAAGCGGCGGAGCTGGTCAGGGAGTAACCACCACCGGATCACGTTCCCACGACCGCTCAGGGGCCGACCAGCTGAAGCACGGTACGCAGGGGAATTCCACCACGCTGCGCTTCGAGCACCAGCACATAAAGACCGGGGGCCAGATCAACATGGACCGGTCTCCCCAACACCACGCGGAACAGTTGCACAGGTCGCCCATCTGCAGCGAAAAGAGCAGCGTTCATGGCCTCTCCGGCATGCCCGGAATACTCCACATGAAAGGACCCGCTGGACGGATTGGGTATGACCTTCAACGCGGTAGGGGCACCGGGCGTGGCGATACCGGTGCAATCGAGGGCTTGCACGAGGACGGAATCGGTGGCGGAACACCCGTCCGCGTTGAACACCGTGAGCTGCAACCAGGTCGCCATTGTGTCGGTGAGCAGTACGGTGGTGCCATTGCCCTCCTCACCGTTCCACCAGCGGTAGGCTGCGAAGACCGGATCGACGCTGACCTGCTGTTCCTCCCCCAGACATACAACGGGTGCGGGATCGGCGGTAATGTCGATCTCCGGCTCAAAGGGCTCCACCCTCCGCACGGTGAGGGTATCCGAGGAACCTGGGCAACCGGTCTCATCGACCACGGTGCAGTAGATGTCGAACATCCCCGGACCGGAAGGTGTGAGATCCACGCTCTGGCCCGTCCCGCCGACATTCCATTCCATCTGCGGGAACTCGGCCTCCAGTTCGAACGACAAGGTCCCCGGGCCACAAAGGAGCAGACCATCAGGGGCGATGACAGAAGGCGACGGAGGTACACAGAAGCGGGCAAGGAACCCATCATACAAGCCACCCAGGGGCTGGGGGTCCTGAGCATCGGGAACAGCAATGCCCGATGCGCTCCGCGTGTTTCCGACCGCCAGGATGTGTCCGGTCCCGGGATCGACCACGATGTCATTGAGGTACTCGGACAGGGGCCCTCCGTAATAGGTCCCCCACTCGAACTGCCCCGAAGCACTGAAGGACATCACCAAAGCATCGAATTCACCTGCCGGGACCGGCTGGAACGCATTGGGGAGCGTCACTGCGGTGGTGCTTTGGCCCCAACCGGCCGCCACCAATCCACCATCGGCCCGTTGCTCCAGGGAGGTCAAGTGCTCCAACTGCTCCCCTCCGATGTAGGTGCCCCACAGCTGCACGCCTTCCGCCGAAAAGCGGGCAAGGAAGCCATCGTCGATGCTTCCTGGAGCGGCCTGTCCAGCACCAGGGGTGGCCATACCGTTGGGGCTTTCGGTCGTTCCGGCGATCACCACGGAACCATCGGCAGAGACCACCAGACCGAAGGCGATGTCGCTGCCCCCACCACCGAAATATGTGCTCCAATCCAACGTACCGTTGCTATTGTACTTCGCCAGAAAGGCATCGGAACCACCACCCTGTACTTCCTGGTGGGCACCCGGTGTGGCGATGCCGAACACGCTTGCGGTGCCTCCGGCCACCAGAACGTTGTCATTGGCATCCACCCCGATCGCCCATCCGCTGTCGAACGTGCCACCGAGATAGGTGCCCCAGACCAAGGCTCCATCAGGGGTGAATTTGGCCACAAAAACGTTCTCGGTTCCTGGTAGAACGCTCATGTCCGTGGAGATACCGAATGAACTCTTGGTATGGCCGGTCAGCACCAGGTCTCCCTGTCCATCCATCTCCATGGCCGTGAACAGGTCATGATCATCACCCCCATAGTAGGTTGACCACTCCAGGATGCCGGCCGCATCGAACTTCAACAACAGTGCGTCATCCACACTGGCCAGCTCGGTCTGGTGCGCACCGGGAGTGGCCATCCCCGAACTGAATGAACCACCGGCCATATAGATCGATCCGCTCTGTGGGTCACGTAAAAGTCCATAGCAGCGATCGGCCACCGTACCCCCGAAGTAGGTACCGAAGAGCTTTTGCCCAGCTCCATCATAGGCCACCAGGAACAGGTTCTGGATGCCGGCGAGGTCCTGTTGAAAGGCTCCGACCGTGGCGATGTTCGCATCACTGTCCGTGTGCCCGGCCACCAAGGCTCCCCCATCTGCGCCGACCTCCACCTCCGCGATATCGTCATATCCACTACCGCCGAGGTAGGTGGACCATAGTCGATAGGGCAATGGGTCGATCACCAGGGAGTGTCCGGCGGGCCAGCTTCCCTTCAGCGTAAAACCCACTTCGCCAGTGGAGTGGAGAAGGGTCGGCATCACCTGTACAGGCACACGGGACCCTGCAAGGTGGAAGTAGCTCTCCGGGATGCGCTCCTCGACCGCACCAAAACGGGTCTGAAGGACTATGGATCCTGCTTGATCCAGCTCCAAAGGCCCCTTGCTACCGGAATAGCGGAACCGGACGCGTTCCAAGGCAGCTTGATCACGACAAAGGATATCATACTTGAACTCGCCATTCACCGACCGGAAGTGAATATCAACTCCTTCGTAGACGTTGCGGTAGAGCACTTCCTCAGCGGTCTCAGCGATCACCATCCGTTCCGCAGAGGCGTAGTGGACCTCCCGAAAGGTGCCGGAATTAGCTTGTATGCTTACCTTACCAGCGCTTCCGGGGAAGTCGATATCGATCCGATGAACCTCCACACGATGTCCACCCGCGTGTCCCTGACCACCATCCGGTATGACGGAGCTGAACTGGTAGGAGAACCCCCGATCGCGGAGGATGACCGAGCGGTCCCTGCCTTGATGCATGAACCTGACATCGGCCCTTGCCCCCCCCTTGCCGTCATGGAACTGGCCAGCATTCTTCACAAAGCCGTCACCTCGTGCACACAGCGCGGTCAGGGTGCCAAGGCAGCAAAGAATGGAACGCCAAGCAACGTTCATAAGGGGGCTTTCGTCTCCTACAAAGATATCCTGCTGACATCTTGATGCTCCCGCTCATGTTCACCCCCACACGTTCTCTCCTGAGGGCCACCATGCGCATCTGCGCCATTGCGTTCCCGCTCCTACTGGTACCACGCAGCGCGGAAGCCTGTTCCCCATGGGCTCCGCTGGAGTATACCTGGCAGGTCGTGGGCAATGAACTGCAGATCTCGCTGACGACCTACACGGCCTGGGCATGCTGCTATACCGGGCGGATCGAGCTCATTTGCATCGAGCAGGGTTTCACCGGCAACTACAACTACAGCACCAACGAGGTATGTAAGGGCAGCGGAGGAGGTTCCGCAACCACTGTCAACGAGCCGTACCCGTTCAACATGGTGACGATCGACCTTACCGCCTATTGTCCGGGATCGGAACTCCAGTGGCGGGCCCGAGAGCAAGGTCCGGATGGTTTCGGCCCCTACACGCCGACCTTCTCATTGACCGTTCCGGGGGTCTTCACTCCGTTGGTCGCACAGGTGAGCGTTTCGCCTACCATCGTCTGCCCCGGTGCCTGTGCCACCCTGACCGCGAGTGCATCCGGTGGTTGCGGGATCATCACGTATTCCTGGGGGCAAGGGGGGGCCGGCGCCACCAGTGCGGTGTGCCCCACAGTTCCCACCACCTACACGGTGACCGCCACGGCCAATAACCAGTGTGGATCGGTACAGACCGAGACCGCGACCGTGACGCTTGATGTGACCCCGGATCCTGTGTCGGGCACTGCCACGATCGATCCGCCTCTGGTCTGTGAAGGAGAGGAGACCAACCTGTCCCTGAACGGCTATTCGGGCACCATCCAATGGCAGTCCGCCACCTCCGCTGCCGGCCCGTGGACCGATCTTCCCGGTGCGACGAACGACACTTACACCTTCGGGCCGGTCATGACGGAGACCTTCTTCCAGGCGGTGGTGACCAATGATTGCCCATCGGTCTTCTCAAACGTCGTGGACGTGGGCTTCCTGCCCCTGCCGCCTGTGGATTTCAGCGCCACCACGGAATGTGCGAACGCCGCTACATCCTTCACGGATGAGACCCTGCTGCCGGCGACCATCATCGCATGGGATTGGGAGTTCAGTGACGGGTCCACGAGTTCCGAGCAGAACCCGCAACACCAATATGGTGGCCCGGGCACCTATCCGGTCACTCTCACCGTATCATTTGACAATGGCTGCTTCTCAGAGTGGACGGAGGACATCACCGTGCTTCCCATGCCCTCCCCTGACTTCACGTCGACCCTGGCCTGTGCCAATGTCGGCACCCCGATCACGGACCAATCCACCGTTGTTGCGCCCTCCTCCATCAGCCAATGGTCCTGGGATGTGAATGCGGACGGTGTGGAGGACTACAATACCGAGACCCTGATCCACAGCTTCGGTGTTGGCGGAACTTACAATGTGCAGCTCACGGTGACCACGGATGATGGCTGTACGGAAAGCGTCACCCTACCCGTCCCTGTCACCCTGGCCCCTGAAGCGAACTTTACCAACAGCACCGTGTGCCGGGAGTTCGCCACGGCATTTACGGACCAATCAGCCGGAAACTTGGTGAGCCATGCTTGGGACTTCGGTGATGGCAACAGTTCAACGGCTTCTTCACCGGACCATTTTTATGCTGCGGCTGGATCGTATGATGTGACGCTCACGGTGATCAATGACCTTGACTGCCCGTCGACCGTGACCATGCCGATCACTGTCCACCCCAAGCCCGTGGCCTCCTTCATCTCCTCAGACCCTGAGAGCTGCTCCCCGCTCTGCATCGACCTTGCCAGCACCTCCACTACGGAGGGTGCGGGGATCGCTTCGGTGCTCTGGAGCTTCGGCGATGGAACGTCCAGCACGGCCGATTACTTGTCCCCCTGCTTCTACAACGATGACCGCGTGGATGACATCGCCTATGACCTGCATTTCATCGCGATCAATCTGGAAGGATGCAGTGACACGATCCTGCTGGAGGATCACCTGAAGATCTACCACAATCCCTTGTCCCTGTTCGCGGCCAACCCACAGACCACCGACATGTTCGATCGGGAGGTGAACCTCACCAACCAGAGCATCGGTGCGGACGAGTACCTGTGGGAACTGGGTGACGGGTATTCCAGCTCCGACCTTCAGTTCAATCACACTTACGCCGACACAGGCACCTTCGTCATCAGCCTCACCGTATCCACCGTGAACGGCTGCGAGGATGTCAGCTCCACCGTGTTCGTGATACCGCCCACCATCAACTTCGGTGTGCCCAATGCCTTCACCCCCGATGGAGATGGGCTCAATGACACCTTCTTCTTCACCGGCTTCGGTATCATGGACCAGGACTTTGAGTTCCAGGTCTTCAACCGCTGGGGTGAACTGGTCTACAACACGACTGCTTTCCAACCCTGGGATGGCACCTACAATGGAACTCCCGCCCGGGATGGGGTCTACGCCTACCGCATCCGCTACCGCGACACGCTGGGTGCGACGACCACGAAACAAGGCCACGTGACCCTGTTGCGCTGATCTTATTTGCTGTCCGCAACCCTGCCGAAAGTGAGGACCAAGGTTGCCCATGGCATGCCTGACGTCCCTCTGCCACCACCCTGGATAGCCCACCACTTCTTGACCCCACCCCCCAAAGCAAAGCCCCCCAGTTTTCACTGGAGGGCTTGCTGCTCTAGGAGAGCCTCCTTTCGGATTTGAACCGAAGACCTGCTCATTACGAATGAGCTGCTCTACCGCTGAGCTAAGGAGGCTTTTGCCCCGCCGGTCCGTGTTAGCGGTCCGGCAGGGCGGCAAATGTAACCAGATGCTGCGAACCCGCTACCTTACGGTCAGGCCTTGGTGAAACGCAGCGTTCCCTGGCCCGGCACTTCCACGGTGTAGATGCCGGCCCGGAGTGCAGATACCTCCACGGAAAGGCGGTCCGGCCCGGTGGAACTCCGGACCGTGAGCACCACGCGACCGGTGGCATCCAGGATGCGCACATCGGCACCATGCTTCACACCGGTGAGGTTCAGCACATCCACGGCAGGATTCGGAAAGGCGGCCATGCTCAAGCCGGCCACCTCGTTGAGACCGGTGGTGGAGCGCACATCCAAGACCAGGTTGCCGGGCGCCACGCCCACGGACACGGTGCTCTGGACCTGTCCGTCAAGGTCCAGCACGTGCAGTTCACCGGTGCTGAAGAAATCCGTGGTGGTGGCGTAGAGCACGTTGTTGATGGGATCTTCGATCAACCCATATACACCGGGGCTTCCGCTGAGGGTGTCAGAGACCGTGCCGGTGGCCAGATCGAAGCGGGCCAGTTCGTTCTGGGCGTACTCCATGAAATAGACCTTGTCCACGGCACTGACCATGGCGGATGCGGCGCAGCCGGAGTTCAGCGAAATGTTGGTCGTATAGGTGAGCGTACCGGCATCGACCCCCACCCGGCTGATGCTGCTGCTGCCGAAATCCTTGTTATTGAAGGCGATGATGTCCCCTTCGTACAGCATCAATCGTTCGGGGTTGGTGCCGTCCGGACCAAGGTCCACCTCATCGCCATAGGTACCGGTCTGGAGGTCTACCGCACCGACCCGGCCCACCACACTGCCCCACTCGAAGGCATTGCTCACGGCCAGGTAGGCCTTATCCTCCACCACCAGGACATCCTCGGCGGAAAAGCTCAGACCATCCGCTGGCGCCACGGCGTACAGGAATTCGAGCGTGTTCTTGTCGCGTACCTCGAAGTAGTGGTCCAAACCACCCAGTTCGCCGCGGGTCAGGACCAATTGATCGTTCCAGATGGCCAATTTGCGCACACCCTGTACCATGGTCTCACCGGTCTGGAGGTAGCTGTCGGCATCGAAGCGCAGGATCCGGTCGTCGGCGGCCACGTAGATCGAGGTCCCGTCCACCAAAACATCCGAGCCGAAGCGGGGGCCGTTCAGGGTGGCCACGGTCTGGTAGGAACCGCTGGCCGGGTCATAACTGCCCAAGGTCACGGGCACCACCTGGCCACCGCCCCCGAAGTAGTCGAAATATCCTTCATTGAGCACCACCACCTGGTGCACGTAGGATTGGGCACTCCCGTGGAGTGCAAGCGCGAGAAGCCCCGCAGAGAGAATGGAACGGTACATGAATGGAAGGATTAATGGTGCCACGTTCACCGCGCGGCGTTCACAAGGGTGAAACCAGGGACGTGATCAGGAGCCTGTACCGCAAGCGCCCTGGCCCTGTCCCGTGGCCATGCTGAATTGCGTTGAGGCAGGTCTTCTGGCTCACGACCATACCTGCTGCGCCTTCCCATTCGCCGGATGGCGAACAGTGGCATTGTGCAACAGGCGTCGGTCATTTACAGCTGCGGGAACAGCTCCCGGTTCACACGGGATTCCCTTTTAACCGCCAGGCCCTTCCTCTTCAGGAACATGCGTCCCTTCCGACGAAGGTCCTTTTGGACCACTACGCGTGGCAAAAGTACGCTTCGCCTTAGAGCCAGTTCAAAATCTCTTCACACGCGTCCCTCGGCCTCCTTTGAGCCCATGCTTCGCCGAGAAAATTCCCCGTAGGCACCGCTACGCAGAATTTTTTCGGCCTCGCCTGATCTCAACGTAGTCTCGAGGTCCATCGCGCAAGAGATCTTGAACAGGCTTTTATACCAATTCGACATTCAATACCAGCCGATCTGCTTGCCCTCTTTCCGGATGACTTCTCCGCCGAACAGGTTCCGTAGGCCCCGCTACGCAGCCTGTTCCGCGTATCGTCCTCCGAAAAGATCGCCGCGCATCTCTTGGCCGGCCTTGAATGTCGAAATGGTATTAGAACCGGAAGGCCACGGATGCCTGGAGGGTGACCCCTTGTGTCCTCAACTCCGCTTCTATGTTCGCCAGGTCGATACTTGAACCGTTCAGCTCATACTCCTTGAGCGGCATCCTGTTCGTCAGATACTGAAGGTGCAGGTGGAGACCCAGCAGGTCGCTGAATTGAAAGGCCACCCCGGTGCTCAATCCGAAGTGCGATCCCCGGTAGCGGGATGACGTCTCCAGCCCCGGTTCGGAACGATCGATGGTGAGGTTGGTCGCGCCCAAGCGAAGCGAGGCCATCCAGGCAAAGCGGTCCTGGTTGATGAGGTAGAACCTGGGTTGGATCCCCAGCATGATGATCGCATTGGACTCTGTGGCAGAGGAATCGAGGTAGGCTCCCGGCTCTGCATAGATGCCCAGGCTGAACACACGCGCCAGGCCGTAGCTCACCTCCACGGGGACGGTCCAGGTGGCAGCGCCATCGTTGGTGGTGGTGGTGATCGGGATGCCAAGGAAGGTCACGGTCTGCTCATATTCCGTTGCATGCCCACCCGCGGCGAGCCCGATGGCGAGGTGGACCACCCCTTTGTCGTTCACCTGGGACCATGCAGAGAGGGAGAATGAAAGGAACAGGACAGCAAGGAGGCTCCTCCTCGTAGTTGCCTGGACAGGTCGGCGCATGGCGTTTCTCATGGATCGAAGATGGCACCCGTCAGGGTGCTCAGGATCCAAGGAATGAAGGGTTTTCCACCAAGGGGTCTTTACAGAAGGATAACGGAAGGGGTACCTTTAGCCCATCGCAAGAACTCTTAGGCCGGTGGGCGTGTTCCATTGGACGATGAAGGACCAGCACGACCGACCCACCATGGAGCAGACCCCGATGCCAGTGAACGAGAAGGAGCAGGCCGTTTCCGAAGAGGCTGCGAGGACCGAGGTATCCAGCACCTACGGCCCCTACTGTCCCACCAAGTTGGACTTCGACCCCTTGAAGGACCTGAACCTGCCGGACAGCTACAACGAGGTATTGAAGCGCTTCAAGGGCCTGCAAGGCGAACGCACGACCGAGAGCCTGAACTGAGCAACACACAAAGACCACTCGAAAGCCCCGGCATGTCCGGGGCTTTTTCGTTGGAGCTGCAGCTGACAGCTGCCCTTGTGTTCAGGCCTCCGTCGAGTTGTTTTAAACCCATCCTCCGCGCGTCCCGATCCTGGTCGACGTCAACTGGAGCGGGACCTCCACGGTGGCATGTCACCCATGCTCCACCAAATCTCTGGCCCATCATGAACACCTTCGATGCCAAACACACCAGGAAGTCGTGCTGCTCGGATCCAACGGAAGCGGCAAGACCACCCTGGCCGGAACCATGCTCTTCGAGGCTGGTCTGATCACGCGCCGCGGCCCTATCGAGGACCACAACACCGTAAGGGACCACCACGAACTGGAGCACGAGCGCGGCAGCAGTGTCCACAGCACGGTGCTCCACACCGAATGGCGGAATTTCAAGATCAACATCATCGACACACCGGGCCTGGACGACCTGGTGGGCGAGACCATCCCGGCGCTGCGCGTGGCGGACGCCTGCGTGCTGCTGATGAACAGCCACAAGGAGGAGGAATACGCCACTTGACCCCAAGGAAGACATAAGCTTTCCCTACGTCCGCCCCCAACGCAGGGTCGTCGGAATTCATCTTCCGGCAAGGAAGGTGCTTGGTTTCTGTATACGGTTCAGGAGACCATGGAGCGGATCAACCCAAGCCTCTCAAGGCTTCAGGAAGCCCTCCACACCATCCGGAAAGCTCACGATATTGTTGGTCACGTCGATCTCCGCTGTCCTGTTCAGGGGGTCGAGCACGATCGCCTTGACCGAAGCGATCGGACCGGGCACAGTGAACACGTAGCTCTGGTCAGTCCATTGCCAGGGTGCGAGGACCGTGAACGCGTGCATCTCCGACCCGGCTTCCTTCGCGCCGCGCTGCAGGGAGAGCGGGATATGGTAGGAGGCACTGCTGCCATCGCGCCGTTCCACGCGGACATCCACCGGCATCAGCTGCTCGCCGATGCGCTCCACCTCCACCCGCAGGTCGCCGTTCACCGCCAGCACACTCCGGATACCGTAATCGAGGGTCCGGGTCGTATTGATCCACTCGTCGAAGTACCAGTCCAACTCAAGGCCGCTCTCCTTTTCCATCACCCGTTCGAAGTCAATGGGCTCGGGATGCTTGAACCGGCAGGTGTTGTAATAGCGGATGAGCCCCTCGGCCAGTACCTTCTCTCCCACCACTGCACCCAGCTGGTACACGAACATCTCCCCGAAGCTGTAAGCTGTGGAACCGTAGGCCCGGTTGGTGAGGAACTGGTCGGCATGGATCACCGGCGATTCGTGCCTGCCGCTCTCCACCAATGCCCGGTACCCTTGGATGGAGCCTGCATGCGGGTCCTCATCCCGTGGGAACAGTTCCTGCATCACCTTGCTGCTCGCATACTCGGTGAAGCCCTCATCCATCCAGGGGAAGCGTCCTTCGTTGCTGGCCAGCACCCCGTAGTACCAACTGTGCACGCTCTCATGCACGCTCACGCCCACCAGACTGCCCAAGCGACGCTTGCCCGTGATGAGGGTGAGCATCGGGTACTCCATGCCGCCATCACCACCTTGCACAAAGCTGTACTGCGGCCAGGGGTACTTTCCGAATTGAGCGTTCATGAAGCGGAAGGATCGTTCCATGTAGGCGGGTAGTTCCTGCCATACCGACTCCAGCTCGGGCTCGTCCTTGTAGAAGTAGTGCAACTCGGGGCCATCGGCCATGGGTCGGACCACGTGCTTGAAGTCACGGTCCGCTGCCCAGGCGAAGTCGTGCACATCACGGGCCGAGAAGCGCCAGGCGAGCTGGTTCCCCGCCGGGCGCTTCATCGCCTTCCTGGCCGGATAGCCGTGTCCCACCTGTTCAGGGTTCTGCAGCACACCGGTTGCCGCCACCATGAAGGCACTGTCCAGCGTGAGCGTCACATCAAAATCCCCCCACACGCCATGGAACTCACGCCCCACGTAGGGATAGGCATGCCAGCCCCGGTGATCGTACTCCGACAGTTTCGGGTACCACTGTGTCATGCTGTAGGCCACGCCTTCGGAATTGTCACGCCCCGTGCGACGGATCTGCACGGGCACCTGGCCTGTGAAGGCATAGTTGAACGTGGTGCTCTTCCGTGGCAGCAGGGGTTTGGCCAGTTCCACCTTCAGCACGGTGCCCATGGGGACCAACACGGCCGGACGGCCATCCTGGGTGAAGGTCATTACCTGCAGATCTCCCACCTGATCGGGGGCCAACTCACCTATCCGCGTGCCCACACGGCCGTCGGGGTCCTCGATGGTGCGCGAGCGTACGTCCATCTCACTGCCGGGCTTGAATGCGTTCAGGTAAAGGTGGAAGAACACCTCGTGGAGCGTGTCGGGACTATTGTTGGTGTAGGTTAGCGCGGATGTTCCCTGGAAGCGGTGAGCGCTCACGTCAAGGCTTACATCCATGTCATACTTCACCCGCTGTTGCCAGCGATCGCACTGTGCAGTGGCGGTCAAGGCCACCAACGACCCCACCACAAAAAGTATCGGTCCACGTGTCGCGCTCATGCCACAAAGAAACAGGCGGGCCGCCACCGGTCCGCCTGTTCAGGTGCTGGAATGTGAAGATGGTCCGGCTTCCTAAGAAAGCAGGCGTTGCCGGAGCACGAACTCCAACTGCCGGTTGGCGTCCTCCAGACGCCGGGTGTAACTGGCCTTCTCCTCCTCCACCTTGAACTCAGCGTAGGCCTGTTCAACGGCCTGCACCAACTGTTCATTGACCCATGGTTTCGCTATGTACTTGGACACGCCGCCCCTGTTCACGGCGTCGATCATGGCCTCCATGTCGGTATAGCCTGTGACCAGCATCCGTCGCACGGCGGGGTAACGGTCACGCACCTGAGCCAGGAGATCGCTTCCAGGGGCGTGGGGCATGTGCTGGTCCGAGATGACCACGTGGACCCGGTGCTGGGCGAGCAGGGAGAGGGCTTCCTGGATATCCTTCGCCACGAGCACCTCCATCGAATGCCTGAACGATGCCTTGAAGGCCTGGCGATCACCGGCATCATCGTCCACGAAAAGGACGCAGGGAAGCTCGGCAGACTGGGGTAATGGGTGTACAGCGCTCATGATGGATGGGCTTCGATGGCCTTCGTACGGTCACTCGTCGAAAAAGTTCCCGGCCAGATCGTTGATAATTTGTTAATAAGTTGTGCGTGATTAGATTCGCCCCGGTTAGCTGTCACTGGACAGCTCACTTCAAGCGACGATGCCCCAACTACCTGATGCGCTAACGCGTGCCTGTCCGCAAGACCTGACCTTGCATAGGCCGGAGTTCTTCCGGTTAGCCTCGGGGCCCGACACGGAACGCATGGCCGCGCTCTTGGAGCGGGAGCCACGGACCGTGGTCTATGATCAACTGCACAGCCAGCTTACCGAACTCGTCCGGTCGCTGAACCCCTCTGTACGCTTCACCAAAGAAGAGCTCGATGCGGCCGCCCAAGCTCATCTGAAGGGCATCCCTGCCGCCGAATATGGCGTGTGGGTCTACTATCCCTGGTCGTTCCGGCTGGTCCATCTTCTGGACGAGGCCGAATTCGCCCTGGTCCGTACCGATCGCAACCGGAACAAGATCACCCGTGAAGAGCAGGCCATCCTCGCCACGAAAAAGGTGGGCGTCATCGGCCTCTCGGTAGGGCAGAGCGTCAGCCTCACCATGGCCTTGGAGCGCAGCTTCGGCGAGATCCGCCTGGCGGATTTCGACACCCTGGAGCTGAGCAACCTGAACCGCATCCGCAGCGGGGTGCACGAAATGGGCGTTCCGAAGGTCATCAACACCGCTCGCGAGATCGCCGAGATCGACCCCTTCCTGCAGGTGACGTGCTTTGAAGATGGCATCACCACCGGGAACATCGACGCATTCCTCACAGTGGGTGGGAAACTCGACGTCCTCATTGAGGAATGCGACAGCGTGGCGATCAAGATCATGGCGCGCCAGAAGGCCCGGGCACTGCGCATCCCAGTGGTCATGGATACCAGTGACCGTGGTATGGTGGATGTGGAGCGATTCGACCTGGAACCGGACCGACCCATCCTGCACGGTCTGGTGGAGCATTTGGACCTGGAATTGGC
This sequence comes from Chryseobacterium gleum, assembly GCA_945872795.1. Classification (GTDB taxonomy): domain Bacteria; phylum Bacteroidota; class Bacteroidia; order Flavobacteriales_F; family PHOS-HE28; genus PHOS-HE28. Next base: position 23,648 of record CAMCAZ010000020.1, read on the forward strand.
CGCCAAGGCGAGGACGAACGAAGAGAAGTTGCCCTTCATACTCCCCATCGCCGGGGTTGAGACATTGAGCGCACGCATGAAAGCGAGCATGCTTGAGGTTCAGAACAGCATCACGACCTGGCCCCAACTGGCATCATCGGTGGCTTTGGGGGGGGCTATTGGTGGCCATTCCGTGCGGAGGATCCTGCTCGACCAGGAACTGCCAAGTGGTAGATGGTATATCGACCCCGATGAGTTGTTCGGAGTGACCGCCGACGCTTCAGGAACACGGGACGAACGTGTCTTGCGGGATGTTGAACAAGCCGAAACCATAAGCATAAGCGAAGAGCAGATGCTGCGTGCAGCCCAGCGGATCCCCATGCGAAAGGGTGGGATCCCAATTCCCGCGTCTGCGGCCAAGTCCATTGCAGAAGCAGGTTGTCACGCACCTTCAGGCGGGAACAGTCAGCCTTGGAAATTCCTCCATCACGAAGGGCGTTTGTTCATCTTCATGGATGCCGCACGGGCCCACAGCTCCTTGGATCCCGGCCTTCGGTACGCCTTTCTTGGCATGGGCGCCTGTTCGGAGAATATGTTGCTCGAAGCCCGAAAGCTCGGTTTCTCACTTACGCATACGTTCCTTCCGCTTCCTGATCTACCACAATTAGTAGCCGTTCTTGAAGCGGAAGGGCAACTTTCAACCACAGAAAGGGACCCGTACGACATGCTGTTAGCCGGCCAGATCGCCCTGCGCTGCACGAACCGCAAGAATTCGGAGGAGCTTGTCATGTCCCAAGATGGGGCCGATGACCTGACCGGAAGGGTGATGGGCAAGTTCCCGCTGACCCCCTTTACGATCGTTCGGGACCGGGAGAGGATCGATCGCATCGCTGAGCTCTGCGGAAAGGCTGAGCGGATCCGCTTTCTCAACGCGACATGCCATCGCGACATGTTCGTCCGTGAAATGCGTTGGAACAAGGAGGAGGCCGAAAACACCATGGATGGCATCGATGTGGCAACGTTGGAGTTGAGCCTTTCGGACCGCACGGGCCTCCGCATCGCAGCCGACCCGAAAGCGCGTTCACTATTGCGCCTTTGGGGAGTAGGCAACGCGATGGAAAACATGGCCGCCAAACAGATCCGGGCTTCCAGCGCCCTGGCCATCATCTCCATTCCGGACCTTGGCCTGGCGAGCACCTACACGGCTGGTCGAGCCATGCAGCGGTTCTGGTTGCATGCTTCCTCCAAAGACATCCTGGCCCACCCCGTGGGTGCTCCCATCTTCATGGGTATTCACCGCCATTGGGATAAGGATGGGATCTTATCGGCAGAAGAGCACCATGAAGCCGGTGTCATACTCGAAGAACTTACCCGGATCATCGGCGTGGTGGGTGGGGTACCCTTTTTCATGCTACGCCTTGGTAAAGCCGGCACCCCAACCGCACGCAGTTTGCGCAGGCCCCTCGCGGAGGTTTTCCACACCTTAAACTCCATCATGGCATGAACCATTCCGACCTGGTAACGATCCATGCCTTCAGAGCCACGGATAGTCCCGAATTGTGCCAAGACTACATCAGAGAGCACCGCAAGGTCCTGGAGGACTTCGGCGTACTTCAGGTGGTCGGTGCGGAACATGACTGGGTGAATGACCCGGATTGTATCGTCATTATGGCCACGCACCGGGAGCTTGGACATGTTGGTGGTATCCGCATTGACCGGGCGAGCAGGACGAAACCGTTGCCCATGGAGCGCGCCATCGCTGTCATGGACCCGACCATTCATGATTCGGTTTCCATCTATTTGGAGAACGGATATGGCGAGATCTGCGGCCTCTGGAATGCGAACCGGTTCGCAGGCAAGGGGATCCCCTTGTTGTTGAGCATGGCTGCTGTCGCCGTTTCGCAACAGGTCGGGGTCAACGCGCTGTCGTGTTTCGTTGCCCATTACACGCTGAGACACGCCCTGAAGGTTGGCTTCCAGATCATTGAGAATGTGGGGGATGGAGGTGCTTTCAATTATCCGGTGCCGCGGATCAAGTCCTTTGCGATGGTCATCCCGGATACGATCCTTTTGGAAAGTGCGCCCAATGCATTCCGGGAGCGGATCCTCAGTCTACGCTGCAGACCGATGCAGGAACGAATCGAATCACCTTCGGGCGTGGCCTATCCAGTGCGCTACATCCTGCACGTCGACGCCACCCGAAAGGATCTTTCGGTCTATGGAAGCATTGCTGTGGAGTATCTGCGCCAATGTGCATGACCCTGCGGTAACCTTGCTGCCATGGCCGCGTAAGAACGGCCGATGTCAACTGTGCGCTTATTCATCCTTGGCCTTTGGACCACGTTCGGAGTGGCTCAGAGTTCCGCACAGATAGGACCATTCATCTTTTCCGGGCCGGGTGCTTCACCTGTAATTGGCAGGTATATGTCCATACTGGATGCCCATGGCAACTTCACGTCACCTGATAGTGCCATTGTTTCAGGTGGTTGGAGGGGATCGGAAGTGGATGTACCCAACCTGGGCATATCCGATCGCGCTCAATGGGTCCGTTTCGTCCTTGTCAACCGTTCATCGACGCCGCGAATCGTCGTCCAGGTCCCCTATCCCGAGTTGGATGAGTTCCTCGCTTACCGCGTTGATCGGAACGAGGTGCTTTTGATCGCCAACATTGGACAGGCCATCCGTCCCAATGAACGGATCGGGAACCATCGTGAAATGGCATTCGATGTGGACCTGCCGCAGGGATCCACGACCACCATCCTCCTGAGGTTGAAGAGCACCAAGCAACTACAGATACCAGTGGTCATCACCACTCCCACGGAATTCAACGAGTCCCGTAGTTCACGGAATCTTTTCACAGGGGGGTACTTCGGCATCATGATGGTGATGGCCCTTTACAATCTGTTCATTTTCTTCTCCATACGTGATCGCAGCTACCTCTTCTACGTGCTGTACATCCTCTGCTTGTGCTTTGCCCAGCTCACCCTTCAAGGTGTTGCGCAAGCCTACTTCTGGCCTGAGCTGCCATGGTTCAGCACCAAAGCGTCGGTGCTGTTCACATTGAGTTCAATGCTCTTTGCCGGGGGATTCATCCGCTACTTCATCAATACACGGCAGGTTACACCGCGCCTCGATAAAGGCCTGCTTGTCCTGATGCTGATCATTGCCACGACGCTGGCCATTGAAACTGCAGGATTCACGATCCTCGCCTATCAGATCGCCCAGATCCTATCCGGCAGCTACTCCCTGTTCATCATCGTATTGGCCATCACCGCGATCCGTTCAGGTTCGCGGGAAGCACGGTTCTTCCTCTTGGCTTGGGCAGCCTTCCTGATTGGTGTGGTGGCCTATATCCTGAAGGATGTCGGGGTACTTCCGCTGACACCAATGACCCAATATGCCATGCCCGTTGGTTCCGTTGTGGAAGGCATCCTCCTCTCCTTCGGTCTGGCGGACCGCATAAATATCCTACGCAAGGAAAAAGAACGGTCGCAAGCAGAGGCCTTGTCGACACTCCAAGAGAACGAGCGCATCATCCGTGAGCAGAACGTGGTGCTGGAGCACAAGGTGAAGGAGCGTACCCACGCGTTGCAGGAATCGAATGACAACCTGAAGCGTACGCAGACCCAGCTGGTGAACGCCGAGAAGATGGCCTCGCTGGGTCAGCTCACCGCCGGCATCGCCCACGAGATCAACAACCCGATCAACTTCATCACCAGCAACGTGCAACCGCTGCGGCGCAACATCCGCGAGATCGTGGAGGTGATGGCCGCCTACCGGGCCATCGGACCCGCCGATGCCGATCGCCAGTTGGAGGCGGTACGCTCAAAGGAACGCGCCATGGACCTCGAGGAGTCCATCGCTGAACTGGACGACATCATCGACAGCATCGCGGAGGGGTCGAGCCGCACGGCGGAGATCGTTCGTGGCTTGCGCAACTTTTCCCGGCTGGACGAGGATGACCTGAAGGAGGCCGACCTGAACGAGGGTCTGCGCAGCACGCTGGCGGTGTTGGCGCCCCAGTTCAGGGACAAGGTGAGCATCGAATTGGACCTGGGAGCCATTCCTCCCGTGGAGTGCTTCCCAGGCAAGGTCAACCAGGTCTTCATGAACGTGATCACCAACGCCGTACAGGCCACCCTGCAGCGCCTTGGCGACCGGCCGCGCGTGGTCCACGTGAGCAGTTTCCAGCAGGATGACCGCGTGTTGATCCGCATCAGCGACAACGGCGTGGGCATGACCGATGACGTGAAGGTCCGCATCTACGACCCTTTCTTCACCACCAAACCAGTGGGCGAAGGCACCGGCCTGGGCATGGCCATCGTGTACGGCATCATCCAGGACCACAAAGGCGACATACACGTGGAGAGCAGCCCCGGAGTGGGTACCGAGTTCACCATTGACCTACCCGTGCGCCATCAGCGCGCGACCCAACAACGCGCTTGAACAGATGAACGACCAACGCATCAAGGTCCTTTTTGTGGACGACGAGGAGGGCAACCTGAAGTCCTTCAAGAGCACCTTCCGCAGGGAGATGGACGTGTTGTTGGCCAATTCCGGCGCAGAGGCGCTGGAACTGCTGGATCGCGAACAGGTGCATGTGATCATCTCCGACCAACGCATGCCGGGCATGACCGGTTCCGAGTTCCTGAGCATCGCCCGGGAGCGACACCCGCGCACCATGCGCATGCTCCTCACCGGTTATGCCGACCTGGAAGCGGTGGTGGCTGCCGTGAACCAGGGAGGCATCTACGCCTATGCCACCAAGCCATGGGACGAGAACGACCTTCGCCTGCGCATTCAGCAAGCCTTTGAGATCCATCATCTTCGCGAGGACAAGGACAAGCTTCTGCACCAATACCGACAGGTGTTCGATGCCTCCGGCGATCCCATCGTGCTGGTGGATCACAAGGGAGCCATCCTGGAGGCGAATGCCGCCTGCCAGAAGCTCATGGGGCTGGACCGGGCAGCGCTCCTCAGCACCCGGTTCACCGATCACATCAATGACCCCCGCCAATTGGTCAAGTCCCTTCGCGCCCGTCGCTCCGGCAACGAGTTCGTGAACGTGGACATGACCTTGAACACCCCGGCGGGCCACGTGATCGACTGCCTGATAACGGCCACCTACCTCGGTCGCCAGGAACTGGGACGGGACGTGTTCCAGGCCATCATCAAGGATGTGTCGGACCGCAAGCAGGAAGAGAACCGGCTGCGCAAGTTGAACACCGATCTGGACCGACGTGTCGCCGTGCGGACCGCGCAGCTGTTGGAGGCCCTGGAGGACCTTGGCGCGTTCTCCTACTCGGTGGCCCACGACCTGCGGTCACCATTGAAGAACATCGTGGCCTTGAGCGACCACCTTCACCACCATGCACAAGCCCGACAGGATGACGAGGCCGGTGCCTTCACCGAGCGCATCCAGAAAGGTGCGCAACGGATGATCGACCTGGTGGACGACATGCTCAGGTTCTCGCAGACGAACACTCGCGAACTGGACCGTCGGGCAGTGGACATCCATGAACTGGTGGCCTCGGTGATCGAAGAGCAGGTACCCGAAGATCGTCGGTCGCAACTGGTGAACGCCCTTCCCAAGGGCGCCACAGTCCTGGCCGATGCCCCGATGCTCAAGGTCATCCTGCATAACCTGCTTTCCAATTCCCTGAAGTTCACCCGTAACCAGCCTTCACCGAGCATACGGATCGCGCTGGGCGAGAAGGAAGGTCATGACATTCTTTCCGTGCAGGACAATGGTGTGGGCTTCGATGCCCAGCACAAGGACCAGGTCTTCGGCGTGTTCAAGCGCATGCACAAGGTGGAGCAGTTCGAGGGTACCGGTGTCGGGCTGGCCATCGTGAGCCGCATTGTGCGCAAGCATGGTGGCGAGGTGTGGGCAGACAGTGCCATCGGCGCCGGCACCACCATCCACATCGCACTGCCCAAGGCCGAAAGCCGTTCACAGGATCCTCCTTTCGTCAAGGTGGCCTGATCCTGAAACCTTGAACGATCCCGCTCCGTAGACTGAATAACCAATTCGCCAATCCCATGTCGCACCTACGCATACTCACCCTCTCCCGCACCAGCGTTCACCTGCCTTGGGCAATGCTGCTCGCCTCCATGGTATCTGCCACGTTCGTCTTCGGACAGGGCAAATTGGTGGATCAGCGCGGTCAGGCCGAAGGCTGGTATGTGCCTGTTCATGGGCATGTGATGACCGAAGGGAAAAAAGTGGACGGCGTGGAGGTGATGCTGTACAAGGACAATGTGGCCTTGTACAAAGTGCCGGTGAGCAAGAAAGGAACCTTCGAGCTGCAGCTGGACATCGACCAGATGTTCACGGTGATGATCAGCAAGCCAGGCTTCCAGAACAAGATGATCTACGTGGACACAAGCCTGCCAAAGGACCTTGTGGAGTATCCGGATTACGAGTGCTTCGTGACCCTCGCTCCGCCCAACGCGCAGAACATCGAGACGTTTTACACCGATTTCCCCAGTGCCATCATCCGGTGGAACGCGGACATGGGGGGCTTCTATCACAGCGAACAATACCTGTCCCACATCCAGACCCGTCTGGCCGGCATTGCCAGCGCCACGTTCTGAGCGGACATCACAACACCCTATCCCGCCTTACAAAGCCAACAAATCAAGGCCTATAGAGCAACAAGGCGGGCCCGTAAGCCCGCCTTGGTCGTTCCAGTGTGGGAGTCGCTCAGTGCTGGTCGTAATCCACCACCACATGCGCCGAGCGCGGATGGGTCTGGCAGGTGAGCACGTAGCCATCGGCCACTTCCTCATCGGTCAACGCGTAGTTCATTGCCATCTCCACCTGCCCTTCAAGCACGCGGGCCTTGCAGGTGCAGCACACCGCACCCTTGCAGGCGAAGGGGACGTCCAATCCGGCATCCAGCGCCACATCCAACAGGGCATCGCCCTTGGCCGGCACCTGCAGCAGGTGTTCACGTCCGTCCAAGATCACTTTCACCTGCGCTGTGCCGGTGAACGCTCCAGGACCAGCGGCTTCGGGGGGGCGTTTCGCATCGCTGGTCACCGGGGTGGTGAACAGCTCGATGTGGATATGCTTCTTGTCGACGCCGGAACCTTCCAGTGCTTCGCTCACGTTCACCATCATCTGCTCAGGTCCACAGATGAAGAACTCCTTGTCGAGCCCATCGCTCACGAAGCGTTTCAGTAGCGTGATGGCCTTGTCCTTGGTGATCCGACCGTTGAACAGGGCGTCCTCGTCCATCCCTTTGGTGAGGATGTGGAAGACCGACAGCCGATCTCCATGTGCCGACTTCAGTTCCTCCAGGCGTTTCCGGAAGATAATGCGGTCCTGGTCCGTATTCCCGTAAAAGAGGGTGAAGCGGCTCCGGGGCTCCGTGCGGAGCACGGTCTTGAGGATACTGAGGATCGGCGTGATGCCGCTGCCTGCCGCGAAGGCCACGAAATGGCGCGCTTGGGCCGGGTCAAGGGCGGTGGTGAAGTTGCCCATCGGGGTCATCACCTCCACACGCATGCCGGCGCGCAGTTTCTCCACCAGCTGCGTGCTGGCCCGCCCGTTGGGCACCCGCTTCACCGCGATGCGGAAGTGGTCCACATCCAACGGACTGCTGCAGATGCTGTACGAACGGCGCAATTCCTCCCCGTTCACGGTCAACTTCAGTGTGACGTACTGGCCGTGGGCGAAGCGGAACTCCTCCCGAAGGGACGGCGGGATGGCGAAACCGACCACGATGCTGTCGGCGGTCTCCTGATGGATGTCGGTGACCTCTAGACTATGGAAACGCGCCATGCGGGGAGTGCTCATGTTTGGGCGGCAAAAGTAGAAGTTGCGTCGCGGGTATGGACGTTGGAAGGAACCAAGTGCGGTCCGGCATTGTTCATCGGCTGATGTTGGTCATTCGCAACGGACCTCATCCCTCTATCTTAGCCACCCCTATACGTGAAGCCTGCCATGACAGACGTGAAGAACCTGGAAGAGATCTTTCAAGCCAAGATCGATGCCGAGCAGAAGATCGAGCCGAAGGACTGGATGCCCGATGCCTATCGCAAGAACCTGATCCGCCAGATCAGCCAGCATGCGCACAGCGAGGTGGTGGGCATGCTGCCCGAAGGCAACTGGATCACCCGGGCGCCGAGCCTGAAGCGAAAGGCGATCCTGCTCGCCAAGGTGCAGGATGAGGCCGGCCACGGCCTCTACCTCTACAGTGCCGTGGAGACCATGGGCACCAGCCGCGAACAGACCATCGACGACCTGCTGAGCGGCAAGGCCAAGTACAGCAGCATCTTCAACTACCCCACCCTCACCTGGGCTGACATTGGCGCAGTCGGTTGGTTGGTGGACGGTGCCGCCATCATGAACCAAGTGATGCTTTGCCGCACCAGCTACGGTCCTTACGCTCGCGCCATGGTGCGCATCTGCAAGGAGGAGAGCTTCCACCAACGCCAGGGCTACGAGATCATGGCCGTGCTGGCGAAAGGCAGTCCCGGGCAGAAGGAAATGGCGCAGGACGCCCTCAACCGCTGGTGGTGGCCCAGTCTCATGATGTTCGGCCCCACGGACGCCAACAGCCCGCACAGCGCCCAGAGCATGAAGTGGAAGATCAAGCGCCAGAGCAACGACGAACTGCGGCAGACCTTCATCGACCGGACCGTGCAACAGGCGGAAGTGATCGGCCTCAGCATCCCCGACCCGGACCTGAAGTGGAACGAAGAGACGAAGCACTACGACTGGGGCGCCATCGACTGGACCGAGTTCAACAATGTGGTGGCCGGTAATGGCCCCTGCAACAAGGAACGCCTTGCAGCCCGCAACAAGGCCCACAATGAGGGCGCCTGGGTGCGTGAAGCAGCACTGGCCTATGCCGCCAAGAAAGCAAAACGCAAAGCCGCCTGATCCGCCCCTACTGCGGATATCCGCCCAAAGACACTGTACCGTCGACCCATTGGGTCGACCTCCCACCCACCGGAAACCAATGAGCAACACCCCCAACAACTGGCCACTCTGGGAGATCTTCATCCAGAGCAAGCGCGGCTTGGAGCACAAGCACGTGGGCAGCCTGCACGCCGCCGACCCCAAAATGGCCATCGAGAACGCCCGTGATGTGTACACCCGCCGTCAGGAGGGGAACAGCATCTGGGTGGTGCTCGCGGAGCATGTGCATGCCTCGCGTCCGGAAGATGCCGAGAGCTTCTACGATCCGGCGGATGACAAGGTGTACCGCCACCCCACATTCTACACGATGCCTGAGGGCGCGAAATACATCTGATCTATACCACGATCTCCGGCCTTACGATCGTACGGGCCGGAAATTTCCGGCCCCACCAATGAGCCAAGCACTCTTCACCTACACCCTCCGCCTCGCCGACGACCTCCTCATCCTCAGCCAACGCCTGGGTGAATGGTGCGGCCACGGCCCCGTGCTGGAGGAGGATATCGCCCTCACCAACCGCGCGCTGGACCACCTCGGTGAGGCTCGCAACCTGCTCACCTACGCCGGACAGGTGGAAGGCAAGGGCCGCTCCGAGGACGACCTGGCCTACCTGCGCATGGAACGCCAGTACACCAACACGAAGCTGGTGGAACAGCCCAACGGCGACTACGCCCACACCATGGTGCGCAGCTTCCTCTTCGATGCCTACCACCTGCCGTTGATGCAGGCGCTGACCAAGAGCCACGATGCCCAACTGTCGGCCATCGCAGGCAAGAGCGTGAAGGAGGCCACCTACCACCTGCGCGCCAGCAGCGAATGGATCATCCGCTTCGGTGATGGCACCGAGGAGAGTCACCAACGCGCCCAAGCTGCCTTGGACAACCTATGGACCTACACCGGTGAGCTCTTCGAGACCGATGCCGTGCTGGAAGAGATGACCAAGACGGGTGTCGCACCTGACATCGCAGCGATCAAGGCCCTCTGGAGCAAGACCGTGGACCAGGTGCTTGCCGAAGCCACCTTGAAGCGCCCCGCCGACGAATTCATGATGACCGGCGGCCGCAAAGGCCTGCACAGCGAGCACATGGGTTTTATCCTAGCAGAAATGCAGCATGTGACGCGGGCGTACCCGGGCGTTGAATGGTAGCGGATGCCCTCGGGTTCCACGGATCTTGATCCATGCACCTGTACCGTCGACCCCTTGGGTCGACATACTTAAATGAACGCCCAAGAACCCATAACCAAACACCGCATCCTCGAGCTCCTCGATTACGTGAAGGACCCGGAGATCCCGGCCATCAACGTGCTGGAGCTGGGCGTCGTGCGTAGCGTGGAGGTGGAGGATAGCGGCAAGGCCATCATCACCATCACCCCCACCTACACCGGCTGTCCGGCGATGGACGTGATGGCGGCCGACATCAAGAAGGAACTGCTGGAGGCCGGCGTGCCCGAAGTGGAAGTGAAAATGACCCTCTCCCCCGCCTGGACCACCGACTGGATCACCGACGAGGGCAAACGCAAGCTGAAGGAATACGGCATCGCCCCGCCGGAGAAGAGCGCCGACATCCGCGCGCTGAAAGGCGAACATCCCGTGGTGGCCTGCCCGCAGTGCGGTTCAAAGAACACAGTGATGCTCTCGCTCTTCGGCAGCACGGCGTGCAAGGCGCTGTGGAAGTGCCAGGATTGTTTGGAGCCGTTCGATCAGTTCAAATGCCTTTGAGGGATCAGATGATCAGACGATGGAAATATCTACTGCCGATGCGATCTTCTGATCGTCTCATTTTCTGATCTTCTGATCTTCTGATCTTTACCCCATCGCCTTCGCTAATAGGCTTCGGCGAGCAACGCATGTCCTACACCAAGATCCTCTACACCGTCGCCGAGGGCGTCGCCACCATTTCTCTGAACCGTCCGGACAAGCTCAACAGCTTCGACCGCGAGATGGCGCTGGAGACCATCGATGCGCTGGACAAAGCCAAGGACGATGTGAACGTCCGGGCCGTGCTGCTGACCGGTGAGGGACGTGCCTTCTGTGCAGGTCAGGACCTGGCCGAGGCCATTGCTCCGGGCACCCTGATCGAGGAGATCATCACGGTACAATACAATCCGATCGTGCGGCGCATCCGCAACCTCCCCAAGCCGGTGGTATGCGCGGTGAACGGTGTGGCGGCCGGTGCCGGGGCCAATATCGCCTACGCTTGCGACCTCACGTTGGCGGCCGAGAGCGCCAACTTCATCCAGAGCTTCATCAATATCGGTTTGATCCCCGACAGCGGCGGCACGTTCACTTTGCAGCGTTTGGTGGGGATGCAGCGCGCCTTCGGGCAGATGATCCTGGCCCCCAAGGTGAGTGCCAAGGAAGCCGAGGCCCAGGGCATGATCTGGAAGGCCGTGCCTGACGCCGAGCTGATGAACGAGGCCACAATTCTCGCAAAGAAGCTGGCCACCATGCCCACCAAGGCCATCGCCCTCACCAAAGAAGCCCTGAACCGCGGCCTGAACAACAGCCTCGACGGACAATTGGACGTGGAGAACGAGTTGCAGAGTATCGCCGGCCGCAGCCACGATTACAACGAGGGGGTGAAGGCGTTCCTGGAGAAGCGGAAGCCCATCTACCGTGGCGAATGACTCCCGTGGTAGGCACTGTACCGTCGACCCACTGGGTCGACTTACCGTGTTTTGAACCACGGATGCATACGGATGGACACGGATAACTCCGGACAACGCACCCGATCATCTGATCATCTCATTTTCTGATCATCTGATCTGCACCCGATCTTCGCGCCCACGCCCTAGCACCAGCATCGGCGGACAACACATGGATCATTCGATGAACGTCGCCGTGATCGGCGCAGGGACGATGGGCAGTGGCATAGCGCAGGTGGCCGCCCAGGCCGGGCACAACGTGGTGCTGTTCGACACGCACAAAGAGGCCGTGGACAAGGCCTTGGCCGGACTGCGCAAGACCCTGGACAAGCTGGTGGAGAAAGGCAAATTCACGGCCGAGCAGGCCGATGGCATCCACGGCCGCATCACCCCGGCCAGTGATCTGAAGGACCTCGCGGGAAGTGGGCTGGTGATCGAGGCCATCATCGAGGACCTCGGCATCAAGCAGAAGCTGTTCGCGGAGTTGGAAGGCATTCTGGCGACCGATGCCATTCTCGCCACCAATACCTCTTCCCTTTCCGTAACGGCGATCGCCGGAAGCTTAAAGTACCCGGAACGTATGGTGGGCCTGCACTTCTTCAACCCCGCACCGCTGCTGCCGCTGGTGGAAGTGGTGCCTGGGCTGGCCACGGCGCCCGACCTGGCCCAGCGCTGTGCTGCACTGATGACCACCTGGGGCAAGGTACCCGTGGTCTGCAAGGATACTCCCGGCTTCATCGTGAACCGCGTGGCGCGGCCCTTCTACGGCGAGGCCATCCGCATTTACGAGGAAGGGATCGCCGACATGCCCACCATCGATGCGGCCATGAAAAGCGTCGGCTTCAAGATGGGGCCCTTCGAGCTGATGGACCTGATCGGTAACGACATCAACTTCACGGTGACGAAGACCGTGTGGGAGGCCTTTTTCTACGACCCGCGCTACAAGCCGAGCTTCACGCAGCAGCGGCAGGTGGAAAGTGGTCGCCTGGGCCGAAAGACCGGTCGCGGGTACTATTCCTACGCAGAGGGCACCACCCTTCCCGCCCCGCAGGTGGACATGGTGCTGGGCAACTCCATTGTGGAGCGTGTCCTGGCCATGCTGATCAACGAGGCTGCAGATGCGCTGTTCTGGGGCGTGGCCAGCGCAAAGGACATCGATCTGGCCATGACCAAGGGTGTGAACTACCCCAAGGGATTGCTGGCCTGGGCCGATGAACAGGGCGCTGCCCATTGGCTGGGGATCCTGGAGACCATGCAGCAGGAGACCGGCGAGGACCGGTACCGCCCCTCTCCCCTGCTTCGACGCATGGCCCGTCAGGGTGGTCTGTTCCATTGAGCCGAACATCCCCTCAACAGGTTTTCACCAGAGAATTTGTTTCCATGGAATATTTCTCTAGATTTGCTCCACGAAACAACCCCTCATCAACACCCATGAAAGCCGTTACCCTGTCCGTTACCGCCCTTGCCACTCTGTTCCTTGTTGCCTGCGGTCCCAATGAGGCCGAAATGGCCGCTGCGAAGGAGAAAGCCACCGCTGATAGCCTGGCCGCCCTCGCCGCCACCGAAATGACCTACCGAGTTGATGCTGCCGCCAGCACCATCAACTGGAAAGGCACCATGCTCGGTGTGAAGAGCCACCATGGTACCGTGAACCTCACCGAAGGCAAACTGGCCGTGAAAGGTGGTCAGATCCTGGCCGGTGGATTCAACGTGGACCTGAGCAGCATGGCTCCCCTGGACAGCGCATATGCTCCCGAGGGTTCCAAGCAAGGCACCAAGACCATGCTCATCGGTCACCTGCAGTCGGCCGACTTCTTTGACGTGGCCAACTTCCCGAATGCTTCGTTCGAGATCACCAGCGTGGAAGGGAACACCGCCACCGGTAACCTGACCGTGCGCGGCAAGACCAACGAGGAGAAAGTGACCGACATCGTAGTGACCGAGGAGAACGGCACCGTGAAAGTCACCGGCAAACTTGCCTTCGACCGTCAGAAATACGGTGTGGCTTGGAGCAGCGGTTCCAAGGATGCCATTCTGAACGACAACATCGAACTGGAGATCGCGCTGACCGCCAGCGCTCAGTAAGCGAATACTTTGGTGAAAGTGCAGGGCGTCCACTTCGGTGGGCGCCTTTCTGTTTTCAACCCCGGCGCAGCGCTGCCGCCAGGAAGTTGTTCAAGGGCCCCATGGCGGTGTAGTGGTCCATGAGCAGGTCCGCCAGCTTGGGGCTCGTGACGGCGGAAGGAGGCAGCTCGGCCATCCAGTAGAACTGCTTGTTGGCGATGAGCGGCTCCTTGGCGAAGGCTTCCTTGAACTCCGCCGGGACGATCTTGTTCCGCTCCCCTTGGATGCTGCCAAAGCGTTCCACGAAGGCCTTGTCCTCCCGAAGGGTCTTGAACTTCTTCAGGTTGCCGGCGATGTGTTCGCGGATCATGAGCAACTGCTCCTTTTCAGGTTGATACTGGCCACCATAGAACGCCACGTTCTCGGGCCCGATCTCGAAGTAGATGCCACCACTGCTATGGTCCTTTCGACCGCCGGCGGCCACTACGGCCGACATCTTCATCTTGTACGGGGTCTTGTCCTTGCTGAAGCGGATATCGCGGTTCACACGGAAGATCGCCTCTCGGGGGGTGATGGTCACCGAAGGGTCCACCTTGGCCACCCGTTGGATGACCTCCGCCACGAAAGCCTCGAACGGCTCCTTCACACTGGTCTCGTAGCGCTTGCGGTTCGCATCGAACCACTCCTTGTTGTTGTTCGGTGCCAGATCGATGAAGAACTGGTTGAAGTCTGAGGTGAACCAGGCCATGACTGCACTAATTTGCGGCAAGTTATCCCATGCACGATGACGACGAAGAGGAACGCCAGTGAACCCGAGCTGTTCGCCCCGCTGCATGTCGCGGTGGTGGAAAGCCCCATCGGCAAGCTTTGGGTGGAGAGCGATGGGCAATTGATCACCCGCCTTTCCTTTGAGGCCCTGCATGTGCGACAGGCCAAGGTGCCCCCGGTACTGCAGGAGGCCCAGCATCAGTTCGATGCCTACTTCCGCAAGGAGCGCAAGACCTTCAAGCTACCGCTCCAACGCAAGGGCACCCGGTTCCAACAGCTGGTATGGGCTGAGTTGGACGGCATCCGTTTCGGCAGGAGCCGGACCTATGCGGAGATCGCCAGGCAGATCGGCGGCAAGGCCATTGCCCGCACGGTGGGGAACGCCTGTGGCCGGAACCCCTTCCCCATCATCGTGCCCTGTCACCGCGTCATCGCAGCGGATGGCCTGCTCACTGGTCATGTCGGTGGGCTGTGGCGCAAGAAGTGGCTGCTGGAGCATGAAGGAGTGTTGATGAAGGAGATGTTCTGAGGGCTTCTACAACCCGCTACGGTTGCGGAAACGCAACTGTAGCGTCGACCCGTTGGGTCGACCCGGCCAGTTCCGTAGACACGATACCTTCGCCCCGCCAATGCCCGCATCCTCCCTCGCCCAACGCGTCGTAGCCCGCATGTACGACAACGACCCGTTCAGCATCTGGCTGGGGGTCGAGCGTGTGGTGGTGGAAGCTGGGAAATGCGTGTTGCGCATGACCGTTCGCAGTGAAATGCTGAACGGCTTCGCGATCGCACACGGAGGCATCACCTTTTCGCTGGCCGATAGCTGCCTCGCCTTCGCCTCCAACAGCCACGGGGTCCAGAGCGTTTCCGTGGAGACGTCCATCAGCCACACCCGGCCTGTGAAGGACGGCGATGTGCTCACCGCCACCAGCGAGGAGAAGAACCTGAGCCGGAGCATTGGTGTCTATTACATCACTGTGACCAACCAGCGCGCCGAGGAGGTCGCGCTCTTCAAGGGGACCGTTTACCGGACAGGCAAAGCGTGGTTCCCCGAAGATCAACCGAACACCTGAGATGAACGCAGCCTACATCGTCGACGCCATCCGCACCCCCATCGGGAGTTTCACCGGTTCTTTGGCCCCCGTGCGGGCCGATGACCTGGCGGCCCATGTCATCAAAGCCCTGATGGACCGCCATCCCGGACTGGAGCAGGCCGCGATCGATGATGTGATCATGGGCTGCGCGAACCAGGCCGGCGAGGATAATCGGAACGTGGCCCGCATGGCCCTGCTGTTGGCGGGGCTTCCCGTCACCGTCCCCGGCGAGACCGTCAACCGACTGTGTGCCAGCGGAATGAGCGCCGTGGTGGGGGCTGCGCGTGCCATCGCGGCCAACAACGGTGACCTGTTCATCGCCGGCGGGGTGGAGCACATGACGCGCGGTCCGTGGGTGATGAACAAGACCAGCACCCCCTATGGTCGTGATGCGCAGCTGTTCGACAGCAGCTTCGGCTGGCGCTTCATCAATCCTGCGATGAAGGAGCGCTACGGTGTGGATGCGATGGGCGAGACCGCCGAGAACCTTTTGGACCTGCCCATGGAACAGGCGATCACGCGTGAGGACCAGGACCGTTTCGCCCTCTGGAGCCAGCAGAAGGCCGCTGCGGCCCGGTCCAACGGTCGTCTGGCACAGGAGATCGCGCCGGTGGCCATTCCACAGCGCAAGGGCGACGCGGTACTGTTCGCCGAGGACGAGTTCATCAAGGCACAGACCAGCATCGAGGCGCTTTCCGGGCTGAAACCCGCCTTCCGGAAGAACGGCACCGTCACCGCCGGGAATGCCAGCGGCCTGAACGACGGTGCGGCCGCGGTGCTGGTGGCCAGCGAAGGGGCGCTGAAGACACACGGCCTGAGACCCTTGGCGCGCATCGTGAGCAGCGCGGTCGTTGGCGTGGAGCCCCGGGTCATGGGCATCGGGCCGGTGAACGCGACCAGGCTTGCCCTGAAGCGCGCCGGGCTCACCCTGGTCGATATCGACATCCTCGAGCTCAACGAGGCCTTCGCAGCGCAGGTGCTGAGCTGCACCCGGAGCCTGGGTATCGCGGACAACGACCCGCGCATCAACCCGAACGGAGGGGCCATCGCACTGGGTCATCCCTTGGGCATGAGCGGTGCCCGCCTGCTGCAGACCGCAGCGCTGGAGCTACAAGCCACCGGTAAACGCTATGCCCTCTGCACCATGTGCATCGGTGTGGGCCAGGGCTATGCCACCATCATCGAGCGGGCCTGATGGAATGGTGATAACATGGTATTCACTTGCGCTTCACAGCATATTAGATTCGCCCTCTCATTGCAGTCCACCATGCAGGCCCAGGAACAGATCAACCTTTACATCGCCGAGCAACCTGAATGGCAGCGCAAGCTGCTGGTCCGCTTGCGCAAGCTCATCCATGCGTCCGATGAGCATATCGAGGAGATCTGGAGGAGCAACACCCCCCATTTCGAACAGTGCGGCGTGGTGGTCAGCATGCACGCCCTAAAGACCTGCGTAAGCGTATGGTTCCCCAAGGGCGCACAGTTGAAGGACCCTCAAGGCCTTTTCCAGCTCACCGAGAAGGACGAGGAACGCGAGACGCGGAAGTACAAGGTCCATGAAGGGGATGAGATCAACGAAAAGGCCCTACAGGACCTGCTGAAGCAGGCCTTGAAGCTGAACGCCACGGCCAAAAGCACGGATGCCAAGCCCTCACGTAGGTCGCTGGAGATCCCCGCTGAGCTGGAGCAGGTGCTGTACAACGATGACGAGGCCATGGCCCAGTGGAAGAAGTTCAGCGCTGACCAGAAGCAGGAATACGTGGAGTGGGTGAGCGATGCCAAGCAGGAGGAATCCCGCAAGCGTCGCATCGCCAAGGCCTTGGAGATGATCCGCGAAGGCCATTGCAGGAAGGACGCTTACAACGTAGGCTGATCCAGGGGCCTCGCGGCCCAGCTCAGACAGCCCATCGTATCGCACACGAAAAAGCCCCGGTGATGCCGGGGCTTTTCACTGATACGGATAAAGTAGCGATCACTCGCCCTTCTTCTCCTGGTGCTTGGCGAAACGCTTCTTGAACTTGTCCACACGACCTGCCGTGTCCACGAGCATCATCTTGCCGGTGTAGAAGGGGTGTGAGGTGTAGCTGATGTCCAGCTTCACCAGGGGGTACTCGTTACCGTCCTCCCACTGCACCGAATCCTTGGTGTTCGCACAGCTTTTGCCGAGGAACATGAACTCATTGGACATGTCCTTGAACACGACCGGGCGATAGTTGGTTGGGTGGATATCCTTTTTCATGACAGAACTTCCGTTGGGGCGGCAAAGGTAGAGGGAAACTTCGACTGTGCAAATAGCCCAGAGGGTGACCGATCATCCACCGCCGGGTGTTCATCCCCGGTCCGATGGTCCCGGTTTTTCGTTCACCGTGCAATGATCGGACATTCCCGGCGTATCAGGATATCGCCCTGCGGCCCATCTTTGTGCGCCTTGAGACCTGCCCTGCTGCTCCTTCCCCTGCTCGCCCTGGTGCTGGTCCTTCCCTCCTGCCGGAAGGATGAGCTCTTCACCGACGATGCCGGGATCACCCTCGACTTCAGCCGTGACTCGATCCTGTTCGACACCATCTTCACCACGGTGGGCTCCATCACCAAACGCTTCACCGCGCGGAACACCAGCGACCGGGCGGTGCGGGTGGACATCTCCCTGGAAGGCGGCACTTCATCCCCCTACCGCATCAATGTGGACGGCGCCTCGGGCACTTCCTTCAGCGACGTGGAGATCCTGGGGGGCGACAGTGTATACGTCTTCGTGGAGGCCAACTTGGGGCCTGGTGGCTCGAACACCCCCTTTGTGATCACGGACCGGGTACTGTTCAACACCAACGGCACCGAGCAGAGCGTGCTGCTGGAGGCCTGGGGGCAGAACGCGCACTTCATCCGGCCGGACAACTTCCTGAACGGCCTTCCGCCATTCAGCTACATCGCCGGCGGCTTCGATGAGAACGGCAACCAGATCTGCGGGGAGACCGTGACCTGGGTCAACGATAAACCCTACGTGATCTATGGCTACGGGGTGGTGGATTCGTGCAACACGCTCATCATCGGGGAAGGGGTACGGATCTATATGCACGGCGGTGCCGGCCTGTGGGTATACCGCGGTGGAAGGGTGGAGATGAACGGTACGGTGCAGTCCCCCATCGTGTTCCAAGGAGACCGCCTGGAGCCCCTGTATGCGGGCCTTCCCGGGCAATGGGACCGGATCTGGATCAACGAGGGTCCCGAGGGGGGGGATAACCGGATGACGAACGTGGTGGTGCGCAATGCGCTCATCGGCATACAAAGCGAGACGTGGCCATTGGTGCCCGACCTGCCCACCAGCGCCAACAAACTGGTCCTCAACAACGTCAACATCCACAACTGCAGCGCGGCCGGGATCCTGAGCCGCAACTACCGCATCGAGAGCAACAACCTGCTGGTGGGCGATTGCGGGCAGTACAGCGTGGCACTGACGGGTGGCGGTGAGTACTTCTTCAACCACAGCACCATCGCGAACTACTGGAACTTCAGCGTGCGGCAGACGCCGGCCTTCTTCCTGACCAATGCCTTCGAGGATGTCTTGGGCAACATCCAGGTGCGACCGATCGTGAACAGCCGCTTCACCAACGGCATCATCCACGGCAACATCACCAGGGAGTTCGACCTTGCGTTCAACGAACTGGCGATTCCGGATGTGGACTTCGATCACCTGTTGCTCAAGACGGACATCTCCACTGCCAATACTGAGTTCTTCGACCAGGCTACGATCTACCGCAACGTCGAGCCGGGCTTCCGCGATGTGAACATTCGCGACCTGCACCTGAGCTCTTCCTCCTTCTGCCGGAACAAGGCCGTGCCTGTGCCCGGGAACACGGAGGCCATCAATGACCTCGACGGCGTGCTTCGGCTGGTTTACGACCTGGGCTGCTACGCCTACACGGAGTAGGTCACAGTTCCAGCAGGAAGCGCATCGTATCCACCCCGTCCGCGTAGTCGTGCAGGGCGGGTTCCTGGGCCCGGCCGAAGGGGACCGAACCGTGGCCCACCACACACTGGATCCGGTCCTGCTGTGCGCCGACCTGCTGGTCCAGCGCAGTGCGATCCGCATAGCGCTCGTAGAACAAGGATGCCACGGGGCTGGCCAGGGCGGCATCCTCCTTCACCAGCAGGAAGCCGTTCTCCAGGAAGGATACACCGTCCAGCAGCCAGAGCGCCCGGGTGTAGTCGTAGTTGTTGCCGTACTTGTTGTGGTTCACGATGTCGTTCCACGGGTACAGTGCCTCGAACAGGCGGTCGAGCTGGAAGTCCTGGGGTACGTAAACCTTGGCCACGTTGCGGCAACCGAGGCCGAAGTAGCGGAAGACATCCTCGCCCAGCGCTTGGAGTTCGGCGAGGGTCTCCGTGCCGTCCAGCACCGCGATGCTGACCCTGTTCTTGCGGACGATCCGGGGCAGGTGGCCGAAGTAGTGCTCGAAGTAGCGGGCCGTGTTGTTGCTGCCCGTGGCGATCACGGCCTCCACGGCACCCAGTTTCTCCGGGCTGAAGTGCATGCGCTCCGCGGTGCCGGGAAAGAAGCGGTCCAAGGTCTGCACCAGCGCTGGTATCAACAGCGGATCTTGGGAAGAGGTCTTGATCCGTGCACGGTGGCCTGAAACCCAGACGCAGAGCACGTCGTGCAGCCCCACCAGCGGCACGTTCCCCGCCAACACCAGCCCCACGGTGAACACCGGTGTGCGGGGGGCCTGAACACGCGGGTAGGCATCCACCCAACGCTGCACGCCTTCCGTGCTCAAGGCCCGGCCCCAGGCACCCAGGGCATGGCGCACGTTCGCCTCGGTGGCCCAGCCGTTGTGGATCACCGCCTTGCAAACGCGATCGTCCAGGTCCGCAAACTCCTGCTCGTTCAGACCGATCGAATGACCGGGCCACTGCCCGCCCTGTGACAAGGCGGACATCACCGCGCCCAACTGCACCAAGGCCGCCATCTGTTGGTGGACCAACGCTTCGGGTCGTTGAACCCCTCCTCCTTCGGTCATTTCCATGCTCCTATCTTTGCCGCGCTTCCGGCCGATCAACTGGGCCGATGAGCGCTCAAAAGTAGCCCCTCCCGCCATGGCGATCATGATCACCGACGAATGCATCAACTGCGGTGCATGCGAACCTGAATGTCCGAACAATGCCATCTATGAAGGCGGGGTGGAATGGCGCCTTGCCGATGGAACCTCCCTGCACGGACCGCTGACCACTCCCATGGGGAACAGCTACGATGCCGACGCGACCAACACACCGAAGGCCATGGATGTGTACTACATCGTGACCGACAAGTGCACGGAATGCACGGGGTTCCACGACGAGCCCCAGTGCGCCGCTGTGTGCCCCGTGGATTGCTGCGTGGACGATCCGGAGCACCGCGAGACCAAGGAGCAGCTCCTCGCCAAGAAGGAGTTCATGCACCTTTAGAAGGGTCAGGGAAAGCGGGCCGCTTTTTGCTCCGCCGTAGTGTGTGGCACGCCGGTCCGGCACAATGCGGACGACCCGCGTACCGTTCCTGTTCCAATGCCCACCATGAGACCGCTCCTGCTCAGTTCATTGCTCTGGCTTTCCTTCTCCGTCACGGCGCAGGAACCGGAACGGGTCAGGATCGGGCAGCACCTGAAGGCATTGCCCGGCGCCAACGACGCCCAGCAGGACAGTTTGAGCCTGCTGGTGGAAGGCGACCTACGCACCCTGCTGGGAAGGGAGGATGCCCTCACCGCCTCCTTCGATGATCTGCCCATGACGCGGGTGGATGCCCCCGATGGGGCGTTCCGCCTGTTCACCTGGAACCTTCCCCGGAAGGATGGAAGCCACCTGTTCAAGGGGTCGTTGCTCGTGCGGACCGATCGGGGAAATGTGCTGCATGAACTGCAGGACCAGACCGTGCGGATCACTTCCCCTGAAGTGCCGGAGCTGGGCGCGGACCGATGGTATGGCGCACTGTACTATGAAGTGGTGCCCGTGAAGAAAGGTGGACGCACGCTCTACACCCTGCTCGGTTGGAAAGGTTACAGCAGGGCGGAGACCCGGAAGGTGATCGAGGTGTTGAGCTTCAAGGGCGGAAAGCCGCGCTTCGGTGCACCGGTCTTCGGCAAGGGCAAGGTGAAGGCCATGCGCAAGGTGTACGGCTATTCTCACCAGGCCACCATGGCGCTCCGCTACGATCCTGCACTGGAGGCGATCGTGATGGACCACCTCTCCCCTTCCCGCGCCGACATGAGGGACCAATGGGCCTTCTATGGACCGGACATGACCCAGGACGCCTACTTCTGGCACAAGGGTGAATGGTGGTTCGGGGCCGATATCGACCTGCGCGATCCGGGGCGCACGACCAAGCCCTTCAAAGCACCGCCGCGGCCTTAGTGCCAGGCCCGTGCTTTCGATCCAACGCCTTGTTGTTCACGATCACTTCCTGCGCGGCCCTTCCGGACCGGCGTCCGCGTACCTTTGGCGCGCCGCAAAAATCGCATCCGCATGACCGTTGCCAGCTCCCAAAAGGTCCACAATTTCAGCGCAGGTCCCTGCATCCTGCCGCAGGAGGTCTTCCAGAAAGCCTCGCAGGCCGTGCTTGACTTCGAGGGCAGTGGTCTGAGCATACTGGAGATGAGCCACCGCAGCAAGCCTTTCGAGGCTGTGATGGCCAAGGCCCAGAGCCTGGTGAAGGAACTGCTCGGCGCACCGGATCATTACCAGGTGGTGTTCCTCGGTGGCGGTGCCAGCCTGGGCTTCCACATGGTGCCCTTGAACTACCTCAAACCCGGAGGAGCATCCGCCTATGTGAACACCGGCGAATGGGCCACGCGGGCCATCAAGGAAAGCCAGCTGATCGGCGAAACGCGTGTGCTGGCCAGCAGCGAGGACAAGAACTTCAGCTACATCCCCAAGGGCTTCGAGGTACCCGGCGATGTGGATTACTTCCACTTCACGAGCAACAACACCATCTTCGGAACGCAGTTCAAGTCCATGCCCAAGGCCGGCGTGCCGGTGGTATGCGACATGAGCAGCGACATCTTCAGCCGTCCGGTGAACGTGTCCGACTTCGCCCTGATCTATGCCGGTGCGCAGAAGAACATGGGACCTGCCGGAGCCACCGTGTACCTGATGGACCCCGAAAAGCTTGGACACACGGGACGGAAAATGAGCCCGATGCTGGACCTGAAGAACCACGCCGCCAAGGAGAGCATGTACAATACCCCGCCGGTCTTCGCGGTGTATGTGAGCATGTTGAACCTGGAGTGGCTGAAGAACAACGGTGGTGTGGCTGGTGCCGAGATGCGGAACGCGGCCAAAGCGTCACTGCTCTACAGCGCCATCGACCGCCTGCCCCAGTTCAAAGGCACCACCGCCGTGGAGGACCGCAGTGTAATGAACCCCACCTTCGTGCTGCAGGATGCGGCCCTCGAACCGGCCTTCGATGCCCTTTGGAAGGAAGCCGGTATCAGTGGCATCCGTGGCCATCGCAGCGTGGGCGGCTATCGCGCCAGCATGTATAATGCACTTCCCATCGAAAGCGTCCAGGTGCTGGTGGACGTGATGGAACACTTTGCCCAAACACACGGTTGATCCATGCGGGTACACGCCAATGACGGTATCGCTGCCAGTGCCAAGGCGGCCTTGACCGAGGAAGGGTTCACGGTGAGCACCGAGAGCATCCCCCAAGACCAGTTGGGCCGGTTCATCAATGACCAGAAGGTGGACGTGCTGCTGGTGCGGAGCGCCACCAAGGTGCGCAAGGACCTCATCGACACCTGCCCCGGACTGAAGTTGATCGGACGCGGAGGAGTGGGACTGGACAACATCGATGTGAGCTACGCAAATTCGAAAGGGATCCCGGTGATCAACACACCGGCCTCCTCCTCGATCTCCGTGGCCGAGTTGGTGATGGCACATCTGTTCAGCCTGATGCGCAACCTGCACAAGGCCAACCGACGCATGCCCAACGAAGGGCGCATGGCGTTCAAGGACCTGAAGAAGGAATATGAAAAGGGCTTCGAGGTACGTGGCAAGACGCTCGGCGTGATCGGCTTCGGTCGCATCGGTCAATGGACCGCACGGTACGCCCTGGGCTGCGGCATGCGGGTCATCTATGTGGACAATCATGCGACGGCTGAGGCCATCGATCTGGAGATCGGAGGTTCCACGGTGCGCGTTCCGGTGAAGATGGTGGAGCTGAAGGAACTGATGGAACAGGCCGATGCGATCAGCCTGCATGTGCCTGCCCAGAAGGACGGACGACCTGTCCTCGGCGCGGAGGAGCTCTCCTGGGCGAAGCCCGGTGCTGTGCTCATCAATACGGCCCGCGGCGGCAGCATCGACGAGGATGCGCTTCTGTTGGCGCTGAAGGATGGCCGTATCCGCGGTGCTGCGCTGGACGTGTTCACGAACGAGCCCGAACCTCGCGCGGACATCCTGTCGCAGGCGAACCTGAGCCTGACCCCGCACATCGGTGCAGCGACCGCTGAAGCACAAGGTCGCGTGGGTGATGAACTGGTGGACCAGATCGTGGCCTGGCGTTCGTCGGTGCACGTGAGCGAATGATTCAGCTGCGGCCCTTCCGTGCCTGGCGTCCCACGCCGGACAAGGCCCACCTCGTCGGGTCGCGGTCCTACATCTCGTATTCCAAGGAGGAACTGGCCGGCAGGCTCGCCGGAAATCCATACTCCTTCCTGCACGTCATCCATCCCGAGGAGGTATCCCACCATCAGGGTACCAGGGCCGAACGATTCCACCGGATCCGCAGCGCCTTCAAGAGCTTCTGCGATGATGGCTACATGGAACGTGATCCCTTGCCCTGCATCTACGTGTACGAGCAACAGATGCGCGGCGGGATATCCCGGGGCATCATAGCCGGTGTGAGCATTGCCGCCTATACCGATGGTCGCATCAAAGTACATGAGCAAACGCTCACCGCTCGCGAGAACCTATTCGCCGAATACCTGGACCATACGGGCATCAATGCCGAGCCGGTGCTGCTGTCGACACCGGATGGTGTGGACTGGGAACCCTTGTTGGAACCCATTGCGGCCACCAGACCCGACCAGGATTTCAGCACCACCGACAGGGTCCGTCATCGCTTGTGGGCCGTGCACGACCCGGCGGTGCGCGCGCAGTTGCAGCAGGCCTTTGCGCTGATCCCCGCCCTCTACATCGCAGATGGTCATCATCGTCTCGCCTCCAGCGCGCGACTGGCACGCAAGCACGGATCCACGGACGTGGACCCCGATGCCTGGTGCCTGGCCTTCATCGTACCCAAGCCACATCTGCACATCTACAACTTCGACCGGGTGGTGACCACGCTCGGGGATCTCAGCGAGAAGGACCTGTTGGACGGCTTGGAGAGTGTGGGCGAACTATGCAGTGTATCCGAAGCAAGCAGCGCACCTGGTGTGATCGGTATCCGGACCAGTACCGGCTGGTTCACATTGGAACTTCCGCCATCCACAAGTGACGATGCGAGCGCCCGCTTGGACGCCGCACGATTGAGCGAACTGGTGCTCGGTCCGCTGCTGGGCATCGCCGACCTCCGCACCGATGCCCGGGTCCGGTTCGTCCCTGGGGCCGACGGAACCGGCCCGCTGGAACGTATGGTGCTCAAAGGGGAGGCCGCTGTAGCCTTCCACCTCCACCCGGTCAGTTTCCAGGAATTGCAGGCGGTGGCGGATACGGGTGGGACCATGCCACCGAAGAGCACGTACATCGAGCCCAAACTGCGCAGCGGCTTGGTGGTGTACTCGCTGGAGGACGTTTGATCAAAAGCCGAAGGTCGACCCGCACCATGTCCACCCTCTCCGATCGTTATCACGCCGTTCTGGATGCTCTTCCCACGAACGTGAAGCTCATCGCGGTGAGCAAGACCCGGACGGTGGACGAGATCCAGGCGCTCTATGACCTGGGCCAACGCGCCTTCGGCGAGAACTATCCCCAGGAGCTGCGTGACAAACAGCCCTTGTTGCCATCCGACATCGAATGGCACTTCATCGGCCACCTGCAGCGCAACAAGGTGAAGTACATCAGTTCGTTCGTGCATTTGGTGCACGCCGTGGACGACCTGGCCCTGTTGGATGAACTGCAGAAGCGGGCCAAATCCGCAGGCCGGTCGATCCGCGTCCTGTTGCAGGTCCACATCGCCCGGGAGGAGACCAAGCATGGCTTTGATGCCAACGAGGTTCGCGCCCTTATGGAAGGCTGGGATCCCGCTCGGTGGGAACAACTGGTGCTGCATGGCTTGATGGGCATGGCCACAAATACCGACGACCGGGAGCAGGTATGTCGTGAATTCGAAGGGCTCGCCAGCCTTCACCGTGAGCTGCACAGCGCGCATGGGGAGCAGCATCCCCACTTCACGGAGCTGAGCATGGGCATGAGCGGGGACGCCGACCTGGCCGTCGCTGCGGGCAGCACCATGGTGCGTATCGGCTCTTCCATCTTCGGCCCACGCGGCTGAGAGGCAACCCCGCGGCGAGATCACGTCTCTAATAGTAACTTGCAGTTACTTTAACACCGGTCACATGATCCGCGGAACGTTACTCTCGTTGACCATCTTCGCTGCGGCGCAAGGCGCACATGCCCAACGGAACCTGGAGATCGGTGTGGTGGGGAGCGTGAACCACTATCACGGCGACCTCGGGAACTATGATGCGGCCATGCAGTGGAACGGGCTGCGTCCAGGGCTGCAGATCACCTTCCGCGACTTTCTGAACAACCCGAAGCGTTATGTGACCCGATCACTGACCGCCGAAGCCAGGCTCAGCTGGTTCCGCGTAGGCTATGACGAACGGGCCCAGATCAAGGGCGTGGACGTGAAGGACCTGAAGAATTACGGCCGCGGCCTGAGCTTCCGGAACGATCTGGTCGGGGCCTCCGGACACTTGGTGCTGAACGCCTACCGCGAACCCTTTCAGCCCCTTTACGAACAGCGTTTCTTCATGACCTTCCAGATCGGCCTGGGCGTGTATTATGGTCGCCCGAAAGCCGATCTTTTCCGGGGTGACATCGCCATCGAGAACCGGTATCACAGCTGGTCGGATGGCACCCTGCGGGATCTTCCTCAAGGTGCACCCGGTGCCAACATCGTGGAACGGGATGGCAATTACGAGACCGACCTGTACTCCTGGGTGACCGAGGGCAGCACCAACGGTGCTGAAGCTGGGCGCACGAACCGCAGTTCCCCCTGGCACATCGCTGTTCCCATGGGCATGGGCGTGCGTTACATGGTGACCAAACAGGTGAGCGTTGGCATGGAGTTCAGCTACATCATGTTCACGAACGATGTCATCGATGATGTGAGCGATCGGTACGCCACCTATGACGAGATCGATGAGGCCTATGTTGGCGACCCTGTGCAACAGCAGCTGGCCCGGTACATCAGCGATCCCACCGGGCGCGGAACCGATGGCACACCCCGCGTCCTTTACACCAGCCCTCGCGGAAACCCCGGACTCTTGGATTCAATGAGTTACCTCAGCCTCGAAGTGAGCTACAAGTTCAAGCGTCGTCCCGGGCGCAGAACGTATGTGAGCCTGTAACCCTTCGTCAGGAACGCTCAGCCCTGCTTCGGTCGAACTTGTTCCTGCTCCATTCGCATCAACCTTGGCGGTGTCCGTCTTGGCGGGGCTGTCCTACTTTTGTGGCATGAGCGAAGCTGCACCCAAGAAGACCAAGTTGGACCTGACCTTCGCATCATTGCTCAGTGATGATGATGCCCAGGTCATTACCGCGCTCACCCGCATCGAGGACCAGGGCGATGCCCGCGCCATCCGACCCTTGCTCACGGCACTGGCAAAAAGCAAGGATGCCAAGGTTCAGCAGCGCATCACCGCGCTGTTGAACCAGATCAAGGTGAAGGACGCTGTACCGGAACTGATCGAGGCATTGCGGGAGCCCACCCTCCTGGATGTCCGGCGCACCGTGCTGGCGACCTTCTGGAACGCGGGCCTCGATGTTCGTGACCATTTGGCCCCCTTCATCGACCTGGCCATCGAAGGCGATGCTGAGGAATGTTTCGAATGCCTGACGGTGATCGAGAACCAGGAGATCTGGCCCGAAAAGGCGGCCCGGACCGCACTAAGCCGGGTGAAGAAGGCCGCGAAGGCCGAAAAGGACCCATATAAGGGGGCCATGCTCACCGACCTGTTGACCGTGCTGGAAGGCCGGCTGGGTGTGGAATGAAAATGCCCCCATACGCGAAGCTATCGTAAGCGATCCCTTTGATGAACCGACCAACAAGTCCGTATTTCACACCATGACCACACCGACACCGCAGGAGATCGAAGGCACCATCCTTTCCGTTCTCGGCAAGATGAACGAGTTCCTTCCGGCAACGGAGCGTGTTCAGTATGCGCCGGATACCGTGCTCATGGGCGATGGAGGAACGCTGGATTCGCTGGGTATCGCCAACTTCATCGTGGCCATGGAGGAAGCCTTCGAGGATCAGCACCATCGGTCTGTCTCGTTGTCCGACCAGGATCTCACCGATCTGTTCGGATCGGGCAGCGTCACCGTACGATCGTTCGCCGATCACCTCTCGGCCCGGATGGGTTCCTGATCCATGCACCACGGCCCGACAGGACTTGTCCTCGTTTCAGACCTCAATCTGACGAATTTCGCGAACATCCTGAAGAGCCAGGCCGGGCCGCTCCTGAACGTTCGAGTGGCCGCGCTGGATAACGTGGTGCCCGTCCTGCATGGCCTCACAGCCACCGATGGATCAGCCGTTGTGTGGACCCAACCAGGCAAGGTGGCGGCAGGATTTCAGCGGGCACGGCAGTTCGCTCCGGTCGCCATCGATGAGATCCTTTCCGATGTCGATCACTTTGCCCAAGCCATCCGTGCAGCGGCCAGTGTGCTGAAGGCCGTGTATGTACCCCTTTGGCAGATCAACCCGGCCGAATCATACGGTCTACAGGAGATGCGGCACAACACGGGCGTGCATGGCCTGTTGTTGCAGATGAACGCGCGGCTGTCCGAACGGCTGGCCGACCTATCCAACGTGCACCTGATGAACAGCACACGCTGGATGCAGGGCGTGGGCACCGGGGCCTGGTCCCAGCGGATGTGGTACCTGACCAAGACGCCCTTTTCCAACGAGGTCTTCCTGGCGGCGGCAAAGGACCTCATCGCCCACATGGAACGCAGCCAGGGACTGGCGATCAAGCTCATCGTACTGGACCTTGACGATACCCTGTGGGGTGGCGTGGTGGGTGATGATGGCTGGCAGAACCTGCATCTAGGCGGGCACGACCCCATCGGTGAGAGCTTTGTGGACTTCCAGCGCACGCTGAAGGCCTTGAAGGACCGTGGGATCCTGCTCGCGATCGCCAGCAAGAACGAGGAGAGCGTGGCGTTAGAGGCGATGGAGAAGCATCCGGAGATGATCCTCCGGAGGACCGACATGGTGGCCATCAGGATCGATTGGAACGACAAGGCCTCGAACATCCAGAGCATCATCCAGGAATTGAACCTCGGTGCGCGATCGGTGATGTTCATCGACGACAATCCGGTGGAACGTTCACGCGTGAAGGAATTCCTGCCCGAGGTCTTCGTTCCGGACTGGCCGGAGAACAAACTGCTCTACACGGAAAAGCTGAGGAGCCTGCCGGTGTTCAACCTCGATGCGATCAGCGCGGAGGATCTGGCACGTACACAGATGTACCAGGAAGAGGTCGTCCGCGAACGGTCCAAGGCGGCCTTCGGCGAGGTGGAGGCGTGGCTCCGATCGCTCGAGACCACGGTGACCGCCGCCCGTGTGGATGAGGGCGACTTCGCGCGCGTGCACCAGCTCTTCGGCAAGACCAACCAGTTCAACCTGAGCACATGGCGGCCGAGCGAAAAGGAGCTGCGCGAACGGATGCAGCAACCCTCCTACCAGCTCTGGTCATTCCGGGTGAACGATCGCTTCGGCGATGCCGGGCTCACCGGCGTGGTAGGCTTGGACCTTTCCGACCCGCAAAGCGCGGTGATCAGCGACCTGATCCTGAGCTGCCGGGTGATGGGCCGCCAGGTGGAGGAGACCCTGCTCCATGTGGCCTTCGTAATGGCCGAGCTGGCCGACAAGGTCCGCATCGAAGCCCACTTCAAGCCCACCGCAAAGAACAAACCCTGTCTGGACTTCATGCTCCGTTCGGGCTTCGATAGCAGCGGTGAAGGACCGACCTTTACGTGGTCCATGGACCGGCCTTACCCCTGCCCCACCTCGTTGAAGTTGTTGATGAAATGACCCACGCACCAGCGATGAAGGCAGAGCAACCGACCGGTCTCACGATCACCGTGAGCGATGCACTGGTGCAGGCCTTCGCCGCGTTCACCGGTGATCACAGTTCGCTGCACGTCGATGCGGAGTTCGGCCGACGGTCCAGGTATAACTCCACAGTGGTGCATGGCCTGCTGCCCATCCTCCTCCTGCCGGCCGCATTGAGGCACTTGTTCGGCGAACGGTCGCTCCGCATCACGCACATCGATGGCCAGTTCCTGAAGCCCATCTTCCCGAACGGTACGATCACCATCGCCTGCCATATCGAAGGGGAGAACGCGAGCAATGCGAAGGTCCTGTTCACCATCGTGAACGCCCCGGACCGGTCGGTGGTCACACGGGGGAGCGTGGTGGTCGCCCTCGACATGCCCAATTCAGAGCTGCAGGCCGGTGAACTTTCCGGCACGCTGCTGGTCGATCACTTGCAGGAACAGGACCATCGCTTCGAGGCCGTCAAGCAAGGGGATGTGGCCAGCTTCGACCTGCGCTGGGGAGGCGATCAGCTGCGGGCCTATGAAGATCTGCTGCGCCTGGCGGCCCAGGATGCCAAGGAGCCGCTCCCGACCGATGTGCTCCGCGGGAGGGATCCGGGTGCGTTCGCCATGCTCGCCACCTTGTCCACCCTCGTGGGCATGGTGATGCCGGGGCGTTCGGCGACCTTCCAGGAATTCTCACTGACCATGGATGGGCCCTTG
Source organism: Chryseobacterium gleum (assembly GCA_945872795.1). Classification (GTDB taxonomy): domain Bacteria; phylum Bacteroidota; class Bacteroidia; order Flavobacteriales_F; family PHOS-HE28; genus PHOS-HE28. The sequence continues at coordinate 54,081 of CAMCAZ010000020.1, forward strand.
CA
>CAMCAZ010000021.1 GCA_945872795.1 Chryseobacterium gleum
CGCAGTGTGAAGCTATCGTGAGGGAGGAGGCAAGGGAATGACCGATGTCAGGTTCAGATGCCGTAAGCACTGACGGTCCTCACCTGATGCCCAAGGACCGACCGGCATACCGTTACATGATGCGGGCGATCGCATTGAGGGACCAACACCCATGTATGCTACGCTCCTGCTCCCTTTATTCCTGCTCACCGCAGCGCCGCCCCCGACCTACACCCAGCTGAAAGAGGGCATCGAGGCGCGACGGCTGGCCTTTCAACGCAGCCATGCGGCGGCCGACAGCGCGGGCCAGGTGCTGGTGCTGGACAGTGCGCGGGACTACCTCTTCGACCGAATCACCCTGGACCTGCTGCCCGCGTGGCACGGCACGGCGTGGGACTTCAACGGCATGACGCGAGTGCCCCGGCAGGGCACCATCGCCTGCGGCTACTTCGTGAACACGGTGCTGCTGGACGCGGGCTTCAGGCTGCCCCGGATCAAATGGTCGCAGGAAGCCGCGGAACCCATCACGCTGAAGCTGGCCGGGACCGTGAAGCGCTTCCGCGACCGGCCTGGGTGCGAGGTGGAGGCCTGGGTGCTGGGCCGTGGCGACGGCCTGTACAAGGTGGGCCTGGACAGCCACGTGGGCTTCATCGTGGTGCGCGGCGGGGTGGCGAGCTTCGTGCACAGCAACTACTACCGTCAGGAGGTGGGCGTGATGGAGGAGCCGATGGAGGGGAACAACCCGCTGGCCCATTCGCGCTACCGCATCGTGGGCAGCCTGCTGGACGACCCGATGATGCGTGACTGGGTGACGGGCCGGGATCTGGCGGCACCGCGCTGACCGAGCGGTCTTCCAGGAAAGAACTCCGCCCCCTACTCTTCCTGCTCGCTGGCCTGCTTCAGGCCCTCCTCGATCATGCCATAGAACTGGTCCAGCTTGGGCAGGATGACGATGCGGATGCGGCGGTTGGTGGAGCGTCCCTCCGGCGTGTCATTGGTGGCCAGGGGTACATACTGACTGCGTCCGCCGGCGGTGATGCGGGCGGGGTCCACCTTGTAGTCGTTCTGCAGCACGCGGGTGATGGCCGTGGCGCGCGAGGTGCTCAGGTCCCAGTTGTCCTTGAAACAGTCGCGGCTGATGGGCACATTGTCGGTGTGGCCCTCCACCAGCACCTCCATGTCGGGCTTGTCGTTGAGCACGGTGGCCACCTTGCCCAATACTTCCTGCGCACGGGCTGACAGCTGGGTGCTGCCGCTCTTGAAGAGCATCTTGTCACTGAGGGAGATGAAGACCACGCTCTTCTCCACGTTCACCACCACATCGGTATCGTTGAGGTTGCCCAGCGAGCTTTTCAGACTCACGACCAATGCAAGGGTGATGGAGTCCTTCTTGGTGAGCGCATCATGCAGCGAACGGATGCGCAGGTCCTGCTCGCGGATCTGCTCCAAGGACTTCTCCAGGTTCACGGCCTCCTGCTTGGAGAGCGTGGCCATCTGGCCCACGTTGTTGAGGAGGGCGGCGTTGGTGTTGTTCAGCTGGTCCACCTGGTCCTTCAGGTGCTCGTTATTGTTCTCCAAGCCTGCCACGCGGGCATCGAGCACGGACCGTTGGCCATTGCAATCGGCCAGCGCGCGGTTGCATTCCTCCAGCTTGTTGTTCAGCGTTTCATTGGAGGCCTGGATGGAGGCGTACTTCTTCTTGGAGACACAGGCGGGCAGCAGCAGGGCGAGGCCGAGCGTGCAGACAAGGATGCGATTCATGGCGTCGGGGTTTGGAGTGGAAGGACCAAACTAGCTGGCTGCGGATGGCCGGAACATGACGATCCACAGGTTGGTGTTAGCCGAGAGCACCCGTTGGTGGGTCTAAGGCAGCTGTGCAGACCGGTACTTTGCCGCATGGCCCTCAGTCGTTTCTGGACGCTCATCCTCATCCTCAGCATCAGCTACGTGCTGATCATGCTCGCACTGGGCAGGCAGTACACCCTTGGCAGCCTAGTGAACGGCAAGCAGGGCGAGGCCCTGGTAGTGGCCGAACTGGACAGCGCGGCGCTGGGCGGTACGGCGCTGCTGGCGGCGATCAAGGCCAGCGGAGATGCGGGCGTGCAACGCGGCGATACGCTGTACGTGATGAACGGCACGGGGGTGGTGAAGGCCACGATGGGCAGCCAGCCGGCGGACGGCCTCTTCGCCACCTGCCGCAACACCATCACGGACCTGTGGCTGCCGCTGATCGGTTACCTCACCTTCTTCTGCGGCCTGCTGAACCTGCTGATCGATTCGCGGGCCATGGAGAAGGTGGCGCGATTCCTGTCGCCGGTGTTCCACAGGGTCTTCCCCGAACTGAGGAAGGACCACCCGGCCTACGGTTTCATGACCCTGAACTTTGCGGCCAACTTCCTGGGGCTGGACAGTGCGGCCACGCCCTTCGGCCTGAAGGCCATGGAGAGCATGCAGGAGGACAACACGGACAAGGACCGGGCGACGAACAGCCAGATCATGTTCCTGTGCCTGCACGCGGCAGGCCTGACGCTGCTGCCCACGAGCATTATCGGCTACCGGGCGGCGCAGGGTGCGGCGAACCCGGCGGACATCATGATCCCGACGATCATCACCTCCTTCGCTGGTACCCTGGCGGCGCTGTTCATGGTGGCGGGGAAGCAGCGTATCAACGTGTTCAACTGGCCGGTGATGCTCACGGTGCTGGGCATAAGCGGCGTCATCGGCGGGCTGATGGTGTACATCGGCGGGCTGAGCGGGGTGGCCAAGTTCCACTTCACGGACAACCTGAGCAACGGCATGCTGCTCACCATCATCGGGCTGATCGTGGGTTATGCCTTCCTGGTGGAGCGCTACTTCACGGCCAAGGGCACGAACATGTTCGACAGTTTCGTGCACGGCGCGAAGGACGGTTTCACCACGGGCCTGCGGGTGCTGCCCTACATGCTGGCGATGCTGGCGGCGCTGAGCATCTTCCGGAACAGCGGGCTGATGGGCATCGTGATGGACGGCCTCTCCTGGGTGATGGCGCTGATGGGTGTGAGCAAGGAGGTGATCGATGCGATCCCGGTGGCGCTGATGCGACCCTTCAGTGCGGGCGGTTCGCGCGGCTTCATGCTGGATGCGATGAAGACCTACGGTCCGGACAGCCTCACGGGCCAGCTGAGCTGCCTGTTCCAGGGCGCGGCCGAGACCACCTTCTATGTGGTGGCGCTGTACTTCGGCAGTGTGAACGTGAAGAACAGCCGCTACACGCTGGGCATCATGCTGCTGGCTGATCTGGTGTGCGTGATCACGGCCATCTTCGTGGCGCAGCTGTATTTCTAGTGTTTGGAAAGAACTGCAAATCCCCCCCCGCAGCCGCTGTAGCGTCGCCCGAGGCCTCGGGCCCACTGGGTCGACCTGCGCCGTGATAGGGTGAACGATGACAACGAATGCAACCCGCAGCCGCTGTAGCATCGACCCACCGGGTCGACCTACGCGGTTAGAGGGTGAATGTTGGAACTGCGAATTCCATTCGCAGCCAACGTAACAACGACACACTGGGTCGACCTGCGCTGTGACAGGGTGAACGATGAACAGCGAATGCAACCCGCCGCCGCTGTAGATTCGCGCTCCATGAAAGCCAGCAAGTTCGCCCAGCGCAGTTCCAAGATCCACGGGAACGGTGTGTTCGCCACGGAGACCATCAAGAAGGGGGAAGAGATCGTGGAGTACAAGGGCAGGATGATCACCCACGCCGAAGCGGACGCCCTGCACTTCGGCGACATCGACACGGGCCACACCTTCCTCTTCACGCTGAACGAGGAGTACATCCTGGACGCGAATACGAAGGGCAACGTGGCGCGGTGGATCAACCACAGCTGCGAGCCCAACGCGATCGCCTTCGTGCACGGACATGAGAGCGAAGACCTGCGCAAGGACCGCGTGATCATTGAGGCGCTGCGCGACATCAAGGCCGGCGAGGAGATCACCTACGACTACGGATTCGAGTTCGGGGTGCCGTACACCAAGGAACTGATGGCCATCTGGGCCTGCCGCTGCGGTTCGCCGAAGTGCACGGGCACCATGCTGAAGCCGAAGAAGGCCAAGGTGGTGAAGCCCGCCGCTACGAAAAAGAGCGCGGCCAAACCGGCGAAGAAGAGCGCGAAGAAGGCGGCGAAGAAGTAAGCCCTGTTGCACCCGCATCGGGTCCGGCATGCCGCTCCAGGGAAACGTTCATGGAGGGTCAACACACACCATGGCACGCGCTTTGTCTATGCGCTGCCGCATACTTTTGCACCCATGAAAAAGTCCCTCCTCGTCCTCGTCGCGTGTGTCCTTGGCAGCCTTCCCATCCAGGCCCAGGACGATGCACGGTCCAAAGCCATCGTGGACAAGCTGATGACGCAGGCCAAGGTCTGGACCAGCTTTGAAGCGGACTTCAGCAGCCGCCTGCAGAACACCAAGGACAAGCTGGATGTGAAGCAGGAAGGCACCATGAAGGTGAAGGGCAAGAAGTTCCGCCTGGTGCTGGACAAGAACACCATCATCAACGATGGCGTGACGCTCTACACCTACAACAAGGACGCGAACGAGGTGAGCCTGAACGACCCCAAGGAGATGGACCAGGACCTGGACCCCAGCACGCTTTTCACCCAGTACGAGAAGGGCTTCAAGAGCCAGTTCGTGGAGGAGAAGGCCGATGCGGCCGGGGTGATGACCCAGGTGGTGAAGCTCTTCCCGCTAGACCCCGCCAAGAAGCCCTTCCACACGGTGGTGCTGACGGTGGACAAGGCCAAGACCCTGCCCCGGAGCATCCAGGTGCTGTATAAGGACGGGAACGTGGTGACCTACACGCTGAAGAAGTTCACGCCGAACGTGGAACTGGCCGATGCCCTCTTCACCTTCGACAAGTCGAAATACCCCGGCGTGGAGGAGAACGACATGCGCTGATCCCCAGGACCGCTGGCAACAGCGGCTCCTTCCAACGAGGAAGGCCACCGCGAGGTGGCCTTTCGCATTCTACCTTGTCGCCGTGCCCCATCTTGCGCTGTCCCTGATCGTCTTCTACGCCCTGCACAGCGTGCTGGCGTGGACAGGTGTGAAGCAATGGGCGGCCGCCACGCTGGGCCTGGACCGCTGGTACCGACTGATCTACACGCTGGTCTCGCTGGGGCTCTCCGCCTGGGTGCTCATCGCCTATGGTGCCATCCCCACTGGTGGGGTCCTCTTCCCTTCCACCCCACTGCTCACCGTGGCCGGGTGGTCGCTGATGGTGGGTGGTGGGCTGCTGGCCGCCGTGGCCGTGCTGCGCGTGGGTGGTGCGGGCTTCCTGGGGCTGGCGCCGGAACACGCCACGGGGCTGATCCGCACCGGCCTGCACGGACGGATGCGGCACCCGATCTACACCGGCGTCATCGCCATGGCATTGGGCTGGCTGCTACTGGGCTGCACGCCTGAAAAGCTGCTGGTGGTGGGCATTACCTTCGTGTACCTGCCCATCGGCATCCACCTGGAGGAGCGCAAGCTGATCGCGACCTTCGGTGAGGCATACCGGCGCTACCGGGGTGAAGTGCCCGCCCTGTGGCCCCGCTGGCATACCACCTGAGCTCGGGCTGACGTTACCCGCAGACCCACTAGGCATTCCCGAAACATGCGGACCGCTCTTCCCCTCCTGCTCCTGTTCCTCTGCGCCACCGCCGTTACTGCGAAGGAACGCGTCGTGCACGTGCTGGTGGCCCTGTGCGACAATGAGCACCAAGGCATCGTGAAAGTGCCGGCGGGTATCGGCAATGGACAGGTGCCGCGCACCAACCTCTACTGGGGCGCGGGCTACGGCGTGCGCACGCACTTCGACCGGGCCGCGGAATGGATCCGGGTGCCATCCACCAAGCCTGCGGAGGTGCACATCCTGGAACGGGCCGTGTGGAAGCACCGGGACAGCGCGGTGTACCTGGTGGCCGATGCCTATGATGGCCGGAACATCAAGGAGGCCACGGAGGACCTGTTGCGCTTCGCGAGCGGTGATGGCCGGTCGATGCTGAGCGTGGGCGAGCGCTCGATCGCCATCGGTGGTGGCGCGGACCTGATCGGGTATGTGGGGCATGATGGCCTGATGGACTTTGCGCTGGAACGCTCCTTCCCGGCCGTGAACAAGGCACAGCGCGAGACGGTGATCCTGGCCTGCATCAGCAAACGCTACTACGCCGAACCCCTGCGGGCCACGGGAGCGCAGCCCCTGCTGTGGACCACCGGACTGATGGCTCCCGAGGCCTACACCTTGAAGGCCGCGTTGCAGGGCTGGGTGCTGCACGAGAGCGGTGAGGCCATCCGCGAGCGTGCGGCGCAGGCCTACAACACCTACCAGAAGTGCGGCATCAACGGCGCTCGCCGGCTCTTCGCCACGGGGTGGTGACCGCAGGTCAACCCGTGCCGTTGGGTCTTCTCCAGCGTCCGGAGGCACCGGCGCAAGAAGAGTGCAACCACGGATCCACACTGATCGACACGGATGTCAACGGGACACTGGATGCGTTGACCACGTCCACGTGGGCTGCAGAAGGCTTTATCCGTGTTCTCCCGAGGACTCGGGACGCGTTCATCCGGGGTAAAGACCTTGAGCTATCGCGTCCGCAGGACGCGCCCGACCCCATGACGTGATGCAATACACCCGGTGCCGACCTTTGTACCATGCAACACACCAGCCATCGCAGCGTCACCGCCGTGCTCGACGGAGCGCCCTACGCCACCCGGATCACCACGCGTGGACTGGAGATGATCGCCGATGAGCCCACGGACCATGGCGGCACCGACCAGGGACTGCGGCCCCACGAACTGCTGCTGAGCGCGCTAGCCTCGTGCACGGCCATCACCATGCGGATGTATGCCGACCGCAAGCAGTGGGCGGTATCGTCGATCGGCGTCACAGTGAGCATGGAGCGCACCCAGAACGGTGCCCAGATCGATACGAAGATCCACATGGAGATCGACCTGCCGGCGGACCTGCCGTTGGAGCAGCGCGAGCGAATGGCGCAGATCGCGCGCGCGTGCCCGGTGCACCGCACCTTGGAGAACCCCATCCACCTGACATCCGGCTTGCGGCCATGAGCAAGGAGCACCGCTATACCAACGGCGAAGTGACCATCGCCGAGGATGCGCCGGCCGAAGCCCCTGCAGGCGCCACCGTGGTGGAGGTGCTTACCGATGGCCCCTTGATGGTGAAGGGCGGCCAGCTGCTCCACGCGGATGGCCGGACGGAAGTGCGCTCGGAACACACGGCCTTCTGCCGCTGCGGCCGGTCGGGCAACAAGCCCTTCTGTGATTGCAGCTACCGCAAGGCCTCCGAGGCGACGAGCACCTGGTCCATATTCCGGATAAAAGGCACCGATGCTGACCTTGGAGATGACAGGGCGGATGTGAGGGGCTAACTTTGCGCACTCCATGTGCTCCGAACCAGCCTCATGATCGTACAGGATATCCACCGCGTCCCCCTCAGCCCCGCGCAGAAAGCCCGGAGGATCAACATGGATGCCGATCTCTATGGCACCTTCGCCGAGATCGGAGCTGGCCAGGAGACCGTGCGCCACTTCTTCCGCGCCGGTGCGGCTTCGCAGACCATCGCCAAGGCGATGAGCGCCTACGACAAGGACTTCAGCAACGCCATCTACGGCCCCGAGCCGGGCAACCGCTTCGTGTGCGAAAGCCGCCTGAAGAACATGCTGCGGCACGAGTACGGGTTGATCTCGGACCGCCTCTCGCGCAAGGACCATCCGACGAAGAAGTTCTTCACCTTCGCGAACACGGTGGCCACCAGCACCTTCGACAAGCCGCACAGCGGGCATGGGTGGATCGGTGTGCGCTTCCAGGCCTCGCCCAACGAGGGCACGAGCGATGTGATCCTGCACGTGCGCCTGCATGATCCGGACATGAGCCTGCAGCAGGAGACCATCGGTGTGCTGGGGGTGAACCTCATGCACGCCTGCATGTTCCTGCACGCCGACCCGAACGAGGTGATGACGGCCCTGTACGACAACGTGAGCCGCCACGTGCTGGAGATCGACATGATCCAGATGAACGGGCCGGCCTTCGCCCAGGTGGACAACCGCCTGCTGAGCCTCCAGCTGGTGAAGCGGGGCTACACCGACGCGGTGCTCTTCGGTCCCGATGGCCAGAACCTGCAGGCCAGCGAGAAGCTGTACAAGAAGAACATCCTGGCCATCCGCGGAAGTTTCCGCCCGGTGACCAAGGTGAACATTGACATGATCATGAACGGCTACAACATGTTCATCAAGGAACAGCGTGTGGACCGTCAGAACCTGCAGGTGCTCTTCGAGATCACCCTGAACAACCTGCGTTCGGACACCGGTGATGTGGACGAGAAGGACTTCATCGACCGGGCGGACATCCTGTGTTCGCTGGGGCAGACGGTGATGATCAGCAACTACCAGGAGTACTACAAGCTGGTGGAGTACTTCAGCCGCTACACCAAGGCGCGCATGGGCCTGATCATGGGTGTGAACAACCTTGTCGACGTGTTCGACGAGAAGTACTACCGCCACCTGAACGGCGGCATGCTGGAGGCCTTCGGCATCCTGTTCACCCGCGACCTGAAGATCTACGTGTACCCCAGCCAGGCATCGGCCACGGAGACGGTGATGACCACCACCACGATGCCGATCCACCCGCGCCTGAAGCCTCTGTACGACTACCTGCTGTTCAACAAGCGGCTGGTGGACATCGAGAGCTTCGACCCGCATGTGCTGCACATCTTCAGCAAGCATGTCCTGGACATGATCCGCGCCGGCAAGCCCGGTTGGGAGGACATGGTACCGCCCTACGTGGACAACATGATCAAGGATAACCGCCTCTTCGGCTACACACCTGCACCGGTGGAAAAGCCTGCGGAGGGCCAGAAGGCCGAAGCCAAGTCTTAAGGCCTGTTCAGGATCTCTTCAAACTGGTCCCCCGGTCTCTTTTCCGCCCATGCTTCGCCGAAAAATGATCTCGTAGGCACCGCTACGCGATGATCTTTCGGCTTCGCCTGAACGAAAAATAGCCTCGGGGTCCTTCGTTCAAGAGAACCCGAACAGGCTCTTTGACCCGTTACCCTTCCTGCGCCGGTGCATTTGGAGGTCATGCACACGATGCGCCTCCTCCTCTGGCTGTTGCTGGTCACTCCCCTTCCCGTGGTGCTGCGTGGCCAGGTCACCTCCACACTGGTCGACCGCATCCCTGCTCCGTCGAGTGCCACGCGCGTGCCGTTGGTGAACGATCCCTTCGCGGCGTACCTGCGCCACCTGCCGCTGAAACCTGCCGGAACGGCCGTCCATCTCTTCGACGGCCGCTTGAAGGCGCGCCAGGATGTGCACGTGGCGGTGATCGACCTGAGCGTGGGCGAGCGCGACCTTCAGCAATGCGCCGATGCCGTGATACGCCTGCGGGCCGAGCATCTGTTCGCCACTGGCCAGCATTCCGCCATCCACTTCCACTTCACCAACGGCTTCCTGGCCTCTTGGGAGCGTTGGCGGACGGGCGAGCGCATCCGGGTGACGGGCAATGAGGCCCGCTGGGTGAGCGGCGGAGCGCGGGACAGCAGCCACGATGCACTGCTCGCCTACCTCACCACGGTGTTCACCTATGCCGGCACACGCTCCCTGCATGCCGAACTTCAGCCGGCGGGAGACGCACCGTTGCGTGCGGGTGATGTGTTCATCCAAGGCGGATCTCCGGGCCACGCGGTGATCGTGCTGGACGTGGCGCGTACGGCGGATGGCCGCAGCTACTTCCTGCTGGCACAGAGCTACATGCCGGCTCAGGACATCCATGTGCTGAAGGGTCCCGTGGCGGGGGCCTGGTTCGAGCAGCGCAGCGACGGTGAGCTGCGCACGCCTGAATGGAGCTTCGCGTGGAGCGACCGCAGGGTATGGTAAGGGCCTCGAAAGAGCGTTCGGGGTTGCATCTTCGCGCTCTCCATGGAAGCCATCACCACCTTTGAAGGACATCGCGCACCGGTGTATGTGCTGGCAGCCGGGGCGGATGCGGCGCACTTCATCAGCGGAAGTGGTGACGGGCTGGTGGCTGAATGGGAGCGTGACGATCCGGCAAAGGGTCGGGGGCTGGCACGGGTGGGCGAAGCGGTCTTTGCCGCGCTGGTGATGCCCACCCACCAATTGCTCATCATCGGTACCGAGGGCGGATCGCTGCACGTGGTGGACCTGCGCGACCGAGCGGAAAAGCACCGCTTCACCGTGCACCGCACGGGCATCTTCGCGTTGCTGGCATTGGATGCCGATCGCTTCCTCTGCGCGGGTGGCGATGGGCTGCTGAGCATCTGGCAGGCCCTGCCCGCCACGGAGAACGGTCCCCGCTGCACCTTGCTCCGCCAGTTCCCGCTGGTGGAGGAAAAGCTGCGGGGTCTGGCTTTGGAACCCGGCGGTAGGCATCTGGCAGTGGCCTGCGGCGATGGTAGCGTGCGCCTGCTGGACACCACCCTCTTCAACGAACACCTGACCTTGGAGGCACACGCCGATGGTGCGTCCAGCGTGGCCTACCACCCCACGAAACCCGTGTTGTTCTCTGGCGGCAAGGATGGGCACCTCCGCGCCTGGGCCGTGGAGGAAGGGTACCGCGAAGTGCTGGCCCTGCCAGCTCACCGGGCGGCCATCTACGGCCTCGCCTTCCGGGCCGATGGCAGCTTATTGGCCAGTGCGGGGCGCGACAAGGCCGTGAAGATCTGGGACGGCAGTGACCTCAGCCCGGTGGCCCGTCACGAGCGCAGCACGGGCGGCCATACGCACAGTGTGAACGCCGTGCTCTGGATGGGTGACACGCTGCTCAGCGCTGGCGACGACCGGGTCATTCGCGCGTTCCGCCCCACCTCACGTTAGAAAGGATAGAGCACGGGTATCAGCGCGGAAGCGAGGATCCAGAACATCACCTGGAGTGGCCATCCCACGCGAAGGAAGTCGCGGGCCTTGTACTGGCCGGCACCATAGATCATGGTATTCGTCTGGTAACCGATAGGGGTCATGAAGCTCGCGCTGGCCGCGAAGATCACGGCCATGAGGAACGGTGTCGGGCTCAGGCCGAGCGTGGCTGCCGTGGAAATGGCGATGGGAGCTACCAAAGCGGCGGTGGCAGTATTGCTCATCACCTCGGTGAGCAGCATGGTGATCAGGTAGATGCCAGAGAGTATGGCAACCGGTCCCCAATCCCCGAGCAGGTCCACAACGCCACCGGCGATCCGGTCCGCGAGACCCGAGCGTTGGATGGCCAGGCCCAGGCTGAGCGATCCTGCCATAAGGAAGTAGATCTTCCAATCAATTGCCTCGTAGACCTGCTTCATGCTCAGCGATCGGGTCAACACCAAGGCCACGACACCTGCCAGGGATGCCACCACCACTGAGGTCAGTTCCAACGACGACGCGACCACGACGGCGAACAACACCAATGCCACCCCGATGAAGCCCCTGCGATCGAACTCCGCGACACCGCTCTGTTCGGTGAGGATCACGAAGGGCGCGTCCGCCGTGGATTCCAACTGCTTCAACCGCTTGATGAAGTGGGTCTTCACCTCGGCGAGGATGACGTCACCACTGCGCAAAATGGTATCATGCAACCGGTCATGTACGACCTCCTCCCGGTGACGCACTGCCAAGGGAACGGCGCGATAAGTGCGTATGAGATCGGCCTCGCCAAGCGCCAGGCCCTCGAGGGGGCTGCTGCTGGTGATCACCAGTTCCACCAGGGTGGTGCCCCGGGCCTTCAGATCGTCGTTGGCCAAGCGAAGTGCGGGTTGAACGCTGATGTGCGCACGGTCCTTCAACGCCCGGATCTGTGCCACATCGCAGCGGACCTTCAGCAGGTCACCGGCTTCGAGGACCATATCACCTGGCGGTAAGGTGAACAGCTGCTCCCCACGCCGGATCTCGATGATATCCATCTCCAACTCCTTCACCAATGCACTGTTCATGATGGACCTCCCCACGGACGGTGCACCGGGAAGTAGCTCGATGTCGGTGACATAGCCACGCATGCTGAACTGCTCTCCCAGGTCCTTGCTTCCCTTGCGATCAGGTAGGAGCTTGCGACCAATGAGCACCATGTAGACCACACCCGCACCCAGGAAAACCAAGCCCATGGGGGTCTGCTGGAACATAGTAAGCGGCGCAAGCCCACTTTCCGTCATTACGCCGCTCACCACGAAGTTGGTACTGGTACCCATGAGCGTGATGGTCCCCCCCATGATGGTGGCATAGCTCAAGGGGATGAGGAGTTTGCTGGGTGCCTGACCCGATGTGTGCGCCATCTGCACCACCACGGGGATGAGCAGGGCCACGATGGGCGTATTGTTGGCGAACGCGGAGATGCCACCCACCAACAGCATGAACATGAGCATTCCCCGCATGGGTGATTCGCGGAAATGACGGGAGAGCCGTGGCCCCAAGGTGCTTACCGCGCCGGTGCCGAGCAGGGCGGAACTGAGCACGAACATGAAAGCGACCGTCAGTGTGGCCTGGTCACCGAAGCCTGCCAGCCCTTCCTTGGGTGAAAGCACACCAGTAACGACCAGCAGCAGGATGATCACCAGCGCCACCAGGTCGATGCTGAGCCGTTCGGTGATGAACAGCCCGATGGCGAGGGCCATCACGGCGAGAACGATCCATTCGTGGGGGGTCATGGGCTGCAGCGACGGGCGAACATACGCAGTAGGACGTGGAGAAAGCGGTCCAACGAAGCGATCCCGTCGGCGTCATCGCACCCGAAGTGAAGGCACTAGCGCCACTGTGCCGCATACCACGGAACGGCACGGGCAAGTCCGCCCCGCAGGTCCGTTCCGGGCTGATAGCCCAGCCATTCGCGCGCGCGGGTGATGTCGGCGAGGGAATCACGGATATCACCGGGCCGTTCGGGGATGTGCTCGGCACCTACCTGAGCAATGGCCGGATCGATGCGAGCCAGTTCCTCGCGCAGAATGTCGACCAGCTCCAACAAGGTGGTGCGCGCGCCATAGGCCACGTTGAACACCGCTCCCACCGCGCGCGGGTCGGTGGCGTTCATGGCCGCCAACACCGCCTGCACGGCATTGCCCACATAGGTGAAGTCCCGCGACTGCAGTCCATCGCCGTGCAGCTGAGGGGAGTTGTGCTTGAGGAAGGCCTTGATGAACTTGGGGATCGCTGCGGCATAGGGTCCATCGGGGTCCTGGCGCTCACCGAACACATTGAAGAAGCGCAGGCCGATGGTCGAGAGGCCATAAAGCCGGGTGTAAAGCTGGGCGTAGGTCTCGTTCCCCGCCTTGGTCACGGCGTAGGGGGAAAGAGGCTTGCCGGTGTGCTCTTCGCGCTTGGGCAGCTCCTTGGAATCACCGTAGACGCTGGAGCTGGAGGCGTACACGAAGCGCTGCACGCCCTCCAGTCGCGCAGCCTCCAACAGGTTGAGGAAACCGGTGAGGTTGGTGGCGTGCGAGTTCAGGGGCTCGGCGATGGAGCGCGGCACGGAACCCAGTGCGGCCAGGTGCAACACCACCGCCACGCCCTTCACCGCGGTCCGGCAGTCGTCCACCTGACGGATGTCGCCTTCCACCAGTTCGAAGCGGGGGTGACCTTCGAGATGCGCGACATTGGACCGCTTGCTGGTGGCGAAGTTGTCCATGCAGCGCACGGCATTTCCGGCAGCGATCAGGGCATCGCAGAGGTGGCTTCCGATGAAGCCGGAACCACCGGTGACGAGGATGGGACGAAGATCGCCGGTGGACATGGTGAGGTGGGCAGGGCCTTGTGCCTTCAAAGGTAGAGTCGCGCAGTTGGGGACCTGCGTGCTGGGGTGGTGCTTTTCAACGATCAGCCCTTGACCGCCACGCCGTACCAGATGGTGCGCTGCGTGGAGGGGACCATCGGTGAGAGCACCGCATCGAGCCGGGCCAGCACATCGCGCTGTCCTTCGCTGCGCCCCAGGTTGGCCAGCAGGCCGGTGGTGTGATCATCCAGCCGGGCAAAGGGTGCGAAAAGGTCGCGGTCCTTCACCGGATCGAGGTAGCGCCAGTAGTGGTCCCACGCCACGAAGCGCTTGCGCAGCCGGCCATGCAAGGGAGTGCCGTGCAAATTCTCGGCGAAGAGCAGCACGCCACCGGGCTTCAGCACACGATGCATCTCTCGGATGGCCTGCGCCTGCTTCTCCTTGCTGCCCAGCGCCCCGATCATGCTCTTGAACACCACCACGTCGAAGCTCTCATCGGGTTGGGGGATAGCTGTAGCATCAATGGACTCATAGGTGATGGAGCCCTCCAAGCCGAAGGTCCGGTGAAGCTCTTTTGCCCGTTCGGTCGGTCCGCGCAGATCACTGCAGATGGTGGTGAATCCATGCTCGGCGAGCATCAGGCTCAAGCCTCCATCCCGTTCGCCCAAGGCCAGTGCCTGCCGGCGGTCCTTGGGTATGGCGGCCAGGGTGCGGTGCCAAAGCGGATAGGCCCGCGACCAGGAGCGCACCTCCCATTGAAAATACAGGTCGAGGTGGTCGTTCGGGGCGGACATGTGACAAAGAAAAGGGGCGACATCGCTGCCGCCCCCGCGTTCACCCTTGTTCTCCAAGCTTATTTCGCCACGGCCACGGACCGTTTCTCGCGGATCACGGTGATCTTCACCTGACCGGGATAGGTCATTTCGTTCATGATGCGGTCGGCGATCTGCATGCTCAGCTCGTCGCTCTGGGCATCGGTGATGCGCTCGCTCTCCACCATCACGCGCAGCTCGCGGCCGGCCTGGATGGCGAAGGCCTTGGTGACCCCGCCGTAGCTCATGGCCAGGCTTTCGAGGTCCTTGAGGCGCTGGATGTAGGCTTCGGTGGCCTCGCGGCGTGCTCCGGGGCGTGCTCCGCTGATGGCGTCGCAGGCCTGCACGATCGGCGAGAGCAGCGTGGTCATCTCGATCTCGTCGTGGTGGGCACCGATGGCGTTGCAGACATCGGGTTTCTCGCCGTACTTCTCGGCCAGCTTCATGCCCAGGATGGCGTGCGGCAGCTCGGGATCCTCGTCGGGCACCTTGCCGATGTCGTGCAATAGGCCGGCGCGTTTCGCCACCTTGGGGTTGAGGCCCAGTTCGGCAGCCATGATGGCGCTGAGGTTGGCCACCTCGCGGCTGTGCTGGAGCAGGTTCTGTCCGTAGGAGCTGCGGTACTTCATGCGGCCCACCATGCGGATGAGCTCGTTGTGCAGCCCGTGGATGCCCAGATCGATGCAGGTGCGTTTGCCCACCTCCATGATCTCTTCCTCGAGGTGCTTCTTGGTCTTGGCGACCACTTCCTCGATGCGGGCGGGGTGGATCCGTCCGTCCTTCACCAGCTGGTGGAGGGACAGACGGGCGATCTCGCGGCGCACGGCATCGAAGCAGCTGAGGATGATGGCCCCGGGGGTGTCATCCACGATGATCTCCACCCCGGTCATTTCCTCCAGGGTGCGGATGTTGCGCCCTTCGCGACCGATGATGCGGCCCTTCACATCGTCGTTCTCGATGTGGAACACGCTCACGGAGTTCTCGATGGCGTGCTCGGTGGCCACCCGCTGGATGGTCTGGATGACGATACGCTTGGCCTCCTTGTTGGCGGTGAGCTTGGCCTCTTCCTGGGCGTCCTTGATGTGGGACATGGCTGCGGTACGGGCCTCGTCCTTGAGGCTTTCCACGAGCTGTTTGCGGGCCTCCTCGGCATTGAGCCCGCTGATGTTCTCCAACAGGTTCACCTGCTTGGCATGCATCTTCTCGGTCTCCTCGCGGCGGCGCTCCAGGCCTTCCACCTTCTGCTCCAGTTCGCCCTTGAGGCGGTCAACGTTCTTCTCCTTGGCGGCCAGTTCCTGCTGCTGGCGGCTCAGGGTCTGTTCACGCTGCTTGGCCTTTTCCTGGGCCTGTGCCACGGAACGTTCACGCTCGCGAACGTCCTTCTCGTGCTCCTCCTTCATCTGCAGGAACTTCTCCTTGGCCTGCAGGATCTTCTCCTTCTTGAGGGCTTCGGCCTCGGCCTCGGCCTCTTTGAGGATGCCCGATGAGCGCTTCTTCATCACACTGTTCAGGGTGACGAATACGGTGGCACCTCCGGCGACCAGGCCGCCCAGAAGTCCCACCATGATACTGATCATATCCATGTGTCTCGCTGTGTTTTAGCGGACCATGTGCTCCTCGTTGGGCCGGTGCCGGGGAAGAGGGAAGAACTTCAAGATGCGACCTCGGCGAGCATGCGTTCAATGGACGCCAGGGCCTCCTCGGCACCGGTATCCCCTGCGGGCGTAGCGCTGTTCAGTGCGCGCACGGTCACCTCCAGGGCGGCCATGGCCAACAGGTCCTGCTTGTCGGTCAAGGGGTATTGGGCCTTCAAGCGGGCAATGCTCTCGTTGATCTCATCCACGGCGCGGCGCACATTGATCTCCTCCGACGATCCGATCGTCAGGGGGTAGGCTCGGCCGGCCAGTTCTATGCGTATCGATCGATCTTCCATGGGGTTTTATCGGGCTTCGCTGGGCGTCAGTAATGCCAGACAGCGGTCGATCTCATGGACCAGTTCATCGATGCGTTCCTTCTTTCCCGTGGCACCCGCGCCGCTTTCAGCAGCACGTGCTTTCCGGAGGACCCCGTTCTCCCGTTCAAGCTCAGTCACACGCGCCTTGAGCACCTCCACCGTCCGGCGGTGGTCGTTCGCTTCAGCCTCCAGTTCCGCCGCACGCTTCCGCAGGGTCTCCAGGTCCCCGATCAATCGGGCGACCTGTTCCTGAACGAGGTGCAAACGGTCCTTCACTGTGTTTCTGGCCTTTCCGGTCTCCCGTTCATGGTCCGGCACCAAAGATAGCCGCGCCCTCCACTTTCGCACGCCCTTTGTTTGAACGCCTGCCTGTTGATGCGTTATCACCCCAAGCACTGGAACCACCACCCGCTGCGGACATAGCTTGCACCAACCTGCCAAAATGAGCCAGAGCTGCCCTGCAACCGAACTTATTCCTTCGCTTCGATCAATGCGACAATTAGCATTGTACACCAGCGCTTTATGCAGCAATACAATCCTTGCACAGCCCCCCACCAAGGCACCACGCTACATCCACCCCATGGACATCCCCCTGCAGCTGTCGGGGAACTTCATGGAGCCGCGGAACGACCATTTCCATTCGGGACTGGACATGCGCACCGAGGGCCGGGAGGGCATTCCGGTGAAGGCGGTGGCGAACGGCTACATCTCCCGCATCAAGATCAGCCCATGGGGCTTCGGCAAGGCCGTGTACATCCAGCACCCGGACGGCCACACCTCGGTCTACGGCCACCTGCAGCAGCTGAAGGGGCCTGTAGCCGACGCCTGCCTGAAGGCCCAGTACAAGCGCCAGGACTTCAGCATCGACATCTATCCGGAGAAGGACGAGATCCCGGTGAAACAGGGGGATGTGATCGGCCTGAGCGGCAACACCGGGGGCAGCGCGGGCCCGCACCTTCACTTTGAGCTGCGACGGCCGGGTGACCAGCACGCCGTGGACCCGGAGACACTGGGCTATGAGCTGCCAGACCGCACACCCCCGGAGCTGATCGGGGTGCGGCTCTATCCCTTGACGGACAGTTCGCGCGTGGGACCCTACCCCGCCAAGGCCAAGGGCTTCGCCTCGCAGGGCGGCGCCGGGCGCTATGGCCTGAAGCCCGGCGAGGTGCCACAAGGCTATGGCACGGTGGGACTTGCGCTGCACGTCATCGACCACTACGATGGCAGTGGAGCCAAGTTCGGAGTGCGCCACATAGAACTCTTTGTGGACAGTGTGCCGGTCTTCTCCACCCACTTCGACCACGTCGACTTCGACCAGAACCGCTACTGCAACGCCCATATGGACTATGCGCTGTTCAAGGGACAGAAGCTGGACTACCACCGCTGCTACCGGCAACCCAACAACAAGTTGAAGATCTACGGCAAGGAAGAGGCGCAGGGGCGTATCGTGCTCGTTCCGGGGCGGGAACACCACGTGCGTTTTGTGGCCACGGATGCCAATGGGAACCGATCGGAGCTCACCTTCCTGCTGCGCGGGGCGAGTGCGGAAGAAGCTTCGAAGTGGCCCGACAATACCTTGGAAGGCAGCCTATTCCGTTACGATACCGAGAACATACTTCAAGAAGAGGGTGTGCAATTGACCCTTCCTGCGAACGCGTTGTACGACGATACATATGTGCGTTATGCCCGCAGGGCTGCACCGGCCAAGGCCATCGTCCCCTTGCACGTGCTGCACGACCCACTGACCCCCATCCACAGCAGCAGTCCCCTGCGGATAGACCTTCCCGACCTGCCTGAGCCATTGCAGAGCAAGGCCCTGATCGTGCGGGTGGATGATGCGGGCAAGGTCTCGGCCATCGGAGGCACGGTGGCCGAGGGTTCCGTCACCGCCACCATCCGGGCCTTCGGGGCCTACACCCTGATGCTGGACACGTTGCCGCCTGTGATCACCAATGTGGACCTGCGCGCCGACATGACGGGCCGGAGCCGCTTCACGCTCAAGGTGGCCGACGGCCTGAGCGGGATCAGCAGCTGGCGCGGGACCATCGATGGGCAATGGGTACTGCTGGAATACGAGCCCAAGAACAAGACCCTCATCCACACCTTCGACACGGTGAGCAAAGGCAGCGGCAAGCGCAGCTTCGTGCTGGAGGTGGTCGATGACCGCGGCAACTCGGCGCGCTTCGAACAGGCCTTCACCCACTAGCCGCCATACGAAGGCCACCTCACCCGCCGTTCAACGGAACATGAAGAGCGTCGCCCTCCTCTCCCTTGCCCTCGTCCTTGGATGGCCAGGGCCGGCATCCCCTTCCGCCAAAGGGCAGATCGCCACCCCGTCGACCAAGGACTCCGTGGTGAAGGACGTGCTGCGGGAAGGTGACATCCTTTTCCAGGCTACCGGCGGTCGACAGGGAGATGCCATCGCGCTGGCCACCCATAGCCGATGGACCCACGTGGGCATGGCCTTCCGGGAGAACGGCCGCTGGATGGTGGTGGAGGCGGTGGGCCCTGTGAAGATCACCCCACTGCAGGAATGGATCGACCACGGCGATGGTGAATACGCGGTGAAGCGCCTGACACGCGACACCCCTGACCTCGACCCTGCCGAACGCAAGCGGCTGATGGAGGCCACACGGCGCTTCATGGGACTGCCCTACGACCTGGCCTTCGAATGGAGCGATGAGCGGATCTACTGCTCCGAGCTGGTGTGGAAAGTCTATGCGGAAGCGCTCGGCATCCGGCTGTGCGAGCCCCGGCCCTTGCGGGACCATGACCTGGACAGCAAGTTGGTCCAGGCACTGATGAAGGAGCGCTACGGGGCCGCCCCGCCGCTCGACGAACCGATGGTGGCGCCCTCCGCCCTCTTCGACTGTCCGCTGCTCCTGACCGTGCAGCTATCCCCACGGCCATAGCCATTGGTGATGATCGGTCGCTGTCCGTGCGCCGATCCGTAGCATTGCATTCCATCCCGATGCAACGCGCTGCCGTGCTCAAGCACTACGCCCCCTGGTCCCTCGCCCTGCTGTTGTGCGTGAGCGCTTGCACGACGCCCGGGCCGGGCGGCATCTCGGTCATCGGCCATGGTGGGCTGGGCTCCGGCGGGCGCCACCCGATGAACAGCGCAGAGGCACTGATGGGCGGCCTAGCGCTGGGCATCGACGGTGTGGAGATGGATGTGCAGCTCAGCGCCGATACCGTGCTGGTGGCCTTTCATACCCAGTTACTGGAGGAACTGACATCCTGCAGCGGGCTGGTGAATGCGAGCAGCTGGACGCAGCTCCGGGCCTGCCCCAACAGCCACGAAGGCGACCGGCCCTACCCGCTGGTCCGGCTGGACAGCTTGTTGTTGGGCGCTGCGACCGAACACCCGGAGGCGGGGTTCACGCTGGACATCAAGCTCTTCGCGACCGGCGATTGGTGGGGCTACCTGGAGACCTTCAGCGATGCCTTGGTGCGCCTGCATGCCCAGCCCAACCTGCGTGGGCGGTTGATCGTGGAGTGCCAGGTGGATGAGTTCCTGAAGCTCCTGCACCGCAAGGACCCGGCCCTGCCGCTCTTCCTCTACGCCACCGATGCCGCGGACGGCATGGCCCGGGCGAAGGACATCGGCTGTGCCGGGATCACCATGGACAATGGGCGCATGACGGCCGAACAGGTGACCCTCGCCCAAGATCAGGGCCTTCAGGTGGCCCTCTTCGGAGTGGGGGGATGGTGGAGCCACCGGCAGGCCATCGGCAAGCGGCCGGACCGCTTGCAGACCGACGCCCCCGAGGACCTGGCACCAGCCGACGAACAGCGGTGATCCTGAGCACCGAACCGTACCTGGACCATCAGTGAGTTGCAGTCCATCAAGATCCTGAAGCGAAGAACGCCGCCGCTGGACTCGGCTGATCCACGGCCCCCACCCGTACCTTTGTACTGTCCGCGTTCGGCGTGGTCTTCCCGATCAAGCTTCTCCCCTCTCGGCCCCGGCTTTCCGCCCTGTCGAGCGGCGGGAGCGCACAAGCCCGGAGGTCCAAGCGTTCGATGGAGGAGAGAGTAGAGCCCCAGCCCCCCACATGCAGCAGAAAGGTCACCTGAAGTTCGTCCCCCGGGACAAGAGCGCCTTCTACCCCACCCTGAAAGCCCGGGTGGACCAGTACTTCAAGGAACAGGGCCTGAGCAGGCATGCCAACACCCAGTTGGTGTTGAAGGCCGTGGTCCTCATCGCGCTGTATACCCTACCCTTTGCGGCGCTACTGATCCTGCAACCCGGCTACGGCTGGGCGCTCGGCCTATGGTTCCTGATGGGACTGGGATTGGCCGGCATCGGCATGAGCGTGATGCACGATGCCAACCACGGTGCCTTCTCCTCTGACCAGCGGGTGAACTGGCTGATGGGCCACACCCTGAACCTCTGCGGAGGCAGCACCCAGAACTGGAAGTTGCAGCATAACATCCTGCACCACACCTACACGAACGTCACTCACATGGACGAGGACATCGAGGACCGCCTGGTGCTGAAGTTCTCACCCCACACCCCGGTGAAGTGGTTCCATCGTTTCCAATGGCTGTATGCCACGCTGTTCTACGGCCTGCTCACGCTGTACTGGGTGGTGGCCAAGGATTTCGTACAGTTCGCGCAGTTCACCCGCAACGGGGTGAACGCAGGCAACAAGGCCCAACACCGGAACTTCCTCTGGCGCCTGGTGGCGATGAAGACGACCTATTTCGCGGTGATCCTCGTACTGCCCATCGTCCTAGGCATCTCCTGGTGGCAGGTGCTCACGGGCTTCCTGGTGATGCACTTCGTGGCGGGCCTGATCCTTACGCTGGTGTTCCAATTGGCACACTCGGTGGAAGGCACCACGCATCCCCTGCCCGATACCGATGGTGTGATCGCGAACGACTGGGCCATCCACCAACTGGAGACCACGGTGAACTTCAGCCCGAACAACCCCTGGCTGAGCTGGTATGTGGGCGGGCTGAACTACCAGGTGGAGCACCACCTGTTCTCGCGCGTGGCCCATGTGCACTACCCGGCCTTGTCGCCGATCGTGAAATGCACGGCCGAGGAGTTCGGCCTGACCTACCAAGTGAACCCAACCCTCTGGAGCGCGCTGCGTTCGCACTACAGCCTGCTACGCACAGTGGGCCTGCCCGATATGAACGAGGCGATCGGCTGAGCACTTATGGCGCCTTCACAAGCTGTAGGTCCTTCTGCAGGAGCATGACCGCGTACTCATTGCGGTAACCGTTCTCGGGACCGGTGCGGGCCATGCGAAAACCCATGTGCAACGGCGCTTCGGCGACCTGGTCCAGGCGCGTGCTCAGTTCACCCGAGCCTTCCATCAGGGCCCTGAGGTAGTGGTAGGTGACATCATAGCCCAGGTAGGCGTATTCGTCCACATCGGTATGGAACCGTTCCTGGAACCCGCGAATGAAAGCCTTGTTGCGGGCATCCGCGGGATCTGCGAAGGAAGCCGCAGCGAAGTGGAAGCCCAGCACATCCAGGTCCGACACTGCGATGGATTCCAGGCCCAGCCAGGCCTCGGTGCCCACCAGCGCGATGGAGAACTTGCCGGACAGGGGCTTCAGCTTGCCCACCAGGCTGGTCACGAACTCCACATCCTCACAGGAGGTCACAATGACGTTGAGGCGCTTGGCGTCGAGCTTTGAGATCAGGTCGGAGATGTCGCGGCGACCGGGGCGCGCGACCAGCACGGTATCGCGGTAGCGCGCGGAGACGGTGCCCAGAGATGCGTTCAAAGCGCGGCCCATCTGCTCCTGTCCGTCCTTGTCCGCAGCGATATCGGGTCGCAGATGGATGATGTTCTCCCGCGCATGGCGTTGAGCCACGTATCGGGCGGCATGCTTGAGCAGGTCGGAACGTGTGGGCGCCACCTTGCTCACGTTGGGCATGCCCAGGATCACCTTGTTGGTCTGGGGCACGGGGCACACGATGTGGGCCCTGGTATTGGCCCGGGCCAGCTGTTCGATCGCCGAGCGGTGGAAGGGACCGATGAAAAGCTCCACGTCCTGCAGCTCGGGCCGTTTGAGCACGGGGCCCCACACGGCCGGTGACTCTCCGGTATCCATCACCTCCACATCCGCTTGAAGACCACGGGCACGAAGCGAATCGAGGGCCATCAGCGCACCGCCGTAGAACTGGGCAGCGATGCGGGTGGCCTCATGGAACTGCGGATCATTGGCGCTGGCCGCGAGGGCACTGTCATTGCGGGACACAGAGAAGGGCAGCAGGAAGGCCACCTGGTGCCGCTCTGAGATGCGGGGCGTTTCGACCACCACCGGCGGCGGGGCAAGCATTCCGGGTTTCGCCGGGACCCGCAGGACCATGCCCGTCCTCAGGCCTTCCGGTAATCCGTCGTTGGCGCGCTGGATGGCTTCGGGCGTGGTGCCGTAGCGCTGGCCCAAGCTGAACAGGGTCTCCCCCTGCTGCACCGTGTGTTCGATGATGTTCAGCGCTTCGGCCGGGCGCACGGTCAGCGCCTGCTGGCCCTGGGCCTCCGACACGGGGATCTGCAGCACCATGCCCTCCTGCAGGCCTTGCTGCGCCTGGGGGTTGGCCGCCAGCAGGGCATTGATGTCCAGCGCGTAATTCCGGGCGATGCCGTACAGCGTCTCTTTCTTCTGTACGGTATGCTGCAGACCGCCAGTGGCGCTGAGCACGGGTGCCGAGCGGGCCTCTTTCTTTTGCACGGCATCCAGCGGGATCAGCAGTTCGTCCCCGATGCTTAGGCCGTCCTGCGCTCCGGGATTTGCCTCCAACAGTGCATCCACCGGCACGGCATTGGCGCGGGCGATGGCGAAGAGCGTCTGGCCGGCCTCCACGCGATGAACGGTGAACTTCCGACCGTTGACGGTGCGCTGTTCCTGAGCCCACAGCAGAGGCAGGAGCAACAGATGCAGGGTCAGGACCAGGAGCGTACGATGCACGTTCATTCCCATTCGATGGTCGCCGGAGGCTTGGAGCTGATATCGTAGACCACACGGTTCACGCCACGCACCCGGTTGATGATGGTGTTCGAGATCCGTGCCAGGAATTCGTAGGGCAGGTGGCACCAATCGGCGGTCATGCCATCGGTGCTGGTGACGGCACGCAGGGCCACGGCGTTCTCATAGGTGCGTTCATCACCCATCACGCCCACGCTGCGCACGGGCAACAGGATGGCTCCTGCCTGCCACACCTGATCATAGAGTCCCTCGTCACGAAGGCCCTGGATGAAGATGTGGTCCACTTCCTGCAACAGGGCCACCTTCTCGGGGGTGATGTCGCCGAGGATGCGGATGGCGAGCCCCGGACCGGGGAAGGGGTGACGGCCCAGGATGTTGGGGTCGAGGCCCAATTCCCTACCCACACGTCGCACTTCGTCCTTGAACAGCAGGCGCAGGGGCTCAACCACCTGCAGCTTCATGTGATCGGGCAGGCCGCCGACGTTGTGGTGGCTCTTGATCATGACGCTCGGTCCGTTGACGCTCACGCTCTCGATGACATCGGGATAGATGGTGCCCTGGCCCAGCCATTTGACATCCTTGATGCGGTGCGCCTCGCGGTCGAACACCTCGATGAAGGTGCGACCGATGGCCTTTCGTTTGGCCTCAGGGTCCTCCAGTCCCTTCAGGGCGCTGTAAAACTCCGCTTTGGCGTCGACACCGGAGATGTTGAGCCCCAGGTGCCGGTAGCTCTCCAGCACACGGATGTATTCGTCCTTGCGGAGCAGACCGTTGTCCACGAAGATGCAGTGCAGGCGCTCGCCGATGGCACGGTCCAGAAGCAGGGCGGCCACGGAGCTGTCCACGCCACCGCTGAGGGCGAGCACCACCTGGTCCACACCGAGCTGCTTTTTAAGGCGCTCCACGGTATGATCCACGAAGGCGTGCGGGGTCCAGTCGCCTTCGCAGCCGCAGATGCTGATGACGAAATTGTGCAGCAGTTGCAGTCCGTCCGTGGTATGGTATACCTCGGGGTGGAACTGCACGGCGAAGGTCATGTGGTCGCGGAGGCGGAAGGCGGCCACCGGCACATCCTTGGTGCTGGCGATCACGTCCATGGCCTCGCTGGGTGCGGCGATGCTGTCGCCATGGCTCATCCACACCTGGGTACCCGCCAGGATACCGTCGAAGAGGTGGCTGTCGCCGATGGTGCTGAGGTGGGCCCGGCCGTACTCCCGGGTGTTGCTGCGTTCCACCAGCGCCCCGGCGCGCTTGGCCAACAGTTGGGCTCCGTAGCACACGCCCAGCACGGGCACCTTGCCGATGATCCCGCCGAGGTCGGTGTCCGGAGCGTTGGGCTCGTGCACGCTGCTGGGGCTGCCGCTGAGGATGACCCCTGCGATGGAGGGGTCGCCCACGAACTGCTGGGCCTTGCTGAAAGGGTGGATCTCGCAGTACACATTGAGCTCGCGCACCCGCCGGGCGATGAGCTGGGTGTACTGGGAACCGTGGTCAAGGATGAGGATGGTACCGGGCACGGGGAAGGGCCGGCGGATTGGATCCGGCTTGCCTGCAAAAGTAGCCGGAAGGTCCGGAGCGGGAGGCCAGCGGAAGTGATCGTGCATGGATCGTGGATAAGTGATCAGGCACCGGGCGATCCAGAGCGGCCGTTCAAGCGTCTTCCATCCAAGGGCCGCCGCGCGGAAGGCTTGGGAAAGCTTCTTAACTTGCGGGGGTCCGAACGAAGCGTGTGGATGGCCGCAAGGATTAACGATCCGTTCATATGGGGGATCCCCGATCGTACGACCTTTGTGGCCGGTACGAAGGCCGCTTCCATGACCGTTGATCACGCCCAACCCTCGTCCCCTCTGATCAAGTCCCTGCGGATGTGGCTGTTGGCCGCGGCAATGGGCCTGGGGCTGGTGGTGGTGGCGCAGCCCACGGACCTGATCATCTCCGAGTATGTGGAAGGCAGCGCCAACAACAAGTATTTGGAGTTGTACAACGGCACTGCGGCTGCCATCAACTTGGCGGATTATCAGCTTCGCCTCTATGCCAACGGGTCGGCCGTACCCACCGTCACAAGCGCCCTTACCGGCACCTTGACCGCTGGGGCAACGATCGTTTACAGGAATTCGCTTGCCACCATCTATGGCGGGGCGACCACGGTCGCTACTGCGTGCAATTTCAACGGTGACGATGCCGTAGTCCTGTGGAAGGTCTCCACCGCCAGCTCTGTGGACATCATCGGGAACATCGGCTGTGATCCGGGGGCTGCCTGGACGGCAACGGGCTTTTCCACATTGGACCGCAGCATTGTACGGAACGCGAACGTCTGTGCTGGTGTGACCATCGACCCGGCGCAAACAGCACCAGCCAACACAAATATTCTCTGCCCCTTCCCGACTCTGGCCTCTGAATGGACGAACAACGCGCTCGATGTGGTGGCCAATCTGGGCTCGCACACCATGACCTGCGGCCCCACGGTGAACTTTGCAGCATCCACCAGCAGTGCATTGGAAAGTGCCGGCGCGGTCACAGTGACCCTGAACATCTCGCCTGCGGCCACTGCTGCAGAGACCATCACCATCGGGGTGGCGAACGGTGCGGGTGCGATCTATGGGATCGGCAACGACTACACCACGGCACCGGTCACCACGGCTGGGGCCATCACCCGCACGGTTCCGATCGGGGCCACCTCGGTCACCTTCTCCATCAATATCGCCGATGACATCGTCACTGAGGGGGATGAGACCATCACCTTCACCATCACGGGAGCCTCTGCCGGGCTGTCTCTGGGTTCGGCGCTGGTGCACACCTTCACCATCACGGACAACGACGTCACCCCCACGGTGAACTTCAGCACCTTAAGCATCTCGGTGCTTGAGTCGGCGGGTACCCAGACCTTCAACCTGAGCATCAACCCGGCGGCACCGGTGGCCGGCAGCATCACCATCCAGGTGACCAATGGGCCCGGGGCGTCCTACGGGTTCAACCCGAACGACTACGTGACGGCACCCGGTGCGGCAGGTGGCTTCATCACCGTGAACTTCGTGGCCGGGGCCACCGCGGCCAGCTTCAACGCCACGGTCATCAATGACCTGAACCCGGAGAGCACGGAACCAGTGACCTTCACGCTAAGCGCCGTCCCGGCCGGCTTCGCCATGGGCAGCAACAATACTGGCGTGTTGACCATCGGCGACAACGATACGCCGGCCACCGTGCTGGAGCCAGGCGACGTGGTCATTCTGGGAGTGAACTCGAACACCGTCGCGTGCGGTGGCGGTTCTGCTGGAGAGGACCAGGTCAGTTTCATGAGCTTCAAGCCCATTGTTCCGGGCACCACCATGATCATCACGGACAACGGTTATGGCCGTTGCACTCCCGGGCTTTGGGGGAACACTGAAGGCACTGTGAGCATTACCCGCACGGGCATCGCCATTCCAGCAGGGCAGGTGATCACCGTGAGGATAACAAATTCATTCGGTCCGACGAACATCCAAGGGGTAGCACCGGACGCCGGCTGGACCTGCGCCTCGCTGAATGGAGCCACCACGGTGAACCTGAACTCCGGTGGTGACCAGCTTTTCTTCGGTCAAGGCGGAACGTGGACCACGAACACGCCGAGCGGGCACAATGCCACCTACAGCGGGACCATCCTCTATGGCTTCTCCACGAACCCCACCGTTCCGTGGACGGCCGCATGTGGCAGCAACCAACAGAGCAACCTGCCTCCGGGAATCCAGTGCTTCAGCATGGCCCCTACGCTGGCCACGGACTTCAACAAGTACATCGGGCCCATGACCGCTGCCAGCCAGCGTGACTGGATCATCCGGGTGGACGACATCGCGAACTGGAGCAGTTATGCGAACTGTGCTGATTACAACGCTGGTGGCTTCAATTGGGTGACGGCACCCATCCTTCCGATCACCGTGGCCCCCTTCGTGGCCGGACGTTGGCGGGGCAGCACCAGCACCGACTGGTTCGAATGCAAGAACTGGGACGATGTGACCATACCCGTTTTGACCACGCCGGTGGTGATCGACCCCACGTGGGCTGCGCGGAACTGCGAGGTGGGTCTGATACCGGCCAGTGCCGCGGAATGTGCATCCATCCTCCATACATCGGGTGCCGCTGCGCGTCAATTGATCGTGCGCAACGGCAGCACACTCACCATCGACGGACCGCTGACGGTCAGCCGTACCGCTGTGGCAGGGGCACTTACCACGAGCATCCTGGATAACAGCCAGTTGAGCTGCTCCACCTTGGCCGTCAATGGCTTCACACCGGGTGCCGTCAACGAGGCGATCGTTCGGTGTGATGCTGGTGGAACCGTTCGGGTGGAGGATGATCTGACGATCGGTGTTGGTGGTTTGTTGGACCTCACCAGTGCCGTTGTGCCCAGTGGCACCCTCTTCCTCGGCGGCGATTGGCTGAACGTGGAGGATGAACTGAAGTTCCAGGAGCCCAATTCCGTGGTCATCCTGAATGGGAACGTTGACCAAACGATCACAACCACTGGGCCGGAGGTCTTTGCCACGCTCCGCGTGCAGAAGACAGGCGGCGACCTGGTCTTGAACAGCCCGATCGACATTCGTACCGAACTGGACCTCAGCTCCGGAAGGGTCATGAACTCGGCCACCGAACTGGTGAGCCTGCGCGCGGGTTCGGTGGCCTCCAATGCAAGCGACCTGAGCTTCGTGCACGGCCCGGTGCAAAAGATCGGCAACAGCGACTTCACCTTCCCCGTGGGCAAGGGAGGGAATTTGCGTCCCTGCGGATTGACCGGGATCACCGGTCTGGCCACGGGGGCGTTCACGGCGGAGTATTTCCCGATCAGTGCCTATACATGGGGATCCGCCATGGAACCCACGCTGGACCGTGTGAGCGATTGCGAGCATTGGATCATCGATCGTACGGTGGGCTCCGGCAATGCGGTGGTGGTGCTCACCTGGGACACTCCGGAAAGCTGTGGCGTGACAGATCCGAACGACCTGCGTGTGGCCCGCTGGGACGGCAGCCTGTGGCTTGATCGCGGCAACGGAGGAGCATCACCGCTCGCCGCGTTCGGTACCGTGCCCAGCGCCGGTGCACAGTCCTTGTTCAGCCCCTGGACCTTAGCCTCCATCAATGGCGAGAACCCCCTGCCCATCAGCTTGGTGGAGTTCACCGCGAAGCCTGAAGGCGAACATGTGCGGCTGGACTGGATCACCGCCTCCGAACAGGACAATGCCTGGTTCACCGTGGAACGCAGCGCCGATGCTTTCCTGTTCAGTCCTGTGCTGGAAGTTCCTGGCGCCGGGAACAGCGCACAACTGCTGCACTACATCGACCTGGACCTTCGGCCCTTGAGCGGCTTGAGCTACTACCGCTTGAAGCAGAGCGACACCGACGGTACCAGCACCTACAGCCCGGTGGTGAGCGTGTTCCGGGGGGGCACCTCGGACCGCCCCTTGGTGGTGTTCGCCACGGCTGATGTGCTCACGGCCCTGCATGGGTTCCCCGAAGGCAGCCGCTACGAACTGATGGACATGACCGGCCGCCTGATCACCCAAGGTGTGGTGGCCGAGAGCGGCGTGCTGAACACCGGCATCGGTGGCCTGCAACGCGGTGCCTACCTCTTCCGGATGATCGACGGCGATCGGATGGAGAGCGTCCGCTTCGTGTACTGAGTCCGCCCCTATTCCACGAGGAGGGTGAAGCGGGCATCCAGCGGATCCAACTTTCCCATCAGGTCGGCCAGGTAGTCTTCACCGCGCGACGCCAGTTGGGGCAGGATGTTCTCCCTGCGTTCCTGCAAACCACCACCGGGGAAGAGCTCCTGATGGACCACCTGCATGCGTTGGAGCACCTCGGACTGTTGTCGTTTCGCAGCACGGACGAGGCTCCTCTCCAGACGCTCCGTTCCACGGAGGGCCGCTGAGCGCCGCGCCTCAACCGCCCCCAGCAGGGTGCTGTCGGCCGCGACCGCCGTGGCGGCGATGGATGCGTAGATCCCGATCAAGGCCGTGCGCTCCTTGTCCAGCTCGGTGCGGAAATCCACCCGCGCTGCGGCCACCCGGGCCTGAAGGGGACCTTGGTCGGCGAAAAGGTCGGCCACCGTGAGGCCCAGGTCCTTCCAGTGGGCCATGCGTTTGGCGCTGAGGAAGGCCGCACTCGTGCGCAGCAGCAGCACCGGCATGGGCACCTGCATGGACTGGAACAGCCAGCTCAACTGCAGCCAATAGGCCAGCTCACCACCACCGCCCACATAGGCGATGTTCGGCAGGATGCACTCCTGATAGAGCGGACGCATCAGCACGTTCGGCGAGAAGTGTTCCGGATGCGCCTGCAGTTCAGCAAGCAGTTGGTCCATGGTGAAGTGCGGACCACCGTCGAGCACCCGGTAGCCGTCGCCTTCCAGCGTGATGCGGGCACGATGACCGGGGCGCAGATGGAAGAGGTTGATCTCCCGGGCGAAGGCCTGCACCTTGTAGTCGGGCCCCAGCTTGTCGTTGGCATACCGCACACTGCGTTCGGCCACCTGGTTCAGCAGTTCCTCCTGCATCACGGGGATGAACAGGCGTTTCAGGGCGGGATCGTCACCGTCCAAGATCACCAGGCCATGTTGTCCATAGAGGGCGTTCACGAAGAGGCGGGTGGCTTGCGCGAGGGTGTGCTCCGGCCGATAGCAGGCCTTGAGCAATTCCGCCATGCGGTCCCGTTCGGCGCCGGGGCCAAGCTGCGTCAGGGCCTCCTCCACCACGGCGTCGATGCCGGTGAGCGGCAGGTGTCCCACGGGGCCGCCGGCCGCACCGGCCCATTGGAGCTTGTGTCCGTTGAAATAGGTGTGGTCGATCTCGGCCCGGTCATGGTCCTCGCTGGCCATCCAGAACACGGGGATCACCGGTCGTGCCAGTTCCCTGGACAGTTCACCGGCCAGGCGGATGATGTTCAGGATCTTGAAGGGTACGTAGAGCGGTCCGCCGAAGAGCACCAGCTGGTGTCCGGTGGTCACCGTCAATGCTTCGGGCCGGGCCAGGCGGTCCAAGTTGGCCCGCACGGCTGGATCTACCGGAAGTCCCTCGTACTGTCGATCGAGCGCCTCCACCAGTACCGCCCGAACCTTGGGGTCGAAGGTCCGACCGTTGGCGGCCTGCTTGAGCCCGGCGCGATCAGGACGGAGAGGCGCATGTTCCCGGAGGCGTTCATCGCCGGCCAGATAATCCACCACCAAGGGTGAGAAGCGCCCGGTGGCGGCATACGGGATACAGTGGGGATCCATGTGCGGGTCCAAAGGTACCCCGTGGGGACCGGAGCCTAAGCACCCCGGTCCGACCCTCCTTCCAACCCGTGTCCATGCTGTGGGATCCATCGGAAGCGCTCCTTTCCGGCAGGGCCGCACCATGTCGCCGACTATCTTCCGCACCCATTCCCCGTCCATGATCAGCACCGTACGCTCCTTCGTCCTCTTAGCATCGCTAGTTCCTGTAGGTGTGCTTTCCGCCCAGGACACCCTGCGGGTGCAGACGCTCACGTTCAGCGACATCACCGCACGCCGAGGCTGGTACCAGTTCCCGGACAGCACCCACCAGTACCGCAAGGTGCTGATGCACCACACGCTGAAGTGCGATGCCGCCACCACCCAGGACCAGTATGCCTGTGGCGAGTGGGACTACCTTACCTATAACCTGATCCACGAGCACACCGGGGTGTTGGACAGCACGGCGCTCACCTATCCCCTGTTCAAGGTGGGTGCCCTGGTGCCTGCCAGCGTTGAGCGCGCCACGGTGCCCTTCTACCATACGCGGCAGATGGAGGTCGCGCGTCGCACCATCACGTCCACGGAGAGCGAGAGCACCCACACCATCGGTGCCGGGGACCTGTGGGACAGTGGCCTGTTGCAGGCCGTGATGGGCACCAGCCGATCACAGTACCTCTTCCTGGCCGATGAACTGAACGCCTCGGGACTGCAGGCCGGTCCGGTGCACCAGCTGCGCTTCACCACGGATGATCAAGGGAATGGCGCTTACGATCGCTTCACCATCCGCCTGAAGAACACCGCTGCAGGAAGCATCACGGCCTTTGATGGCAACGGACTGGGCACGGTGCATGAAGTGGCACCCGCCACGCTTGGTACCGTCGCCGGGGAGCAAGTGTTCACCCTCGCCGAGCCCTTCGTGTGGGACGGCACCTCCAACATCCTGGTGGACCTCGCCGCCACACGCCAGAGCAATGCCACGGCGCCGGGCGTCCGCTCCTCGGGCGCTCCGGCCGGCATGGCGGTGCAGGCCGTGGGACTGGACGGATACCTGCAGCTGAACGACGACCTGATCGGCGTGGCCCCCAGCCCCATGGCCGAGCTCGGCACTTCGCTCACCGTGATGTTCCGCGTGAAGGGTGACGCCATCATTCCCACGGTGAACACCAGCATCCTGGAGGCGGTGGACGCCCAGGGTCGCCGTATCCTCAACGTGCACCTGCCTTGGAGCGACGGTCGGGTGTACTGGGATGCCGGCAACGATGGCGGTGGGTTCGACCGCATCGACAAGGTGACCACCATGCCCCAGGTGGAAGGGCAATGGAACCACTGGGCCTTCGTGAAGAACACGGCCACCGGGTCCATGAAGATCTATTACAACGGTGCGCTGTGGCATAGCGGCACGGGAAAGACCAAGCCCCTGGCGGGCATCACGAGGTTCCGCTTGGGCAGTGGCATCAACGGGGAGTTCCCCTATCCCGGGTCGTTGGATGAGATCAACGTGTTCGCCACGGAGGTCACCTCGGCCAACATCCTGGCCTGGAAGGACCGCGCTATCGACGGCAGCCACCCCAATGCGGAGGACCTGCTCTACACCTTCCATTGTGATGAGCTTCCTGACGAGCACCGCCTGACCAACAGTGCGGATCCCGCGAACGGCGCCTGGGCGCTGGGCACCGTGCAACGCGCCTACCGCGACGCGCCGGAGACCTTCCACGCGCAGCAGCCCATCGGCATGCGTCCCGACCTCACCTTCGTGCAGGGCAGCTACACCAGTGTGGTGGACACCGTGCTGCTGGAGCGACAGGAGCCCCTGCCCCTGCTCACCGAGGAGTTCTTCGAAGTGGTGGGCAACGCCGCACTGCCGCTGGATACCGTGTTCGGATGGAGCGGAGGCATGGTCTACACCTATGGTCCGGACGGGCTCGCCATCGACTCCGTGCCGACCAATGGCGTGGTGGATGTGAACGACACCCTGGACTACTACGGTGTCCCCTTCGAACTGTTGAACGACTGGGAGATCGGGCGCTTCATCACGCCATACGGGATCGGGCTCACGCTCGGTCCGAACGGTTTCCGCTGGACCTTCGACGTCACCGACTATCAGTGGTTGCTGCGTGACAGCGTGGACCTCAGCGCGGGCAACCAGCAGGAGCTCATCGACCTGGAGTTCGAGCTCATCGAGGGCATTCCACCGCGCGAAGTGGTGAACCACCAACGCCCCTGGGGCGGGCTCACCAGCCGCAGCTATGCCGACCTGGACAACGATGTGGCGCTCCCTGCCGTGCAGGTGGACCTGAGCCCCGATGCCGCCCAATGGAGCCTGCGAACGCGCCTTACGGGCCATGGCCACAACAGCAACACCGGCGATTATCCGCACTGCTGCGAGTGGAAGAACAACAGTCACTACGTCTACCTCAACGGCACGCTGGCCGACCAATGGAATATCTGGCAGACCCATGACTGTGCGCTGAACCCTGTGTACCCGCAGGGCGGCACCTGGCTGAACAGCCGGGAGGGCTGGTGCCCTGGCGACCTGGTGAAGGACCATGAGGTGGTGCTCACAGGCCTCACGCCCGGCGGCACGGCCACGCTGGATTACGACATCACCCCGGTGCCGGCCAACAACCTGGGCATGGGCGGTGGCAACTACGTGATCAACATGGACCTGATGGAGTTCAGCGCGGCCACCCACTCACTCGATGCCGAGATCGTGGAGGTGAAGCGCCCCTCCTCCGCCGACATGCAGCGCCGCAACAACCCGATCTGCTACGCACCGCTCGTGGTGCTGCGCAACGCCGGAGCCCAGGACCTCACGGCCGTCACCTTCACGTATGGTGTGAGCGGTGGTGCCTCGGAGAGCTACACCTGGACCGGTCTGCTCCGGCACATGGAACGCACCGAGGTGGAACTGCCCGTGCCCAATACCGCGTTCTGGGTGGGCAATGCCGAACGGGTGTTCACCGTCACGCTCAGCGCGCCGAACGGCTCCAGCGACCAGTATGCGGCGAATGACGAGTACCGCACCAGCTTCCAGCTTCCCGTGGTGTATGCTCATGACGTGGTGCTGCACTACAAGACCAACAACCGCCCGACGGAGACCTCGGTACGCGTGCGCGACATCGGCGGCAACATCATCTTCAGCCGCACCGCCCACGCCGCCAACACCCAGTACATCGACACGCTGCAGCTCGCGGAAGGCTGCTACACCTTCGACATGCTGGACACCGGAAACGACGGGCTGGAATACTGGGCGGACAGTGGTGCCGGCAGCGGTTTCTGCCGTCTGAAGAAACCGAACGGTGCCGTGGTGAAGTACTTCGAAGGGGAGTTCGGTCGCACCATCCACTGGCCCTTCACCATCGGCTATGCCGTGGGCCTGGATGAGGCCACCTCCACCTTCCAGCTGAGCGCCTACCCCAATCCCACGGCCGGTGCGTTCACCCTGGGCGTGGAAGGCCTGGACGGCACCGCCGACCTGCAAGTGGTGGATGCTCAAGGGCGCGTGGTGGAACGCCGCCAAGTGGAACTTTACGGCAAGGACCAAATGGAACTGGACCTCAGTGGAGAGGCTGACGGGATCTACCAGGTACGCCTCAATGCCTCCGGACAGGTGGCCCTGCTGCGGATCATCAAGCAGTAGCGGCGGGCCTTGGCGGGATCAGCAGCGACCGGGGCCACGCGCCTCGGCGAACACGTGCAGGTATTCCACCCCCTTCTCGATATCGGCCGAGCTCAGCAGCCGTCGGGCGAGCGAGATCACATCCGCCCGTTCGCTCACCGGCGACTCGGCGAACTTCAACACCACCACCCCTGACCAGACACAGGAATACTCGATGCTGACGTTCTTCTCGCGGCCAACCGCTTTGGAGAGCCGGGCCATGGCCTCATCATCCAGGTCATCGATGTGCACCACCACCTGGGCCCCATAGGTGATGGCCGGCGCGGGTGGCAATGCGACCGCGGAAGCGGACAGGACGAGCAGCAGGAAGAAGTTCAGTAGCGTACGCATGGCGTGGGTTTGTTGGCCTAATTTCGGAGCTTCTCCACCCTGCCACCATGACGAAGGACAGCTCCACCGAACGATTCCGCTCCTGGCAGGCGTTCTACCCCTTCTACCTTCAGGAACACCAGCATCCGGTGAGCCGCATCCTGCACTTCACGGGCACGGGCCTCATCGCGCTGTGGCTGGCACTGGCCCTGACCACCGGCAACGCATGGTGGGCGGTGCTGATCCCCGTGGGCGGCTACGGCTTTGCCTGGGTGGGTCATTACTTCTTCGAACGCAACCGGCCCGCCACGTTCCGCTATCCCCTTTACAGCCTGGGCAGTGACTTCGTGCTCTTCTGGCACCTGCTCACCGGCAGGGAACGCTTTCAACCGAAGCGCTGAACGACCTTCATCACCGACCCTGATCCCCAACGCGCATCGCCCATGGCCATCCGAATGGTACCCGATAACCCCGGCGGTCGCCGTTCCTCCGGTCCCACCCCACGTCGTTCGGCCGGTGGTGGCGGTGGCATGGGCGGAGGGCTGGGCAGCCTGATCCCCATGTTGCTGGGCTTCCTGATCAGGAAACCCAAGCTGCTGATCGTGGTGCTCATCGGCGTGGCCATCTGGTGGTTCACCGTGGGCAGGAACAGCGGTGGTGGCGACATGATCAGCCAACTGGCCGGTCTGAGCACCGGTGCCAGGTTCGACCCCGCGCTGTACGACCAGGCCGAGGTGTACGAGCCGTTGGCCGACAATGTGAAGAACCCCTTGCCAGAGCGTGTGACCCTCGAGCAGTACTGCCCACCGCGCCTGAACCAGGGCCAGCAGGGCAGCTGTGTGGCCTGGGCCAGTGCCTATGCCGCGCGCACCATCGTTCAGGCACAAGCCACCGGAGCGGACCCGAAGAGCACGGCCTTCAGTCCGGCCTACATGTACAACCAGATCAAGATCGCCAACAGCGATTGCCAGGGTTCATACATCTACCGGGCCATGGAACAGATGTCGAAGAGCGGCGCGCTGCCCTTCAGCAGGTTCGCTTACACCGACGAGAGCTGCAGCAAGCAGCCCAGCGAACAGGATGTGCAGCAGGCCATGCCCTTCCGCATCAAGGGTTTCCAGCGCCTCACGTTGGGCGCCGACGAACAGCGCACGGACATGGTGGCCATGAAGCAGCACCTGTCGCAGGGCTCCCCCATCGTCATTGGAATGATGGTCGGCGGCACCTTCATGCAGGACATGACCGGTCAGGAGGCCTGGATCCCCACCGAGAGCGACTACCAGCAACGCGGCTTCGGTGGTCATGCCATGTGCGTGGTGGGTTACGACGACTTCAAGTTCAACGACACAGGCGGTTTCCTGATCATGAACAGCTGGGGTCCGGAATGGGGCAGGAACGGCATGGCCTGGGTGCCCTACCCGGTGTTCGACCATTTCGGCAAGGAGGCCTATGCCGTATACCCACAGGGCGAAGGTGTGGATGTGAAACCCGGGCGGTTCGACATCCGCTTCGGCTTTGTGGACAACGACAGCAAGCGCAACATCCCGCTGCGCAACACCGGCGGCAACGTGTTCAGGAGCACATCGCCGATCGCCAAGGGCAGCAAATTCAAGATCGAGGTCACCAACAACGCCGAGTGCTACACCTACGTGTTCGGGCAGGAGGCCGATGGACGAACCTATGTGCTCTTCCCGTACACCCCGAAGCACTCGCCCTACTGCGGCATCACCGGCACCCGCCTGTTCCCCAGCGACCACAGCCTGATGGCCGATGAAGAGGGCGACCTGGACGTGATGGCCGTGCTGGTGACCAACCAGCCCTTCGACTACCCGAAATTGAACGAGGCCATGCTGGCCAGCCCGGCGAAAGGTCTGGACGCAAAGTTGCGGGCGGTCTTGGGTGACGAACTCAGTGCCAACGTGCGGTTCAGCGATGGGGCCACGATCGGTGCCACCACGGAGGCGGGCGGCAATGCGCTGGCCATCGTGTTGGAGCTGGAGAAGCGCTGAGACGGTGGCTTGCCCCGTCGACCGGTGATCCTTAGTTTGGCGGACGGTCGTACCTGCTGAACGGTGTGGACCGATGGCTGAATGACGCGCGTCCCGTTGCACCTGCTTATTACTGCTGTGCTGTCAGCACCCGCAGTGGTGGCGCAGGTGAACGCCGATTCCTTATGGCGGGTGGTGCGGGGAGCGGGGCAGACCGCTGGAGCACGCATGCAGGCCATGGACTACCTGGCATTCGACCATTACATGTTCCACGCCCCTGACACGGCCTACGCCCTGGCCGGGCAGTTGGTGGAACTGGCACGCCGCAACGGAGATCTGAAGTACGAGGCCATCGGATGGAACGCACAGGGTGCTTCGCTGCAGCTACGGGGCGACCGTCCGGGTGCGCTTGACCGTTACCAGCGCAGCATCGGCGTGCTCAAGCGCATGGGTGATCAACGCAGGGTCGGCATCTCGCACGCCAACATCGGCTCCATCCACACCGATATGGGCGACCATGCCATGGCCTTGCGCCATTGCGACAGCAGCATGGTGGCCTGCACCCAGGCCGGAGATACCATTTGCATGGGCAATGCGGCCCTGAACAGCGGTACGGCCCTGTTGCAGATGCGCGACACGGCTGCGGCATACGCGCGTTTCAGCCAAGCTGAACGCCTGCATCAACGCTCTGGCGATGAACGCAACCTGGCCTTGAGCCTGGGCAACCTGGGCAACCTGGACCGTGCGGCGGGTCGGATGGAGCGCGCCGAGGAGCGGCTACAGGAAGCATTACGCATCGCTCTACGGATCGAGGACCAACGGCAGGAAGCCATCCTCCTGCGCTCGATCGGCCTGCTACGCAAAGCCCAGGGGCGACTGACGGAAGCGATCGCCTACAACGAACGCTCGCTCGCTATGGCGCAACACAGTTCCATGGCGGCCGAGGTGTACGATGCGGCGGGCAGTCTGCACGCCTTGTACAAGCAACAGGGAGACCTGCGGAAGGCGTTGGCGATGCACGAACTGTTCGCCACCATGATGGACAGTTTGCACAACGAGAAAGGCCGGGAGGAAATGCTGCGTGCACAGTTGAACTTTACCTACCGGCAGCAGTCCTTGGCGGATAGTCTGGCCTTTGTGGCCGAAAAAGAACAGGTGGAGAACGAACGCTTGCTGGCCGAGGTGAAGGCGACGAACCAGCGCAAGCTCCTCATCGGTGCATTGGTCGGTGTAATGGTCATCGGCGGTTCGGTCACCTGGAGCATCATCGACCGCAGGCGCCGCAAGGAAGCCTACGCACGCGAGCAGGCCATCCTGCACGAGCGCATGCGCATCGCCAGCGACATGCACGACGACCTTGGCGCAGGCCTGAGCGGATTGAAGCTCCGCAGCGAAATGGCCCTGCGCGTGGAGAAGGACCCGCAGAAGCGCCAACAGCTGCAAACCCTGGCCACCAGCGCGGGCGAACTGATCGGCAGCATGCGGCAGATCATCTGGACCATGGGCCAGGACCAGTCCACCTTGGAGGACTGGGTGGTCTACACCACCAGCTATGCCCGCACCTACTGCGCGGAGAACGACCTGGCCCTATTGGTGGCCACCGATCCCGTATGGCCGACCTTACAGCTCAGTATGGAACAGCGGCGCAACCTCTTCCTGGTGGTGAAGGAAGCCTTGCACAACGTGGTGAAGCACGCGCACGCCAGCACCGTAAAGCTTGCCATTCGCAGTGGCGACGCGTTGGAAGTGGTGCTGGAGGACGACGGCATCGGACTGCCCCCGGAAGCGGCGAAAGGCTTGGGCAATGGCTTGCGTAACATGCAGCGTCGCATGCAGGAAGTGGAAGGTGCTGCCGTGTTGGGCAATGGCCAGGATGAGCGCGGAACCCGGCTGGTGGTGCGGATGGCTCTGCCAGAGGGCATGGGTAGCGCCACGTTGCGTTCCAATAGCACCACGGCCACCCCCTGATCTTTGTTCTATTGTGCCTTGCATCCGGTTCAGCCAGCTTCGCAGCGTGAAGGCCCCCCTCCTCCCCCGTCCGACCGGTCTGACCATCGGGCTCCTGCTGCTCACAACGGCTGGCGCTCAGCAGCGATTGAGCGACCACATTGAGCAGCTTCCTCCGTTGGTGAACACGGCATTGCACCAGCAGTTCGTGGAGATCCTGACGCAAATGGACCGCTTCTCGGCGGAGGGTTCAATGGCGGCCATCGGCAAGGCCTTCAGGTCCATCGACCCGGAACAGGACGTGGAGGCGAACTATTACCTGCATTGTTTCCGGGCTGAGGTGCTCTATTACGAAGGGCTGTTCCATGAGGGCATCACCGACCTGGACAAGGCCGAAGTGCTCGCGCAACAATTGGGCGACAGCCTGCTCATAGCCAACGTGTACAACCTAAAGGGCCTGTTGCACGAGAACATCCAGGACAACCGGCTGGCGCTTCCCCTGCTGCGCAATGCACTGGCATGGTTCCCGCGAAAGGCGGCCGCACGATACCCGGTGAGCGAACTGTACCACATCCATGGCAACATGGGCAGCTACCTCACCAACCTTGGCCGACTGGACAGTGCCGGGATCCATCTCCTACAGAGCCTTGAACTGGCGAGTAAGGCCGATGCGCCACGCGCCATTGCCGTGGCCTGGTGGTCACTGGGCAACCTCGCCCTGGTCCGGAATCTTCCGGACAGTGCCCTGGCCTGCTATGAGCACTCGGCCGCAGTGGCCGATGCCAAACGTGATCACGATATCGGGGTGGATGCCCTCGTGGGCCGTGCCGACGCCCTGCAGGCCTTGGGGGATAAGAGGGCGGTGGAAGAGGCCATCACATATGCCATGGACTACCTGCACACCCATGGATCCGGCATCGGGTTGGTCACCCAGCGCAACGCCCATCGCCTGGTGGCCAAGGTGGTGCAGCACATGGGACGGCCCGACCTGGCGTTGGACCACATGGCCCAATGGTTCAGGATCGACAGCCTGATCGCGGCGCGCAACATCCGCTCGGCGCTGGCCATCCAAGGGGAACTGCTGCGCACCGATGCCGACCTGGCCATTGAACGGCTCGAACGGGAACGCTATGCCGAGGCCTTGGAGCGCGTACGCTTCAGCCGCACCGTGATCATCGTGGGCAGTGCCATGGGTCTGCTGATCCTGCTGGGCCTGTACTTCGGCTACCGCGGTCGGCAACGTGGCAAACAGCGGGTGGCCGAACTGGAGGTGCTGCGCCTGCAGCAGGAACGCACCATCGCCGAGCTGCGCATCCGCGAGGAGGTGGGTCGTGACATGCATGACGATCTGGGTGCCGGCCTCAGCGCCTTGAAACTGCGCAGTGAGATGGCGCTGCGGAAGGAGAACGACCCGGATAAGCGCAAATTCCTGAGTACCCTGGCCACCACGGCCGGTGAACTGATCGTGAACATGCGGCAGATCATCTGGACGATGAACGCCGACCAGGGCACGCTGGCCGACCTGGTGGTGTACATCGGCAACTACGCGCGGACCTACCTGGATGGCAATGCGCTCCGCTTCGAACTGCTGGCGCCCGAGGAGCTTCCGGAAGTGACGCTCAGCGCGCAACAGCGACGCAACATGCTGCTGGTGGTGAAGGAGGCCCTGCACAACATCGTCAAGCATGCGCACGCCACCGAGGTGCTCATCGCCATCAGCTGTGCCGAAGGACTGACC
Source organism: Chryseobacterium gleum (assembly GCA_945872795.1). Classification (GTDB taxonomy): domain Bacteria; phylum Bacteroidota; class Bacteroidia; order Flavobacteriales_F; family PHOS-HE28; genus PHOS-HE28. The sequence goes on from CAMCAZ010000021.1 coordinate 40,296, forward strand.
ATCTCCATCGTCGACAATGGCAACGGCTTGCCTCGCCACGCCGACCTGGGTGTGGGGAATGGCATCCGGAACATGGCCCGTCGCATGGAGATCGTGGGGGGCACCTTCCGGGTGGAAAGTATGGGGACCGAGGATCCCGTGGAGGACCAGAGCGGCACCCGACTGCGCTTCCACATGCCCGTGGATGCTAACAAAGGTTCTATTGCAAGCAGGCCTGTGACCGTCTCACCTTCGCATCCATGACCAAGGGCCCCATCCGCGTCAGCATCGTGGAGGATGACAATACCATCCGCGAGACGCTCCATTCGCTGTTCATCTTCGAGGAAGGCATTGAGTCCTTCAGCGTGCACTCCAACGCCGAGGATGCCTTGACGCGCCTGCACGGACCGTTCCCGGATGTGATCATCATGGACATCAACCTCCCGGGCCAGAGCGGGATCGATTGCGTGCGACAGCTCAGCGAGCGCTGCACCGGCACCCAGTTCCTGATGTACACCGTACACGACGACGATCATCGGGTCTTCGAAGCGCTCAAGGCCGGTGCCAATGGCTACATCCTGAAGAGCTCCACACCGGACCAGATCCTGGAGGCCGTGCGGGAACTGGCCGAGGGAGGCTCACCCATGAGCGCCCATGTGGCCCGCCGGGTGGTGCAACAGTTCCGACCCGTGCAGGACCGGTCCACCATCAGTAATGGCATGCTCTCCGATCGCGAGCATGGCGTACTGGAATTGCTGGCCCAAGGCCTGCTCTACAAGGAGATCGCCGCGCGTTTGGGCATCACCACCGGCACCGTCAAGCAGCATATCCATCGGATCTATGAGAAGCTGCACGTGCAGAACCGTACGGAAGCAGTGAACCGTTACTACGGGCGTTAGTCACTGTCTCTTCCGCAGGATCCCTTCCCTGCCTTGGGTTCCTTCGTGGAACGCCCCTGAAACCGGCCGGCCGCGGGGATCTCCACCGCAGTCCGGTCCAATTCACCGACTGAAGAGGAAGACCAGCTTTGCCGAGGCGATGACATTCCCGACCATGGCGCGTTGCACCATCTGAGGGGCCGCATCTGCGGTGAGGTCGAGCATCGCCACGGAAAGGGCATGCACGGTGATGAGGTAGTGATGAATGCCGTGGCCTTGGGGAGGACACGGGCCGCTGTAGCCCCGCGCACCGGAATCGTTGATGACCTGGACGGCCCCGGCAGGAAGCTGCGTGCCGGAGGGTTCTCCCGCACCCGAGGGCAGACCGTCGGTGGTGGTGGGCAGGTTGAACACCGCCCAGTGCCACCACCCGCCCTTGCGCGGTGCATCGGGATCGTGCAGGGTGATGACGAAGCTCTTGGTACCAGGGGGCGCCGGGCCCTAGCTCAACTGCGGCGAACGGTTCCGCCCATTGCAGCCTGCTGTATTGTCGATCAGGCCAATGGTGGCCATGGCGCCATCGCTGACGTCCGTACTGGTAAGCGTGAACATGGTTCCGGGGTTGTACGGATCGAAGGGATGAACAGGAACGTGCGCTGACCGAGGCCCGCGCTCGAGGGTTGGAAAGTACATCGGATCGGAGGAGCTTGAGCTATTCCCCGGGATGGCGCCCCACCGGACCACCTGAACGATGTTGGAGTTACACACCCTCCCCGACCAGGACCTCCGCCCGAAGATCGTGCTCGTTGGCCTCGGTGATGCGCACCACGGCGAAATCACCGATCCTCAGGTAGTTGCCCTCCATGGGGATCAGTACCTCATTGTCCACCTCGGGCGAATCGAACTCCGTGCGGGCGATGTAGTGGCCGCTCTCGGCCTTGTCCACCAGCACCTTGAAGGTGCGACCGACCTTGGCCTGGTTCAGTTCCAGGCTGATGCCGCCCTGCAGCTCCATGATCTCTTGGGCGCGTTGCTCCTTCACCTCGGCGGGCACATCGTCGGCGAAGGTGTGGGCATGGGTGTCCTCCTCGTGGCTGTAGGTGAAGGCACCGAGGCGATCAAAACGCATGCGTTCGATCCATGCGAGGTTGTCGTCGTGGTCGGCCTGGGTCTCGCCGGGGAAGCCGCTGATGAGCGTGGTGCGGATGGCGATGCCGGGGACCTTGTCACGGATGGTATTGACGAGCGCTTCGGTCTTCTCCTGCGTGATGCCGCGGCGCATGCGCGTGAGCATGCGGGTGCTTCCGTGCTGCAGGGGCATGTCCAGGTAGTTGCACACATTGGCCCGGTCGCGCATCACATCCAGCACCTCCATGGGGAAGCCGCTTGGGAAGGCGTAGTGCAGCCGGATCCAGTCGATTCCCTCCACGTCGCTCAGTCGGGACACGAGCTCATCGAGGTTGCGCTTCTTGTTGATGTCGAGGCCGTAGTAGGTGAGGTCCTGCGCGATGAGGATAAGTTCCTTCACGCCCTGCCTGGCCAGGTTGCCCGCGTTGGTCACGAGCTGCTCGATCGGCGTGCTGACGTGCTTTCCGCGCATGAGCGGGATGGCGCAGAAGGAGCACTTGCGGTCGCAGCCCTCGCTGATCTTGAAGTAGGCGTAGTGGGCCGGTGTGGTCAGCAGGCGCTCCCCCACCAGTTCGTGCTTATAGTCGGCCTTCAGGGTCTTCAGCAGTCGGGGCAGGTCGCGGGTGCCGAACCAGGCGTCCACCTGGGGGATGCCGTCCTTGAGCTCCGGGCCGTAACGCTGGCTCAGGCAGCCGGTGACGTACACCTTCTCCACCTCGCCGCGGTCCTTGGCACCGGCCCAGCTGAGGATGGTGTCAATGCTCTCCTGTTTGGCGTTGTCAATGAAGCCACAGGTGTTGATCACCACCACGTTGTGGTCGTTGGCCTCGCTCTCATGGTCCACCGCAATGCCGTTGGCCTTCAGTTGGGCCATCATCACCTCGCTGTCGAAGGTGTTCTTCGAGCAGCCGAGGGTGACCACATTGACCTTGGTCTTCTTGAGGGTTCGGGCTTTCATACGTTGCGCAGCGGCCGGATCTTGGGGCGGCAAAGGTACCGGAAAGCCGCCCCGGACTGATGGAAAGCACCTGAAGTCCAGTGTTCCGCAGGGCAACCTTCCCATCGTGGGGTGCGCAGGACGGCCACACGATGAGCGCATCACCCTTAGCCTCACCGACCTCGCATTGCGCTCAGCCGCCATAAAGCTGGAGTCCATCAGCACCACCGCGATATCCGCATCGTGTGGATGACCGAGGCCGATGACGACCCGGTGCTGGATGTGTGCGCCTATTTCGTCGAACAGCTGCGTATACCGATGGAGATCATCGAACGCCCGCAGGACGACCAGGCCATGACCGGATGACCGAGGTCGGGCCCTCAGCCCTGTTTGAACAGGGCCTCCACAAAGGCCTTCTTGTCGAACACCTGCAGGTGGTCGATCCCCTCACCCACCCCGAGGTATTTGATGGGGATGTTGAACTGTTCGCTGATGCCGATGGCCACACCGCCCTTGGCCGTGCCATCGATCTTGGTCAGCGCCAACGCGGTGACATCGGTGGCCTTGGTGAACTGCCTGGCCTGTTCGATGGCGTTCTGCCCGGTGCTGGCGTCGAGCACCAGCAGCACTTCGTGGGGCGCATCGGGGATCACCTTGCGCATCACGTTGCGCACCTTGGTGAGCTCGTTCATCAGGCCCACCTTGTTGTGCAGGCGACCGGCGGTATCAATGATCACGATGTCGGCCCCGCGGGCCTTGGCGCTCTCCACGGTGTCATAGGCCACGGCGGCCGGATCGGCGTTCATGCCCTGCTGTACCAGGGTCACCCCCACGCGCTCGCTCCAGATGCGCAATTGGTCCACCGCGGCGGCCCGGAAGGTGTCGGCGGCGCCCAGCACCACCTGTTTGCCCTCCTTCTTGAAGGCATGGGCCAGCTTGCCGATCGTGGTGGTCTTGCCCACGCCGTTCACGCCCACCACCATGATCACGTAGGGCTTGATGGCGGGATCCACCGGTTCGGGGTCCTTCATCAGCGCGGCGATCTCCTCCTTGAGCAGGGCGTTCAATTCGCCCGTCCCCACGTACTTGTCGCGCTTCACGCGGGCCTGGATGCGTTCGATGATGCGCAGGGTGGTGTCCACGCCCACATCACTGCTCACGAGGATCTCCTCGAGCTCATCCAGCACCTCGTCGTCGATGCTGGTCTTCCCGGCGATGGCCCGGGTGATGCGACCGAACAGACCGGTGCGCGAGCGTTCAAGGCCGGCATCCAATGCCTGCTTCTCGGCGGCCTCCTGGGTCGCCTCCTTCTTCTTGCCGAATAATCCGAAAAGGGCCATGCCTGGGCATTATGCTCAAAAAGGCCCTCCCGGTGTCGGGACGGCCTTTTCGAAGAATGAGCGCGGAAGGATTACTTGCCGCTGATCAGTTTCTCGGCCTCATCGGTGGGCACGACCTGCTCCACGAAGGAGTAGCCGCGATGGCCGTCCTTCTTCATCATGCGGATGACCTTGGTGAAGGTCTTCGCATCGGCTTTCTTCAGGGTTGCAACGGTCTTCTTAGCCATGCTGTGTGCGCAGTAGCGCGTTTATTGGGTTGACGACGACCTGCCTGTCCGGCGAAGGCGCAGCTTACTTGATCTCTTTGTGAACAGTGACGCGTCGCAGGATGGGGTTGTACTTCTTCAGTTCCATCCGCTCGGTGGTGTTCTTGCGGTTCTTGTTGGTGATGTAACGGCTGGTGCCGGGCAGTCCCGAGTTCTTGTGCTCGGTGCATTCCATGATCACCTGGATGCGGTTGCCTCTCGCTTTCTTGGCCATTGTTCAGCGTGTTGTGGGTCCGTTGGTCAGGCCGTGTAGAAGCCCTTCGCCTTGGCGCGCTTAAGCGCTTCGGCCAGACCGATCTTGTTGATGGTACGCATGCCGTTGGTGCTCACCCGGAGGCTCACCCACTTGTTCTCCTCGGCGAGGAAGAACTTGCGGTCCTGCAGGTTGGGCGCAAAGGTGCGCCGGGTCTTGATGTTCGAGTGGGACACCTTGTTGCCCGTGATGACGTGCTTACCGGTGATCTGACAGACCTTGGACATGGCGATTCTGATTACAGGGGTGCAAATGTAGAGAGATCTTTTGGATATCCCATGCCCGTCCCCTCCTTTATGGAAGTTCCGTCCACGATCGTATGTCAGCAGCCGGCGTGGCACGGTCCTGCGCATCGAGTGCTTTACGCAGCAGGTCCAGCGCTGCCAGGGCACTGCGCTTGATCACCAGGTCGCGCGTGCCGGGGAAGAAGCCCTTGAAGGACCGTACACCGGAGGGGCCTGCCACGGCCATCCATACGGTGCCCACGGGTTTCTCCTCCGTGCCCCCTTCCGGACCGGCCACCCCGCTCAAGGCGATGCTCCAGTCGGTGCGCAGGGCCTCGCGCACACCCTGGGCCATGCGTTCAACCACGGGTTCGCTCACGGCGCCGTTCAGTTCCAGCATGTCGCTGGGGATGCCCAGTTCCTCCATCTTCACGGCGTTGGCATAGCTCACCACCCCACCGATGTAGTAGGCCGAACTGCCCGGCACCCCGGTGATGAGGTGGCTCACATACCCCCCCGTACAGCTCTCGGCCAGCGAAAGGGTCTGACCGCGGTCTTTCAGGCGGCGCCCCACCACCTGCTCCAGGCGGGCATCGCCCTCCCCGAAGATCAATTCGGGGATCAGGCGGTAAAGCTCCTCGGCCTTGTGGTCCACCCGGGACCGGGCGCCCACCGGATCGTTGTTGGCGTAGGTGCTCAGGCGGAGCTTCACCAGACCGGGGCTGGGCAGGTAGGCCAGTTTGATCCCGTCGTCGGCCAGGCTGTCCTCCCAGGAGGCGATGCGCTGGGCCAGGTGGCTTTCGCCCAAGCCGGTGGTAAGCATGGTACGGTGCACGATGGTGGGCGGCTCGAAACGCTTCACCAGCATGGGCAGCACGTGGTGCTCCATCATGGTCTTCATCTCGTAGGGCACCCCGGGCATGCTCACGAACACCTTGCCGTCACGATCGAACCACATGCCGCTGGCGGTGCCACGCACGTTGGGAACCACGGTGCAGCTCTCCGGCAGGTCGGCCTGGGCACGGTTCACCTCCAGCGCCTCCCGTCCGATGCTTTCGAAGAAGCTGGCGATGTGCGCCTCGATCTCGGGGTGCCTCACCAGCTTGGTTCCGAAGAAGGTGCAGAGCGTGTGCTTGGTGATGTCGTCCTTGGTGGGACCGAGCCCTCCGGTGATCAGCACCACATCGGTCTCCGCCTCGGCCAGCGCGTCCAGGATCTCCTGCCGGTCGTCACCGATGGTGAGCACCCGCTTGGCCCGGATGCCGATGAGGGACAACTGCTCCCCCATCCACCCGGCGTTCGTATTGATGGTCTGGCCGATCAGCAGCTCATCGCCGATGGAAAGGATGGTGGCGGTGATCTCGTGGGACATGGTGAGGGTCGGTGGTTGGTGACCCGACGCTTGCAGGCCGCGAAGATCGCACGTCCTAGCCTATTCCTCCCCGAAGCCGAACAACTGCTTTTTGTCCAGGCGCGTCACCGGGCCCAGTTTCTCCAGCACCTTCAGGTCCATGGCCGACTCCTTGCCGATGACGCAGTAGTGGTAGGGCCGCCCCTTGATCTCCTTATCGAAGAAGGTCTTCATGTCCTCCAAGGTGATCGCCGGGATACGCTCGTAGCTCATCTTCCGCACATCGTAATCCACCCCCCGGCGCTGGGCGGCATCCCAGGTCCAGTAGATGTTCTCCTTGGTGATGCGGGTGCTGGCGATGACCTTCAGGGCGCTGGTCTTGGCGCCTTCGAACTGTTCGCGGGCCATGGGCATGTCGTTCATCAGCACCAGCATGGCGGCCACGGCATCGTTCAGCTTGTCGGCCTGGGTGCCGATGAAGGCCCGCACGTAGTGGGCATCCTCCTGCTTCGCCGGCGTGGTGTAGCTGGCGCTGGCACCATAGGCCAGGGCCTTGGCCTCACGGATCTCCTGGAACACGATGCTGCTGAGGCCGCTGCCGAAATATTCGTTGAACAGGGCGGCGTAAGGCATCTTCTCCACGTCGAAGGTCCCTGCCTTGCTCACCAGCAGCATCTCGGCCTGCACCATGTCGTGATCGGCGAAGTAGACCTTGTTCTCCGTGGTGGCCAGTTCGGGATAGCGGCGTGGCGCGGGATAGGGCTTCAGGGTGGCCGGTGTGCGGTGGGCCTTCTTCAGTAAGGCGGCCACGGCATCGGGCTCCATCCGGCCGTAGTAGAACACCTTGTGCTGGAAGCCGGTAAGGCCGTGGATGCGGTCCACCAGCTCAGCGCTGGTCAGCGAAGCGAGCCGCTCGGCGGAAAGCACATCGTTGAACGAGGATGTGGGGCCATACTTTGCGTAGTTGAGCAGGCCGCCCTGTAGGATGGCTCCCTTGTTCTTCAGCTCATCCTGGCGCGCCTTGCCGATGTCGGCCACCAGTCCCTTCAGAGCCTCCTCGTTGGCCTGGGCATCGGCCAACAGGTGCTCCAGCAGGTCCACCCCTTCGGCCAGGTTATTCTCCAGCCCGCTCAGGGTCACGAAGCAGCGGTCCTCGCTGGCGGAAACGTTGATGGACAGCCCCAGCTTGAACAGTTCCTGCTGGAATGCGGCCGGCGTGTAGCGTGAGGTGCCCAGGTAGGGCAGGTATTCCAGCGCCACCTCCAGTTCGCGGTCGTGGTCCGTGCCCATGTCCAGGATGTAGCGCAGGCTGAACAGGTCGTTGGTGGGGTTCTTCACCACGGCCAGGTCCACCCCGCTGTTCAGCGTGCGGTGGGCGATGGCGCTCTTGAAGTCGATGAACTCGGGGGCGAGCGTGGCGCTGGGCACCTTCTCCCATTCGGTACGCCAGGCGCTCTGTCCGTCCCGCTTGATCTCGATGGGCGTGATCTTCGGCTTCGACACCTTGTGGGCGTCCTTGTTCTCTCCCGTGCGCTTCATCACGCTCACGTAGTTGGCACCGAAGTGCGCCTTGGCGAATTCCACCACCTGCTTCTTGGTGATGCGACCCATGCGTTCATGCAGCTCCACCTCGTCCTTCCAAGGCTTCTGCAGGATGAAGGCATCGGTCATGGCGCTGGCCCGCAGGCTGTTGTTCTCGTTCCAGAAGCGGATCTGGCGCTGTTTCATGTCGTTCACCGCCGCCTCGATCAGCCAGTCCTCGAAGTTGCCCTTCTTCAGTTCCTCCAGCTGGGCCAGCAGCAGGTCGCGCACCTGCTCCAGCGTCTGCCCTTCCTTGGCCTCGCCGTGCAGCCCGAACTCGCTGTAATCCGTCATGGTGCTGGCAAAGGCGTACGCGTCCAGCACCTTCTGGGCCTGGATCAGGTTCAGGTCCATCAATCCGGCCTTGCCGTTGTTCATCAGTCCGTCGATGAGCTGCAGCATCATGCCGTGGTCGCTGTTCACCCCCTCGAAGCGCCAGGCGAGGTCCACCCACTCGGCCTCCGGACCGAACACCTCGGCGGTGACCGGTGCCGTGATGGGCTGTTCGGGCGTGAAGGTGAAGGCCGGCACCTCCCCGCGCTTCCACCCCCCGAAATGCTTGTCCACCAAGGCGATGGTGCGGTCGTAGTCGATATCGCCGGCCAGGATCACGGCCATGTTGTTGGGCACGTACCAGGTCTCGAAGAAGCGGTGGATCTTCTCCATGCTGGGGTTCTTCAGGTGCTCACCGGTGCCGATGGTGGTCTGCGTGCCATAGGGGTGCGTGGGGTACAGCAGGGCGTTCTTCTTGGCGTAGGCCTGGCGCCCGTCGTTGTCCTGGCCGCGGTTGAATTCCTCGTACACGGTCTCCAGTTCGGTGTGGAAGAGGCGCAGGACACATTCCTGGAAACGCTCGCTCTCCAGCATCATCCACTTCTCCAGTTCGTCGCTGGGGATGTCGTTGATGTACACCGTGCGCTCGTTGCTGGTGTAGGCGTTGGTGCCGCGCGCGCCGATGCGCTTCACCATCTTGTCATACTCGTTGGCCACGGCATGGCGCGAGGCCAGCAGGCTCAGGCTGTCGATGCGGCGGTAGAGGGCGTCGCGCTCGGCCTCGTCCGTGGTGCTGCGCCGTTGCTCGTAGGCATCGCTGATCTGCTTCAGCAGCACCTGCTCCTGGGCCCAGTCGGCCGTACCGATCTTGCTGGTGCCCTTGAAGAGCATGTGCTCCAGGTAGTGGGCCAGGCCGGTGGCGTCACTGGGGTCGTTCTTGCTGCCGGCGCGCACCGCGATGTTGGTCTGCACCCGGGGGGCATCGGGGTTGCGGCTCAACCACACCTGCAGGCCGTTGTCCAGCGTGTAGATCCGCGCCTCCAGCGGGTCGCCGGGCACTGTGGTGAAGGTGTAGGACCGCTGGGCGAACAGCGTAGTGGCCGCCAGGAAGGACAGGGCAAGCAGGAGCGGATGGCGCATGATCTGAGGAATGGGGTGGTGAAGGTGCGGAAAACAACACGTCCTCCGGCGATCCTGTTCAACCGCAGGCCCCACCGCCCGTTCCAGGGCCGACCAAGTACCTCGCACGGTCCGGATCAGCACGGACATCCCTCGACGATGAGCAACTCATCATCTGATCTTCTGATCTCTCCCCTACCCGTGAATGGTCGGCGCGGTGCCGTAGCGCGCGATCACCTCCGCCTCATAGGCGAGGAACTCCTTCCAGCGGGCATCCACATCCACCTTGCCCCCGAACTGGCGGGCGAAGCCGATGAAGGTGGTGTAGTGACCGGCCTCGCTGATCATCAGTTCGCGGTAGAAGCTGCGCAGTTCGGGGTCCTCCACCTCCTCGGTCAGCACCTTGAAACGCTCGCAGCTGCGGGCCTCGATCATGGCACTGAACAGCAGGCGGTCCACCAGGCGCTCCTCACGGCCGCCGTCCTTGCGCACGAACTGCATCAGCTCGTTCACGTAGTTGTCCTTGCGCTCCGGGCCCAGTGTCCATCCCCGGGCGTGGATCTTCTGCAGCACCTGGCCGAAATGGTCCAGCTCCTCCTGCGCGATGCGGGTGAGCTCGCTGACCAGCTCGCTCAGCTCCGGATGCCGCACGATCATGCTGATGGCATTGCTGGCCGCCTTCTGCTCACACCAGGCATGGTCGGTCAGCAGTTCAGCGAGGTCCTGGCGGACGAGTGCCGCCCAGCGCGGGTCGGTGGGGAGTTGGAGGCCGAGCATGGGTGCAAAGGTGGGAGGTTCCTCACACGCGCGATCCAAAGTGTGAATCCGGCCGTGAGCAGCAAGAGAGACGAACGTGTACCCAGGTACGGTTGGTATTAGGGTTCGAGCGCATGCACTCGCTCAATGACCAGTGAGTCGCTGCCCAACCAGCCGGTCTACCTTCGCCCCTGCCGATCCGTGGTCCAGGTGTGCTGCACCCGATCGAACAGGCCGGCCCCTTTCTTGCCATGCACGGTCTCCTCCTCGTCCTCGCCATCGTACTGTGCTCACCAACAGCGCAGGCACAGACCATCACCCGTTTCGCCCCGCACTGGAAGGTGGGCGATGAGCGCACCGCCACCACCACCCGGCACGAGGTGGAGATGAAGTACGGCGAGGTGGTGGAGGACAGCACCTATAGCATGGATACCCATTTCAAGGTACTGAGCGAGGATGCCGACAACTACATGTTGGAGGTGCGGTATGCCAATGTGGCGTTGCGCATGGCCGCCGAGTTCCATGATCGCATCGACGAGGAACTGAAGGCCTACCAGGACCTGGAGCTGAAGTACAGGGTGGACAAGAACACCGGCGAGGCCGACCTGACCAATTGGAAGGAGGCGAAGGCCTTTATGGACAAGGGCATCAAGGCCATCACTACCACGATGAAGAAAAAGGACCCGGATGTGGCCCCCTTCCTGTCCTTGGTCTTCGCGCCCATCCAGCAGGCCTTCGAGAGCAAGGAGAACATCGAGGCCTACATGTCCACGGAGATCAACTACCTGCTCTTCCCCTTCGGCAAGGACTTCGTGCAGGGCGACACGCTGCGCATCGTGGAAACGGCGCCGAACCCCTTCAACCCACGGGACAGCGTGAGCCAGACCACCCTGAACTGGCTGCAGGACAGCGACGGCACCGATGGCCGCAGCGACATCCACAGCACCGTGCTGTTGGACCTCAGCGGCTTCAAGGCGATGATGACGGACATGATGCGCAAGATGGGCAGTTCCTTCGGTGCGGCTGACAGCACCCTGCAACGCCAGGAACGCGAGATCGCCGAGCTCGATTTCGATGTCACCAACTCGATGGTCATCGTGCTGGAGGAGGCCAGCGGCTGGCCCTTGTCCGTGGTGCAGCAGGCCCTGGTCACGGGCAGCGACCCCAAGGGCAGGCGCGAGAAGTCGGTGACCGCGACGGTGCAGGTGCGGTAGCATAGGGCACTCATCGCAGGACACGAAAAAGCCCCCGGATCGCTCCGGGGGCTTTTGTACTTCGTCGGTTCAGGTCCCTGCCCTCACCGTTCTCGGCATTGGTCCTTCGATCAAGCGCGATCGAAGCGATCGAGGTCCATCACCTTCACCCAGGCCTTCACGAAGTCCTTCACGAACTTCTCCTTGGCATCGGCCTGTGCGTACACTTCGCTGATGGCGCGGAGCTGTGAGTTGCTGCCGAAGATGAGGTCCACGCGGGTACCGGTCCACTTGCGGTCGCCGGTCTTGCGGTCATGGCTGCCGTAGATGCCCTCCTCTCCTGCCTTCGGGGCCCAGGCGTTGCGCATGTCCAGCAGGTTCACGAAGAAGTCATTGCTCAGCACGCCCACACGATCGGTGAACACGCCGTGCGTACTGCCACCGGTGTTGGCGCCCAGCACACGCAGGCCACCGATAAGC
>CAMCAZ010000022.1 GCA_945872795.1 Chryseobacterium gleum
GAATGGAGCGCCGCCGGCTGGGTGGCCCTGATCACCATCGTCTTCAGCTGGTGGAACTACGCCCACCTGCCCGTCCGGGACTACCGCGCCTACGCCATCGGAAAGAGCATCGCCGAGCAGAAGGTGATGGGCAAGCCTCCCGTGCAGCAGATCTTCATGCTTTACAAGGACAAGCGCAGCGGCGAGGTGAAGGAGTATGAGAGCACCGGTGCCTACCCTTGGGATGACGAGAACTTCGAGTATGTGGACCGTCGCATCGTAGAGGTCGAATCCGGTATCGAATCGCCCGTGCAGGACTTCCTGCTCACCGATGTGGACGGCGTGGACATCACCGCCGACGTGCTCGCCGAACCGGGGCCGATCCTGCTGATCATGATGTACAACGTGGAGACCAGCGCCACGGATTGCCTGCCGGCCATCGCCGCCCTCGCGCAGGAGGCCTTCACCAACGGCTGGTATGTCTACGGCGTCAGTGCCAGTCCCTTCGAGAAATGCGAGGAGGTACGGCATGCCCACCAGCTGCCCTTCGACTTCGTGCAGTGCGACGAGAAGACCATCAAGACCGCCATCCGCAGCAATCCCGGTGTGATGCTCCTGCAGCAGGGCACCGTGAAGGGCCTGTGGCATTGCAACGATGCACCGCCCTTCGCCGAGGTGAAGGCGGCGCTGTGAGCGAAGGGCCGGTCCTACGCTCGTCGGGCTGTTGATATCCCGCCAACGTTAACGGCCGCGCCGCCTGGCCTGGTGCGCATCTTTGTCTTCATGCGCTCGGAGCGCGTGTCCTTTCGACCATGAGAACGATCGTAGCAGGCAACTGGAAGATGCACAAGGACCGCTCGGAAGCGGCCGACCTGATCAACGCGCTGGTGCAGCGCAGCGAAGGTTGGTCTTCTTCCGTGCAGGTGCTGGTGGCCCCGCCGTACCCCTTCCTGGCCGATGCCGTGGAGCACCTGCGCGGGACACGCATCGTGGTGGCTGCCCAGAACTGCCATGAGGCTGCACAGGGTGCCTACACCGGTGAGGTCAGTGCGGGCATGCTGGCCAGCATCGGCGTGGGCGCCTGCATCGTGGGGCACAGCGAACGCCGGCAGTACTTCGGCGAGACCGATGCGGCCGTGGGGCGCAAGATCGGCGCGCTGCTCACCGCCGGCATCTTGCCCATTTACTGCTGTGGCGAAGTGCGCCGTGAGCGTGAGGAGGGCCGGCACTTCGAGGTGGTGGGCCGCCAGATGGACGAAGCCCTGAAGGACCTCGATGCCGCGTCCCTGTCGAGGCTCGTCGTCGCCTACGAACCCGTATGGGCCATCGGCACCGGTCTCACCGCCTCGCCCGACCAGGCGCAGGAGATCCACGCCTTCATCCGCACCCGCTTGCGCGAACGCTTCGGTGCTGCGGCCGATACCGTTCCGCTGCTCTACGGCGGCAGCTGCAAACCCGAGAACGCCGCCGGCCTCTTCAGCCGCGCCGACATCAATGGCGGGCTCATCGGCGGTGCAGCGCTCGACGCCGGGCAGTTCGCACAGCTCGTCCACATCGCAGGCGGAACCCAGGCCTGATCATCGTCACCACCGATCCACACCCCACGACCACCGTGCCGTACACCCAGGTCACTTTCCTGCTCGCTCCCGTCGATCCCTGGCGCGACATCCTCACCGTTGAGCTCGCCGACATCGGTTATGACAGCTTTGAGGAGGGCTTCACCGACCAGCTGTCCACGCGCGGCGAACTGCGGGCCTATATCCCCAGCGCCCACTTCAACCCTACGAAGCTCTCCGAACTGCTCACCCTGCGTGATCCGCACGTGGCCGTGAACTGGACCAGCGAGGAGATCGCCGACCGCAATTGGAACGCGGAGTGGGAGAGCAGCTTCTCTCCGGTGGAGGTCGGCGACCAGGTACGCATCCGCGCGGATTTCCACGCCCCGGCCGAGGGTTTCACGCATGACCTGGTGATCACCCCGCGCATGGCCTTTGGCACCGGCCATCATGCCACCACGCGCATGATGGTGCTCGCCATGCTGCCGCTGGACCTCAAGGGAAAGGACGTCTGCGACCTGGGCTGCGGCACCGGTGTGCTGGCCATCCTTGGCGAACGGATGGGTGCCCGCAGTGCGGTGGCCATCGACATCGATCCCGGGGCGGTGGACAATGCCCGGGAGAACATCATCCGGAACGACTGCCGGGCCATCACCGTGGAGGTGGGCGATGCCTCATCGCTGGAGGGCCGGACCTTCGACCTGATCCTGGCGAACATTGAACGCAATGTGCTGCTGGACGCCATGCCCCGCTTGGCAGCGGCACTGAAGCCCGGAAGCGCCGTGTTCCTGAGCGGCTTTGTGGTGACCGACCGGCACATGCTGGCCCAGAGCGCCAAGGACAATGGCCTGGAAATTGCCGAACGTTTGGAAGAAGGCGACTGGGCGCTGCTCGGTTGCCGCAAACCGTGAGATGGGAACAGGGATGAATGATCGCTGTAACATGACTGCAATGCCCGCTTCCTTGCTCAGCGCCGGGCGCCTGTTCACGGTGCTGGTGTGCACCCTGCTGTGGGTGCTGCCCGGCCAGGCACAGACCAAACCCTTCCCCACCGACCAGGCGCTCTTCCTGCAGGAGATGACCACCTTCCTGGTGGCGGCCGACAAGAAGGAGGGGAGGCCCTTCATGGAACAGGTCTTCACCCCCGTGTGGAACGGAACCTACTACAGCGAGCGCCAGCGCGTGCGCATCGTGGAGGTCGCCAACTTCATGCTGAAGAAACGCTTCGACGCCTTCCCCCACTTCCGCGATTACCTCGCCTCCGTGGCCGCCTTCCCCAACAGCGGGCGCGTTACCACCGAGTTCGATGCGTGGATGCAGGGCCTGGACAAGCTTGTGCAGGACGGCCGCAAGCAGAACGTGGTCGCCTTCATTTCCACCTGTGCCGGGCTCTTCACGGACAACACCCTGTTGGCCAGCCCCAGCACATCCTGGCGCAGCCGCTCCAGCGCCTTCACCTTCGCTTTTGACAGTGTGCCTTTGGTGAAATTCGCCAAGACCGACCTCGTGTGTTCGGCCAAAGGCGATAGTGCGGTGATCCTGGGCACCTCGGGCACCTTCTTCCCCACCAGCGGCATTTGGCGCGGAACCGCCGGAAGGGTCACCTGGGAACGGGCCGGCCTGAAGCCCAGCGCCACCTTCGCCGAATGGTCCCATCCCTACGAAGTACGCATGAAGAGCTCCTCCTTCGTGGTGGATTCCGTGGAGTTCAACGACCCCTATTTCGAGCGTGTGATGCTGGGCACCCTCAGCGACAAGGTGCTGGCCAACGTGGACGAAGAGAACGCCAGCTACCCGCGTTTCGAGAGCTACGACCGCCGCATGAAGATCCGCGACATCGTGGAAGGCATCGACTTCGAGGGCGGTTTCTCCATGCAGGGCGCGAAGCTCCAGGGTTACGGCACCAAGGAGCAACCCGCCTTCCTGTCGTTCTACCGGGACAAGCGTCCCTTCATCATCGCCCGTGGACTGCGTTTCAGCATCGAGCCGGAGCGGATCACCAGTGACGATGTGTCCATCCAATTGCGGCTGGAGGGCGACTCGCTCTACCACCCCAGCGTGAGCCTGCGCTACATGCGCGACAAGAAGTTCCTCTCGCTGATCAAGAAAGAGGAGGGCCTTAGCAAGGCGCCCTTCTACAGCACCTACCACCAACTGGACATGTTCTTCGAGGTGCTCACCTGGAAGCAGGGCGATCCCGTGGTGCAGATGGGCAACCTGCAGGGCAGCACGCAGACGCGCGCCAGCTTCGAGAGCTTCGACTACTTCAAGGAGAAACGCTACATGGCCATGCTGGGCATCGATGCCGTGCATCCACTGGTGCGCATCAACGATTTCAGCAAGCAGAACGGCGGCACCTTCTATGCCCAGGAGTTCGCCGTGTACAGCCGCATGCAGAAGCAGGAGGTGATCCCGCTGATGATCGACATGGCCAACAAGGGCTACCTGATGTATGATCCGGAGACCGAATGGGTGGAGGTGAAGCCCCGTCTGCGCCAGCACATCCTCAACAGCGCCGGCAAGCAGGATTATGACGTGCTGCAGTTCAACTCCAACGTGGATGATGGCGTGAACGCCTCGCTGAACCTGCTGAACAACGACCTTACCATGAAGGGCGTCGCACGTATCGTGATGAGCGATTCGCAGGACGTGCGCATCTTCCCGGCCGAGCGCACCATCACCATCAAGAAGGGCCGCGACTTCACTTTCGGGGGCAACATCCAGGCGGGAAAGCTCTCCTACTACGGTAAAGAATACTACTTCCATTACGCGCCCTTCACCATCGACCTGCTGAACGTCGACTCCGTGAGCTTCATGGCGGACAGCTTCGAGAAGAACGAGGAGGGGCAGACCACCCTGGTGAAGGTGAAGAACGTGCTGGAGCAGGTCACCGGCACCCTGGAGATCGATGCGCCCAGCAACAAGGGCGGCATGCACCAGAAGGACTACCCGAGCTATCCGAAGTTCAACAGCACGAAGGAGAGCTTCGTGTTCTACGACAAGGGCACTATCCAGCGCGGGGTATACGGTCGCGACAAGTTCTACTACCGCAGCGATCCCTTCCAGATCGATTCGCTGGACAACTTCACCAATTCCGGTCTGTACTTCAGTGGCACGCTGGTCAGCGCCGGCATCTTCCCGGACATCAAGGAACCGCTGCGCCTGCAGCCCGACTACGCACTGGGCTTTGTGCGCAGCACCGGTGATGGCGGCATGCCGCTCTACGGCCGCAAGGCCCGATTCACCAGTACAGTGGCCCTCAACAACCGCGGTCTGCAGGGGGATGGCGAACTGACCTACCTCACCAGCACCCTGCGTTCGAAAGCCTTGGTGTTCTGTCCGGATAGCACTCTGGGCCGCGCGGACACGCTGATGAACACCGCGTCCCTCACGCCCTCCTCGGTGCCCACCGTCAATGCCTCCGATGTATTCGTGCGCCTGGAACCCGCACGCGATGTGCTGCGCACCGAGAAGTTGAAGAAGCCCTTGGTGATGTATGACGACCAGGCCCTGTTGCACGGCCTCACCGAGCTCACGCCCAAGGGTATGATGGGCCGCGGCCTCATCGACTTCCGCAACGCCACCCTGCGATCGGACCTCTTCGACTTCACCAACATGCAGATGCATGCCGACACCTCCGACTTCCGGCTTACGGAGGGGGACACGGCCAGCATCGCCTTCCGCACGGACAACGTGAACGCCACTGTGAAGCTTGACGAGCGCGTGGGTGAGTTCGTGAGCAACGGCACCGAGACCAAGGTGGAGTTCCCGGTGAACCAGTACATCTGCTACATGGACCGCTTCAAGTGGTACATGGACCAGGGTGACATCGAGCTCGAGAGCGACCGCACGGCCGCCGAGGGCAGCGAGGACCTGCAGCTATCGGGTTCCAACTTCGTGAGCATCCGGCCCGACCAGGACAGCCTCAGCTTCATGGCCCCCAAGGCGCGCTACGACCTGAAGAAGCACCTGATCACCGCCACCGATGTACAGTACATCCAGGTGGCCGATGCGCTGATCACGCCGGACAGCATGCGTGTGCGCATCCGCCGCAACGCCGAGATGGACCCCCTGCTGAACACCGTGATCACGGCCAACTACGTCACCAAGTTCCACCGCATCTACAACGCCAAGGCGAACATCAGGGCCAAGCGGAGCTACACCGCCACCGGCGTCATCGACTACGTGGACGAGAACGAGAAGGCCTTCCGCATCAACCTCACCTCCGTGGAGGTTGACACCTCGTTCCAGACCGTGGGCAGCGGGCGGATCGCGAAGGAGGAGGACTTCCAGTTGAGCCCGGCCTTCGACTTCTTCGGCGATGTGGCCCTCAGTGCCAGCGTGAAGGAGCTCACCTTCAAGGGCAGCACCCGCATCCAGCACGGCTGCAGCTCACTGGCCCGCAACTGGATGAAGTTCAGCGGCGCCATCGACCCCAAGGAGGTCTTCATCCCTGTTGCCGACACGCTTTACGACGACCTGGGGGCCATGCTCGGCGCGGGAACCTTCCTTTCCGCAGAGGACCCCTTCAAGGTCAACGGCACCTTCCTGAGCCCGCTCGCCGACCGCAAGGACATGCCGCTGATCACCGCCAAGGGCCTGCTGTTCTATGACAAGGGCCGCAAGGAGTACATGATCTCCAACAAGGACAAGATCCGCCAGCGCGAACTGCCGGGCGACCTCGTGAGCCTGGCCACGGAGAACTGCGTGCTCATCGCCGATGGTCGCATCTCCCACGGCGTGGACCTGGGACGTGTCAACGTCTCCACCGTGGGTTCCATGCGCTACGAGATCGACGGCCAGAAGGCCTCCTCCAGCGGGGTGCTCATCGCCGACTTCCACTTCCTGGACAATGCCTTGGAGCGCATGGCCACGGAGATCCTCGCCTATCCCGAGCAGAAGCCCCTGGACATCACCAAGACCTATTATGAGAAGATGCTCCGTGAGCTGCTGGGGCTGGAGCGTTCGGACAAGCTGATCAGCGAACTGAGCATCAAGGGCGAGATCAAGAAGCTGCCCGACGAGGTGGTGAAACCGCTGGTGCTGGGCGATGTGCGCATGGTCTGGAACGGTCCGGAGCAGAGCTGGCTCAGCGAGGGTGCGATCGGCGTGGCCACCATCCTGAAGAAGCCCGTGTACCGCTACATGAAGGGTAAGGTGCACCTGGAACGAAAGCGCAGTGGCGACATCATGACCATCCTGCTGATGCTCGATGAGCAGACCTATTACTTCTTCCAGTACAGCCGGAATTACCTTTATGCCTACAGCAGCGATGCCCAGTTCAATACCATGCTGGGCGAACTGAAGGACGACAAGCGTGTACTGGAGGCGAAGAAGGATGAACCGGCCTACCAGTTCATCGTCACGAACAAGAAGAAAGTGGACGACTTCCGCGACCGATTCGGTCTTTGAGCCATGAGCTTCCCCTGGATCTACAGCATGGCCGCCGTGGTGCTGGCCTACCTCTTCGGGAGCATCCCTTCCAGCGTATGGTGGGGACGCTTCTTCCATGGCGTGGATGTGCGGGAGCATGGCAGCCGCAATGCCGGGGCCACCAACACCTTCCGCGTGCTCGGCTGGCGCTCCGGGGTTCCGGTGCTTATCCTGGACATCCTCAAGGGCTTCCTGCCCGTGCGCCTGCTGCCCAACTTCAGCGGTCTGGAGGTGGACTCCGCGCCGTGGATGTGGTTGCGCATCGCGCTGGTCGTCGCCACGGTCATCGGTCACCTCTATCCGGTGTTCGCCGGCTTCAAGGGCGGGAAAGGCGTGGCCACCTCGCTGGGTGGCATATTGGCGGTACATCCCGGTGCGGCAGGCATCTGCATGTTGGTCTTCTCCGCGGTCTTCCTGCTGTCGCGCTACGTCTCGCTGGGCTCCCTCTGCGCGGCACTCACCTTTCCGCTGGCGGTGACGCTGCTCTTCCAGGAGACCAATCCCGTGAAGATCGGCTTCGCCATCGCACTCTGCCTGATGGTCTTCTACACCCATCGCGAGAACATCGGTCGCCTGTTCCGCGGCGAGGAGAACCGCATGACCCTCGCCGGTCGCCCCCGTGATGAACAATGAAACCCTGGGTACCATACCGCTGTACAAGGGCCCACTCTCGGATGACGACCCGTTCTGTGGTCATAGTTGTTGCGTTGTTTCTCCCGTTCCTGGTTCCGGCCCAGGGCGGTGACCAACAGCTGCGCGTCAAGGCGGATGCCCTGTTCCAGGAGCGCCGTTTTGCCGAGGCCACATCCATGTACTCTCAGTTGGTGAGCCTCACACCGGGCGATCGCGAACTGAACTACCGCTTCGGGACCTGCCTGCTGCATGGCGGCGATGACAAGGAGATGGCCATCGGTCATCTCAAGTTCGCCACCGAGGACCCCGCCGGACCCGCCGCTGCCTGGTATTGGCTGGGCCGTTCCTACCACCTCAATTACCGGTTCAAGGAGGCCCAGGTGGCCTACCAGCGTTTCCGTGGCACCGGCGACAAGAAGGCCCTGGCGGAATGGCCGGTGGAAGGTTTCGAGCAACAGTGCCGCAACGGCGAGAAACTGCTCTCCAGCCTCAAGGACATCCGCGTGCGAAGCAAGGTGGAGGTGAAGGATAGCGAGTTCTTCCGCTTCTATGAACTGGGCGATATCGGGGGGCGCATCGTGGTGACGCCCGAGGAGCTGATGACCGGCCTGGACAAGAAGAGCAAGCACCGCAGCCTGGTCTACCTGCCCGATCGCGGCGGGCCCATCTACTTCAGCAGCCTGGGTAAGGACGGACGCACCGGCCGCGACATCTACCGCACCGAACTGCTGCCCGATGGCAGCTTCGCGACGCCCGTGAAGCTCGCCGGCTACATCAACACCGACCTCGACGAGGACTACGCCTTCATGCACCCCGATGGGCGCACCTTCTACTTCAGCAGCAAGGGCCACAGCAGCATGGGCGGCTACGATGTGTTCCGCACCACCTACGACAAGGGCCTCGACGCTTTCGGTCGTCCGGAGAACCTGGACTTCGCGGTGAGCACACCGGACGACGACATCTTCTACATGGTGGACGGCGAGCACAAGGAGGCCTGTTTCGCCAGCGGTCGCAGCAGCACACAGGGCATGCTCCACGTTTACCGCGTCAGCACCGAGCAGGTGCCCGTGGTCATCACCATCCTCAAGGGCACCTACGCCAGCGAGTTCGACAAGGAGGACCGCAAGGCGCACATCACGGTGGTGGATGCCCTCACGCAGGAGCAGGTGGCCGATGTGCGCACCGACATCAACGGCAGCTACGTGCTGTCGCTGCCGCGCAGCGGGCGCTTCCGCTTCATGGTGGAATGTGGACCCAGCGGAAAGACCCACGGTGGCATGGTGGAAGTGCCACGCGCCGACGGTCCCCGGGCCTATCGCCAGGAGCTGAACCTGACCCAGAGCGGCGACCTCGAAAAGCTCGTCATCCGCAACTACTTCGATGAGCCGCTGGAAGGCGACTTCATCGCCATGGCCCTGGATGAGATCAAGCGCCGTGCCCGTCTGGACGTCAGCACCGGCAGCGATGCCGTGGCGCAGGCCCCTGCCGTGGTGCAGGCCCCTGCCGTGGAGGAGCCCGTGACCGATGTGCTCACCGCCGCCGGCTTCACCGGTGATGTGGACAAGGCCGCTGCCGTAAAGCTCGCCGCGGACGATGCCGCCGAACTGGAGCGCGAGGCCATGGACCTGGACAGCCGATCGAAGGAGGCCCTCGTGATCGCCGTGGAAGCCCTGGAGGATGCCGACCGCAACACCACCGAGGCCGAACAGCTCGTGGCCGAAGCGGCGAACATGGAGAACGAGGAGCAGCGCAATGCCCTGATGGTGGAGGCCGCCCGCAGCCGCCAGCGCGCCCGGGAGTCCGGCATGCGTGCCCGCGCCGCGCAGCGCACCGCCGAGGACCTGGCCAACGAGAGCCTCGCCACCAAGCAACAGGCCCTCACGGCCGCCAAGCTCGCCACCGATGTGCGCACCACCATCGGTGCCGCACGGGACCAGGAGGCCCTGCCGCACCTCATCGCCCTGAAGAAGCAGCACGATTCCCGAGTGGGCCCCACCGCCACGCCCGATGCGGCCGAGCGCACGCGTCGCGCTGTCACCGAACAGCAGGTGCTGGCCGAACGCGCCATGCGCCAGGTGCAGGCCAAGAGCACCGAGGAGAACGAGCTTACCACACGCATCGGTCGCCTGAAGCGCGACCAGGAGGCCACCGGCAGCCGCAGCAAGAAGGACGAGCTGCAGAAAGAGATCAACGTACTGGAGGAACAGCTTTCCGCCCTGCGCGATGAGACGCGGACTGCGAAGGCCACCGCCATCACCCTTGAGCGCGAGACCGCTGTACTGCGCGGTCAGGCCTCGCTGACCCGCCACCTGAGCACCACGGCGACCACCACCACCGGCACGGTGCCCACCGCTGTGGCCGATGCCCTGCCACAGCGCATCACCGCCACCGAATCGCGCATGACGGCACTGGCCATCGATGAGCGCTACGAGGCCCTCCTCAATGAACCCGTTGCCGCCAGGGAGGCCCGCATGTTCAATTGGGACCTTGAGAGCGCGGCACCCGGAGTGCCCACCGACCGCGCCACCACACCGACCGCGGACCCCAGTACGGGCACCGATGCCCAACAGGCCAGCGTGCGCACCGCCGCCATGCAGCCCGGTGAAGTGGCCGGCGCCGGTGTGAACGATGTGAACGTAGCGCAGGTGCCCGTTTCCCAGGACGGCGGCGCCGACGTTGAAGCCAGCGATACCGACATCAACGCTGCGGCAGACAGCGACACCGAAGCACGTGACGTCGCCGTCGAGACCAGCACGAGCGACGCGAACACGGCACAGACCGGGATCGAACAACAAGCCCGTACCGGCGACCAACGTTCGGGTGGTACGGAGACCGCGCGCAACGCCGCTGCAGTGGGGGGCGTGGTCGCGGGCGGTGCCGTACGCGCAACCGATGGGGCAGGAGCGGAGCGGGCCGATGCCAGCGCTGGGAGCACCGGCACAGGCATCGCCGGTGGCAACGAGGCTGCCAAAAAGGACAGCGGGCGCAACGCCGATCAACAGAACGCCGGAGCGGCTGACGCACAACCTGCGCAGCGCGATGCCGACCGCCAGGCGGCCGAAGCAACAGCTGCAGGAACGAGCGCGACCCGCACCGCGGACCAGCAGGCCAGCGCCAAGGACACGGAGTTGGGTGAAGGAGACGAGCTCTCCATCACCTCCACGGAGCCCTTGGATGACATGTCCACCGAGCGATTCCTGCTGGAGAACGAGCGCGCCGAACTGCAACAGTCCTTGCCGAGCATCCGCGACCGGGCCGAACGCGAGCGTGTGGAGCAGCGCATCAGTGCCGTGGATGGCGAGCTGAAGCAGCTGGATGCCGCCGCTGTCGCTGCCCAGGAGGCCCCCGAGGCCGCTGCTACCGAGGACCTCAGCGATGTGGAACTGGACCGCTCGCAGCAACCGCTGGTCTTCACCGACCGGACGTCCGAGGAACTGATCCTCGATTCGCTCTACGCCGATCATCGCCGCGATCGTGAACGCCTTTACAAACTGGCCGATGCGGATGAACGTGCCGCCGGACTCAACGGTCTGGAGCTGATGATCGCCGACAGCCTGCGTGCCGAGATGGCCCTGCAGCTCAGCGTGCTCGAGCTCGATCCCCAGCAGGCCTCGGTGATCCTGCCCCGCGTGGAACGCCTGCGCCAGTTGCGGGAGGCCCACCGCGCACAGGCCGATCGTCACCTCAGCGAGCGCCAGGACGAGATCGCCGCGCTCACCGCAGCCAGTGCGCAAGCAGGCGCAGCGAAGACCGCCACCACCACGGCCAGCGGCAGGGATCCCATCAACGACCGTTTCGTCGCCGTGGATGAGAAGCTGGTCTTCGCCAGCGAGATCGAGCACCGCGCCACCACGGTGGACGATGCCGTAGCCCTGAAGAACGCCGACCTCGCCCGCATCGAAGTGCTCGACAGCGAGCTCGATTCCCTGAACGACCGCATGAAGGGCATGGCCCGCGATCGCGAGTACCAGCGCCTGGAGAAGGCCCGCGACCAGCGCCTCGATGAGCGCTACATCGTACGGACCGACCTGGGCCACCGCAGTGCCTACCTCACCAAGGAGGAGTGGAGCCACGGCACCGACAGCCTGAAGCAGCAGACCAAGGAACTCGCCACCAAAGGCCTGGCCCCGAACGAACCGCTGGTGGTGATGGCGCAGACCATGAAGGCCGATGCCGAAAGCAAGTTCCGCTCCGGTGAACAACTACGGAAACAGGCCGATCGTTCCGAGGACATCTTACTGCGCGATAGCCTCTACCAGCGTGCCTACCGCGTGGAGCTCGAGGCCCTGCGCGAGCTTGACCGTGCGATCACCGTCAACGCCTACCTGATGGGTGAGGACCACCTTCCCGGCCAGGTCCTGAGCTATCAGGAGGTGGCCGCCAGCGTGCTCGGCATCGAGGAGCCGATGTTGGCCGCACAGCCTGCCGCAAGCCCGGAGAACGTGGCCACACGCTCCACGGGAACGGAGGAAGGAGCAGAGGACCGTGAGGACGTCTCCGCCCTTGTCGTCCCCCGTCCCACCACCACCGAACAGACCACCGAAGGCTTCATCAACCAGCCACCTGGCACGGGTCGCACGACCACCAGCACGGCGGTCGTCGCTGGTGCGGAAGGGGTGGAACCCACCGCTGCCGGACAGGTCATCGGCGCGGCTGCGGCCACCACCACCGCTGTTGCCGCGGCGACCGATACGGAGCTTACCCCGGGCACCACCATCGTGGAAACGGCCGGTTCGAACGTGGACAGCGATGCCATGCTGCGTCAGGCGGAAGCGCGCCTCACAGAGCGTGACCGTTTGCCCGTGGGTCTCTATGAGCAGTACCTCAGCGGCGAGCCGGGCAGCATCACCATCACCGGCGACAGCGCGCTGCGCGATCCGGCGATGATGACCAAACGCCTGGTGGCCGCACAGCAGGAATCGGATGCGCTGAACACGATGGCCGCTGAGAGCGCCGACCGCGCCGTCGCATTGCAGCAGAGCTCCGTGGGTGCGAAGAGGAAGGATCGTGAGCGCCTCGAGCTGATGGCCGTGCGCGAACGCTCCACCTCCGATTCGTTGCGTCGTGAAGCCGATCTGCGTGTGGTCGAGATCCGCACGCTGGAGGCCGACCGCGACGAGGCCCTGCGCCTGCAGGACCAGCGCCAGCGCGTGATGAAGTTCTACTACCTATCTCCTGAGGAGCAGAACATCGTGTTCTCCAACACGGATGCGAGCCGCTATTTCCAGGTCCGCGCCCGCGCCATGCAGCAACAGGAGGCCGCCGATGAGGCCGGACGCGCAGCGGCCAGCAACCGCGAGGTGGCACGCACCGTGCAGGGCAGTGCCGCCGAGGCCCGCCGCGCCGCCGGTGCTGATGCATCGTCCGCCACCATCGACCAGATCTCACGCCTCGAGATGCGCGCCGGTGAACTGCTCGCCCGCGCCGATTCGCTGGACGGTGTGGCCGTCCGCCTCCGCAGGGCCGCCGACATCAACGAGAACCAGGCGAGCGTGATGCTGCAGGGCATGGACGCCCAGCGCTCCACCGAGATCCAGGCCATGGAGCTGCGCACCCGCCGCACCGATGCCCTGATCGCCGAAGCACGCGGACAGGCCGGGTCGACCAATGCACCCCGCGGCACGGATGGAACGGCCGGTGCCGCACCCACGATCACCGGCACGGCGGTACCCACCACAGGGCGCACGGCCGATGCGACCGCAGGCACCGAGCGTGCCGGCAGCGATGGCCCCGCCATCGAACGCACTGCAGGTACCATGGTACCGGCCACCACGACGGGCAGCGAACGTGCAGGAACCGACCGGAGCGGTACGGAGCGCAACGCGGGGAACACGGTATCCACCGGGACCGAGCCTGCGGCCGCCACCACCGTACCTGCCAACACCAGTGGCGTGGATGCAGCACGTACGGCAGACACTGCAGCCAACTCCACCGCACCTGGCGCGCGCAGCGCTTCCGTTGGCGATATTGCCAAGCAGCCCTTCCGCATGCCGGATGAACTGGTCACCGACATCTTCGAACTGCGTCCCGTGGAGTCCCGTGTCGTGGCACCCATCGCCATGGACCAGCAGCTGCCCGACGGCATCGTCTTCAAGGTGCAGGTCGGTGCCTTCCGCAAGCCCGTGCCAGTGGAGGCCTTCAGCGATATGACCCCCGTGATGGGCGAGACCGTCAGCAACGACCTCGTGCGTTACACGGCCGGTCTGTTCACGGGCTTCCAGCAGGCGGCGGAGGCCAAGGACAAGGTGCGCGGTCGAGGCTACAGCGATGCCTTCGTGGTGGCCTATCGCGATGGCAAACGCATCCCGCTGGGTGAGGCCATGCGCGCCGCGAACGCCGCCTCGGATGTGGCCGGCATCCCGGGTACCATCGACGGCAGCGCACGCGCCACCACCGGCACGCAGCCCACCAGTACTGCGCAACCCACCGTCAGTACGCAGCCCGCCGTGGCCCGCCCCGAAGGACCCACCGTGGTCATCCCTGCAGCGGCCGCCACCATCGATCCCGCCACCACGGACCCCGCCGTCATCCTGGCCAGCTACCCGGCCACCGCCGACGAGGTGCTCGCCCGTTTCACCCCGGCACCCGAGGCCACCGACTACTACAACGTGCCCGGTGCCGCACCCGCCCGCCAGGTGGAGACCGTCAAGGGCCTGTTCTTCACCGTGCAGGTGGGCGTTTACAGCCGTCCCGTTGCGCTGGACAAGCTCTTCAACATCACCCCGCTCAACAGCGAGCGCACCGAGACCGCCAAGGTGCGCTACACCACCGGTGTCTACACCGACATGGTCCTCGCCCGCCAGCGCCGCGAGGAGACCATCGCCCTGGGCGTGAAGGACGCCTTCATCACCGCCTACCTCAACGGCAAACGCATCCCCATGCGCGAGGCCACTGTCCTCCTCGAGAAGTTCGGCCCCTCCATCCTGGCCCGCCCCTGACCGGTCCCGGCCTGTGTGTCCGAGCGCATGTGCGGAGCGTCATCGCTGCACCGCTCACCGACCATCGTTCCCCACCGCTCCGTGTTCGGCCCGCCCTACTGCGGGCGCGCAGAGAATTGCACCCCTGCACGCCTTCGCTTTCGACCCAGGAGCGGGTCGCAGATATTCTCTCACACCCGCACACGCACTAGTATTTCGACCCCAGCGGGCCGGCCGGCAGGGTCGCAGAGCATAGCACGTGCGTCCCGTCGTGTTCGCATTCGCCCTGCCGGACAGCGGGCCGCAGATAGTAGCCAACGCCCCGCACGCGCATTTTCATTCGACCCCGGAGCGGGCCCGCCTGCCGGCCGGCGGGTCGCAGAACACCCCCATTTCCTTGTCCCGACCGTTCCCCAACCGATGGGGCATCCCCACCACACGCAACCCTTCGCCGCACCGTTACCTTTACACCCATGATCGCCCACTACAGCCCCGAAGAAGCCCTGCTCGAGGAAGTGCTCTGCGAGACAGGTCCCGTCAAGGAGATCGTCCTGCATAACGACGACGTCAACACCTTCGACCACGTGATCATCAGCCTCATGGAGGTCTGTGGCCACGAACCCATCCAGGCCGAACAATGCGCGTGGATCGTGCACCACAACGGCAAATGCAGCGTCAAGCGCGGCACCTTCGATCAACTTGAACCACGCTGCACGGCCCTGCTCGACCGCGGGCTCAGCGCCGAGATCCAATGATGGACCAGACCTTCAAGGTCGCCCTGGTGATGGGTGGCATCCTCCTGTTCCACGGTTGCGCCAAGGTCCCCATTACCGGCCGCAGCCAGATGAACCTGGTCGGCGAGTCGCAATTGATGGTCATGGCGGCCACCGAGTACACGTCCTTCCTCTCGGAGAACCCGCCGATGCCCGCCAGCGATGCGCGGGTGAAACAGGTGCGCACAGTGGGTGACAAGCTCGCCACCGCCGCCGCACAGTACCTCGCCGACAACCGCGCCAGCGACCGCATCGAAGGCTTCACGTGGGAGTTCAATGTGGTGAACGACAACAGTGTGAACGCCTGGTGCATGCCCGGCGGAAAGGTGGTGGTCTACACCGGGATCCTTCCCGTCACGCAGAACGATGCCGGCCTCGCCGTGGTGATGGGCCATGAGATCGCACACGCCATCGCCCGCCACGGCAACGAGCGCATGAGCCAGGGCATCGCGCTGCAAGGTGCCGGCATGACGCTCGACGTGCTCACCGCACAGAACCCCGGCATGACCCGCGACATCTTCATGCAGAGCGTGGGCGTCGGCGGACAGCTGGGCATGCTGGCCTTCAGCCGCACCCACGAGACCGAGGCCGACAAAATGGGCCTCGTCTTCATGGCCATCGCCGGTTACGACCCGCGCGAGGCACCCCAGTTCTGGCAGCGCATGGGCCAGCAGGGTGGGGGACAGGCACCGCCCGAACTGCTGAGCACCCACCCCAGCGACGAGACCCGCATGCGCGACCTCGAGGCCTACATGCCCGAAGCGCTGAAGTTCTACAAGCCGTAAGGCACCGTGTTTTCCCGCCATCGTTGGCGTGCACGGTGCCTGAAGGTCGGCGAGCTTCGGTGCAGATCAGGCACCGCCAGCCACCCATATTTCGCCCTTAGGAGGCTTTCTGCTCCGGAATGCCTGTGAAAGCCCATCCCGACCGTTCGCCTCACCCCATTCAGCGTCGTTCCGTCTTTGCGTCCCTGCGCCTCTGCGGCTCATCCACCAGTAGGCGCATGTCCTGTGTTTCCCCACCGCGAACGGAACCCTGCCCTGAACCCGCATCCCCCGCTACCCGATCCCCCACAACCCGCCTTCAAATTACCTTTCCCCCATGTCCGCCCTCACCGAGCTCCGCGACACGGCCTGCATGATCGTGGCCTCGCTCTGGCACGGCATCGCTGCACCCCTGCGTCTGCTCGTCATTGGCCTGGGCACCATCGCTATGGTGATGGTGGTGCTGGCCGCCACGCGCCTGCCCTTTGATGCCCACCGCACGCTGGGCACCTCCGCCGGGGAATGCATCGCCCCGGCCGACCTGATCGTGGTGTTGGGGGGCAGCGGCATGCCCTCGGCCGCCGAACTGCGCCGCTTGTACCACGCCGCCGAAGTGGCCCAGGCCATGCCTGCCGCCGCCGTGCTGGTCATACACCCCGGAGACCCGGCCGTGCTACAGGCCATGGTGGCCGAACTGCAACTACGCGGGGTGGGGGCGGAGCGCCTCCGCAGCCACAACGAGGGCGACAACACCCGGGCGCAGGCCCTCGCCGTGCGGGCATACCTGGGCAGCGCGCGCCCCGCGATGGTCCTCGTCACCGCGCCGGAGAACATGTACCGCAGCGTGCGGGCCTTCCGGGCCGTGGGCCTGGCACAGGTCTGCGGCTCACCCGCCTGGGACCATGCCATGGACCATGCCTTCAGCTATGCCCACCGCGGCATCGGCGGCAAGGCTTACGTGCCCGATGTCTCCCATGCCACCGGCTTGCGCTACACCTGGTGGAACTACCTCAAGCTGCAGGTCACCTGCCTGCGCGAGTACGTCGCCATCGCCTACTACGCGCTGAACGGCTGGATCTGAGGGCCTCATGCATCGTCCACAGAACTTCCATCGTCAGGCTCCATGTTCAACTGAAATATTCCTCTATCTTCGCAGCCGCTTTTTGACCCCCTCACCTCGGTGATGGGGTGGACCAGCACCCGTAGCTCAATTGGATAGAGCACCTGACTACGGATCAGGAGGTTTGGGGTTCGACTCCCTACGGGTGCACCAGCACACGGAGAGGCCCTCGCGAAAGCGAGGGCTTTTTGCGTTCCGGCAGGAACGAACGGAGTCGAGGTTCATCCCGGCCGTAGAGCCGGGAACTCCCTACGGGTGCACCAGCACACGGACAGCCCCTTGCGAAAGCGGTGGCCTTGTTTGTTCCCGCAGGAACGATCGGTGGGGAAGGGGCCGAGACCTGATCGCCCCCTCCCGGATCCCCCTGAGCTTAAGTCTTCAACGATCCGTCGGACGATCCCCGGTAAGGCGTAATTTGCACCGCCCAAACGACGTACCCTACCCATTCCCCGGCCGCCCTGCCGGTGTCCAAAATCCCTGTTCCCCATGAGTAAGCTCTCTACGCTTCGCAAAGTGGCCCTTGCCACGAATGGCGATCAAGAATCCGAAGCTCCGCACGCATTGACCTTCAACCCCAGTCCCAAGAAGACAGTTCAACGCACGCAGCACGAGTTGATATCGGACCGGCACACACCTGGTGCCTCCATCCCGTTGGCAGCGGTCTCCAATGGCATCCTGCGCAAGGCATCGCAGCTTGGGCGATGGTGGAAGGTGGGAATACTCGGCGCCGCATTGGCGCTGCTGGGAGGGCAGGTGAATGCGCAGGTGAGCGGCTACACCTTCGGGCAGAGCTCGGGCACCTACACCGCCATCACCGGCGGTACCAACCTGACCGGGTTCACATTAACAACCACTTACGTTGATGATGACGTCTCGACTGCCTTGGCGCCCATCGGCTTCACCTTCACCTACAAGGGGACGGCCTACACCCAATTTGGCTACAATGCCAATGGTTTTATCACCTTGGGCGCTCTTCCAACCAGTTCATACTTGGCGCTCTCCTCGGGCACGTCCAATAACGTGATCGCTGCGATGAACAACGACCTCATCTGCAGAGGTTCACTGTTGATCAACAGGACTGCTGGAAGCCCGACCGTGACGGTCACCGGTGGTGACATTGCGCTGATCCAGGTCGGTGACCGGGTTTCTGGAACCGGTTTGAGCACCGCATCAACAGTGGTATCCAAGACCGCCACCACGGTAACGCTTTCGGCTAATGCGTCCACCGCGGGGACGGGAAGCCATATGCGTTTCGTCTCGGCGAACAGCGGCATCCGCTATGTGACCATCGGCTCGGCGCCGAACAGGACCCTGGTGGTTCAGTGGACCGGGTTTCAGCGCTATACCACATCCGGCGCGTTCGGTGAACTCTACAATTTCCAGATCCAACTTCAGGAAACGACGAATGTCATCTCCGTTGTCTACAACATTCTTGGGCCTACCTCCACGGCCGCGAACACTTACCAGATAGGACTGCGCGGCGCATCATCCGCTGATTTCAACAACCGCACAACCACCACCAACTGGGCAAGTACCGTTGCTGGTTCATCGAACTCAGCCACGGTCACGCTAAGAAATACCGTAAAACCGGCTAGCGGCCTCACCTACACGTGGACCCCCCCCGCCGCCTGCTCCGGCACCCCCACGGCCGGCACGATCCCGGCCACGGGTGGTTTCTGCGCCCCCAGCGGCACGGTGAGCCTCTCGGCCACCGGCTTTACCACGGGTTTCACGGGCATCACCTTCCAATGGGAGGAGAGCAACGACAACGGCGTGGGCGATGCATGGGCCAACGCCGTGGGCGGCACCGGAGCCACCACCAGCAACTACACCAGCCCCACGCTCAGCGCGAACATCTTCTACCGCTTGCGCGTGACCTGCACGGCCAGCGGCCTCAGCGCCACCACCAACGCCAGCGCGATCACCGTGGTGAACTGCTCCTACGACATCAGCGGCCCCAGCTCCTCCAGCTTCACCTCCATCATGCCCGCCAACGGCGGCAGCGGCACGGCCTACGCGGGCTGGGTGGATGGCACCAGCGGCGATGACAACACCAGCACCACGGTCAGCCTCGCGGGCACCACGTTCCAGTACCGCGGCAACGTGGTCTCCGGCTTCCGGGCCTGCACCAACGGCTGGATGACCTTCAATACCGCCAGCACCTCAGTGCAGTGGACCAACGACCTGACCAGTGCTGCACAGAACCAGATCCTCGCTCCCTTCTGGGATGATCTGGTGGTGACGGGCCAGGCCTTCGCCAACCTGAACGGCAGCATGCGCTACCAGGTCAGTGGCACGCTGGGCAGCGGCAGCGCCGTGATCACCCTGGAGTGGGCCGGCATGGAGCGCTTCAACATCGCAGGACCGAACCTCAACTTCCAAGTGAAGCTGTACGAGGCCGGCAACGTCGTGGAGTTCATCTACGGCAACTTCGAAGGTTTCGACGGTACGGTGACCAGCGCCTACAGCTACAGCATCGGCTACAACGGAACTGCTCCTGGCACGGTGAGCGCGAACGAGCGCTTCAACATGACCACGGCGGTGACCAACCATTGGACCACCACCGCCTCGACCAGCAACGTGGTGATGCCTTCGTGCTTCACCAAGTTCGTGCTCACGCCCGGCGTGTACACGGGACCGGTGAGCGCACCGGCCATTCCCGCACCGGCCAATGATAACAGTGCCTCGGCACAGGCCCTTACGGTCAATGCGGCCCCCTGCACCAGCTACTGCCCCATCTACTTCACCAGCCGCAGCGCCACGAACAGTGGACTGGGACAGGCCGGTTGCACCACCACGGTGGGCAACGAGGATGATGATGTATGGTTCAGCTTCACGGCGAACGGCACCAGCAACTACGTGCTCACCTTGCGTAATTCGCCCTCCTACGATGGCGTATTGCAACTCTTCCAGGGCGATGCAACCACCAACATCGCGTGCGTGAACGCAACAGCCGGCGGCCTCATTGAGACCTACACCAGCAGTGGCCTTACGGCCGGGACCTACTTCGTGCGCGTGTTCCACAACGGTGCCGGCATCGGCACCAGCAGCGGCCAGTTCGCGCTGTGCGTGAGCGAGGTGGTGCCCCCGCCCGCCAACGACAACATCTGCGGCGCCATCAGCCTCGCCACGGGACTCACCTGTACCACCACGGCCGGCAACACCCTCAACGCCACGGCCAGCCCGCAGACCGCTTGCGGCGGCACGCCGGACGATGACCTGTGGTATGCCTGGACGGCGAACGTACCCAACGCGACCATCACGGTGCAATCCGGCACGGGCTTCAACGCCCACGCGCAGGTGTACACCTCGGCGGACAACACCTGCACCGGCACGCTCACCTCGCAGGGATGCTTCAACGCGACCTCCACGGCCGGTGCCGAGGTGATCACGGCCTCCAACCTGGTCCCGGGTACAACGTACTTCATCCGCGTATACCACACGGCCGCTGGTGCGGCCACGGGTGCCTTCACCATTTGCGTCACGGGCACGCTGCCCACCTGCAGCGCCCTGGGCGCCCCGGCCGACCTGTCCAGCATAACGGCCAGCCCTGTGGCGCTGTCCTGGACGGCCTCCACCAACGCCAGCGGCTACGATGTGTATGCCGACCAGTCCAACCCGCCCACCACGCTGGTAAGCAGCAACCAGGCGGGCCTCACCTTCAACTACACGCCCAGCAACCCCACGGCAGGCCAGGTGTACTACTGGACGGTGGTGCCGCGCAATGCCTTGGGCACGGCGAGCGATGCCCCCTGTACGGTGCGCAGCTTCACGCTGGCGGTCCCTGCCTGCCCGGTGCTCACGGCCCCGGCCGACGGCTTCAGCAGCACCAGCGGCGCCGAGACCCTCACCTGGAACGCCAGTGCGGGAGCCACGGGTTACAACGTGTTCCTGGACAACAACCCTACGCCTGCCACGCAGGTGGGCACCAACCAGGCCGGCCTGAGCTTCGGCCCGAGCGCCACCAGCCCCGGCCTCACGTATTACTGGACGGTGAACGCGGTGGGTGCCTACGGTACGTCCAGCTCGTGCACGGTTCGTTCCTACAACACCAACCCGCCCGCGTGCGTGGCCACCCCGACGGCACCTGCCAATGCGGGCCTCTTCTGCGCCAACAGCGGCAACGTGATCCTGAGCTGGCCAGCCAGCCCAGGCAGCACGGGCTATGACGTGGTGTTGGATGGCAGCACGGTGAGCACGAACCAGGGCGGCACCTCCTATGATGCCGGCGCTTTGGCATTGGGCGCCCATACGTGGAGCGTGATCCCACAGAACAGCAACGGCCCGGCCACGGGCTGCACCACGTGGAATTTCACGGTGGTGGCCAACCCGGTGGTTGCCCTGACGCCCACTCCGGCCATCGCTGCAGTGTGCAGCGGTGCCCCGGTGACCCTGGAAGCTGTTGGAGCCAGCGCCTACAACTGGAGCCCGGCCACCGGCCTGAGCGGCACCACGGGCGCCAGCGTGAGCGCCACGCCCACCAGCACCACCACCTACACGGTGACGGGCACCGATGGCAACGGCTGCACGAACACGGCCACGCAGCAGGTGAACGTCGGGCCGAACCCTACCATGGGCAGCACCACGGCCACCCCGGCCTCGGTGTGCGATATCGGCAACAGCCAGCTGAACACCTCCGCCACGGTGCTGGGCAGCAGCGTTTCCACCGGCGGGGCCCTCACCATTTCCACTGCCCTGGGTAATGCCAGCCCCTATCCATCCACGATGAACGTGTCCGGACTTTCCGCGAGCGTCAGTACCATCACTGTGACGCTGACCAACCTGAGCCACACTTGGCCAAATGACCTGGATGTGGTGCTCTTCGGTCCCACCGGTGCGCATTCCATCCTGTTCACCGATGCCATCGGTGGCTCAGGTGGTATCACTGGTCGTACCTACACCTTCCAAACGGGTTCCACCCCACTGCCCACAAGCGGTTTCCCCGCGTCGGGTACCTATGGCGTGGTGAACGGCGAGGCCTGGAATGGTGCAGGCACGCCCAGCGCGGTGAGCAATGCCAACCTGGCCGTGTTCAACAACACCAACCCCAACGGGAACTGGACGTTGTACGTCTACGATGACGCGAGCAGCGATGGCGGTTCGATCGGCAGCTGGAGCATCACCTTCAACACGTCGGAGCCGGTGACCAACTACAGCTGGAGCCCGGCCACCTTCCTGAGCGCCACGAACATTGCGAACCCCGAGGCGCAGAACCTGAACGCCACGACGGCCTACACGGTGACGGCCACCTCGGCGATCGGTTGCACCAATACGGGTTCCGTGACGGTCACCGTCACCCCCCTGCCCACGGCCAATGCCGGTGGCCCATACAGCGTCTGCGGTACAGCGGCGGTGAATATTTCGGCCACCACCAACGGCACGGGAACCTGGAGCGGTGGGGCGGGCAGCTTCGGCAGCGCCACCAGCGCCAGCACCACCTACACGCCTGCTTTGGCCGAGCTGGGTACAACGGTCGATCTGGTCTGGACCACAAGCGATCCGGACGGTGCGGGCCCCTGCGCCAGCACTGCCGATACCACGACGCTATCCGTGAACAACTGCGCCTATTACAGCCGGAGCACCGGGAACGTGAACGACCCGATCTGGGCCACCACGCCCCTGGGTACGGCCGGTCCCGCCGTGTGGTCCGCCGCCAGCAACATGGTGGTGCAGAACGGGAACACCGTCACCACGGCGGGGTCGACCGATATCAACACCCTGAACGTGGAGGCCGGTGGCACCCTGGTGCTCGCCGCATCCAGCACCCTCTCGGTGAACGGCACCTCGGCCACCTTGTCCGGAACGGTGACCGCTGCGGACAACAGCACCCTGGCCCTTGTAGGCTCCGGGGAAACCACCCTCACCAGCACGTCGCCCTTGTCGCTGTACGACCTCACGGTGAACACCCCCGCGGGTACCACCACGGCGGCCACCATCAGCATGCGTGGCACCTTGTCGCTGCAGGCCGGTGCCTTCGATGCCACCGCTGCCAACATCACCTTGGTGAGCAATGCAGCTGGCACGGCACGCCTGGGCCCGGTGGGTGTAACGGCGGATTACGTGGGCAACACGCTCACCGTGCAGCGCTACATCCCCGCGGGCCTCACCAACTGGCGCCTGTTGGGCAGCCCGGTGGCAGGGCAGAACGTGGACAGCTGGGACGACGACTTCGTCACCGCGGGCTTCCCTGGTTCCGACTACCCCAACTTCTTCGATCCCCCGGGCAGCGGCATTCTGTGGTCCAGCGTGCGCGACTATGTGGAGGGCCTTGAGGGGACCGATCCCAACACGGGCGTGGTAAGCGTGGAGAGCGCCACCAGTCCCTTGGTGGCGGGCAAGGGCTTCGCGGTATGGGCCGGTGACAACTTCAGCACCACCGCGGCCTTCACCATCGATGTGACGGGAGACCCCTTCGTGGCCAACACGCCCATCACCCTGCCGTTGACGTACACGAACAACAGCGCGCCCCTGGCCGATGGCTGGAACCTGGTGAGCAACCCGCTGGCAAGCCCCATCAGCTTCAGCGCCATCAGCCGCGGGGCCAACGTGCTCAACCAGTACTACATCTTCGATCCGGCCGCCGGTAACAACATTGCGTGGACCAACGGCATCGGACAAGGTGGTGCCAACGGTACCATCCAAAGCAGCCAGGGCTTCTGGATGCGCACCAACGGCGCCGCGGTGACCACCACGGTGAGCGAGTCCGCCAAGGTGCTCGCACCCACGGGCGGCGTCTTCGGCGGTGGCGATCAGGAGCCGACCTTCCCGATGCTGCGCCTGAACATCAGCGGTGATCAGAACACCTTCCGTGACGAGAGCATGGTGATCTTCGAGCAGGGCACCCCCGCGTTCGATGAGATCGATGCGACGAAGCTGGTGTACGCGCACCCGCAGGCACCCCAGCTGGCCACCCTGTCCAGCGATGGTCGCGATCTGGCCATCGACTTCCACGGTGCCTACGTGGATGCCCTCACCATCCCGGTGACCGTGAAGGCGGGCGTCACAGGCATGTACACCATCGCGGTGGGCCTCAACGGCATCACCAGCCTCGGCTGCCTCTCCCTGGAGGACCTTGTCACCGGCAGCATCACCCCGATCGCCGACGGTGCCACCTACACGTTCGCACTCGAGGCTACGACCGAGCCGGTGCAGCGCTTCATCATCCGTGGCAGCGTGCCCATGACGCTGGATGTGTTGGATGCCACCTGCGGTGGAGTGAACAACGGCCAGGCCACGGTGAACGTACCTGCCGGTCCCGTGGACATCACCTGGACGGACGCCTTCGGCAACGTGCTGTTGCAGCAGAACGGCATATCCGCTGGTACAGCCACCTTCGGGGGTATCGGAGTTGGCAGCTACACCGTGCGGGTCAACAGTGGCGAGGTATGCGGTGAGCTCGTGAGCGACTTCGGCATCACGGCACCCTTCGTGCTGGAGGCCGCCGTGGAGGCCATGGGCAGCAGCTCGTGCCCCAACACCGATGATGGTACCCTGGACATGCTGGTGCTGGGCGGAACCGCGCCCTACGATTACAGCTGGAGCAACGGTGCCGACACCGAGGACCTGGTCGCCGGTCCCGGCACGTACACCCTGGTGGTGACCGATGCCAACGGCTGCGAATGGATGAGCACCCCGCTCGAGATCGCTTCCGGCGCGGGACCTGTGGCCGGCATCACTACGGATGAGCTGACGGTGGTGAACGCCCCTGTCGCCTTCGTGAGCACCAGTGCCTTGGCCGACGGCTGGGCGTGGGACTTCGGCGATGGCGCCACCAGCACGGAAGCCGCACCGGTGCACGTCTACTCCCTGCCCGGTGTGTATACCGTGACCCTTGTGGTCACCTACGGCGGGTGCAGCGATGTAGCCACCTTCGAGGTCAGCGTGGAGCAGAACGTCGGTGTCGGGTCGCTCACCTCCGGTGCGGGCGTGCGCGCCTGGGCCACGGTGGACCACATCATGGTGGAGCACGCCTTCAACGGTGCGGTACAGGTGGAACTGCTGGATGCCACCGGGCGTCTGGAGCACAGCCAGGGCAGCACGTCCGGTCCGGGTGTGATCGTACTGCAGGGCAACGACCTGGCCGCCGGGATCTGGTTCGTGCGCATCACCCATGCGGGCGAGCAGCATACCGTGCGTGTGCCGCTGATGCGCTGAGGCAGGCCCCACGCTACGAGGCTCGAAGCCCCGCCGGATCCCGGCGGGGCTTCGTTTTTCACAGCGGGCTGCACGGCCGGGGCAACCATCCGGGGCCGTTCTGCGATTAAGGGACCGGTCGATCAGCACCGACCCCCATCACATGCATCAACACGTGCCCTTCCGGATGCCCTGCACCAAGCGCCCACACACCTTGCTGGCGCTGGTCCTCCTACTGTCCTTCAGCCTGGCTTCTGCGAGCCCGGTGTTCGCTCCCCTTGGAGAGGGCGGCGGCGATGAGCGCGATGGGGAGCCGCCCGTACTGAGGATGCACCTCACCAGTACGGTCAATACATTCTTCGATCAGACGACCCTTGTCTTTGCTGATGGTACCCCGGCCTTTGACATACAGGACGCACCGAAGTTCGTCTTCGCCCACCCCCAGGCGCCGCAGATCGCCGTCAGGAGCGTGGACGGTGTGAACCTGGCCATCGACTTCTTCGGAACCTATGCCACCTCCATCACCATTCCCGTGCTGCTGAACGCTGCCATCACGGGTACGTACACCGTCACCGGCGAGATGAGCGGGGTGCACCCCCTCAGCTGCCTGCGCATCGAGGACCTGGCCACCGGTGCCATCGTGCCCTTCGGCCATGGCATGAGCTACAGCTTCGAGATGCAGGCTGATGATGACCCAACGGCTCCCCGCCTGCTGTTGCACGCCTCCACTCCGCTCGCCGTCCGCGTGCTGGACATCACCTGTAATGGGGCTGCCGATGCCAGTGCCCGTGTTGATGTGGGCACGGAGCCGGTGGACCTCAGCTGGGCCATGGAAGGTTACGCGCTGCAGACCCTTTCCGGTGTCACTGGCGAAGTGGTGTTGTCTGGCCTGTCCGCCGGCGACTACATCGTGGAGTTCGCCATGCCCGGGGGCTGCGGCATGCTGCTCGATGGATTCACCGTCACGGAGCCGGAGGTGCTGCAGGTGGACCTGGTCGGCGAGATCCCGGCTTCCTGTCCCAATAGCACCGATGGTGTGGTGGAGTTCGCGACGAGCGGGGGCGAGGCACCCTACTACCAACTATGGTCCACCGGCGCCACGGGTCCCATTCTGGTGGCCGGTCCCGGCACCTACGCGGTGGAGGTGGGCGATGCGCGTGGCTGCTCCATGTTACTGACCGATGTGGTCATCGGCGCGGGTGAGGGCCCTGTGGCCGGCATCGCAGCGGAGTCCAGTGTGCTCGTCAACACCCCGGTGAGTTTCGTGAGCACCAGTGCACTGGCCGATGGTTTGTCCTGGGACTTCGGCGATGGCACGGTGAGCAGCGAAGAGGCTCCGGTGCACACCTACGCACTGCCCGGCGTGTATGCCGTAACCCTCGTGGTGACCTACGGGGAGTGCGGGGATACCGCCAGCACCGAGGTGGCCGTGGAGCAGA
Source organism: Chryseobacterium gleum (assembly GCA_945872795.1). Classification (GTDB taxonomy): domain Bacteria; phylum Bacteroidota; class Bacteroidia; order Flavobacteriales_F; family PHOS-HE28; genus PHOS-HE28. The sequence goes on from CAMCAZ010000022.1 coordinate 26,748, forward strand.
ACGTGGGGCTCACCTCCTTGAACGAAGGTGCTGCGCTGAACGCCTGGGCCACCGCGGAGTACATCATGCTGGAGCATGACCTGGACGGACCGTTTCACGTTGAACTGCTGGATGCCAATGGTCGCTTGCACCGCACCTTCAACAGCACGGCGGGGGAAGGCAGTGTGCGCCTGCCTGCCGCTGGCCTCTCGGACGGCCTGTGGTTCGTGCGCGTGACGCATGCCGGTGCGCAGCGTACCCTGCGTGTGCCACTGGTGCGTTGACCGCTTGGGGTCCTCTGCTACTTCCTGATCATGGGCAAAGGGTTACGTACACCCATTCCAGGACGTGTCACATGGGACAGGCCGACCGTTTCGGGCAGCCCTGCAACCTGCGCGTGATGCGCTAAGCATCCCACAACGTCCTGCGCATTCCCGACCAATGGCAAGGCTTTTCATGTGGGGCAGTGGATAGGCGCCGACGGCCTGCCGGCACTGTAACATTTGGCGACCGGTCTTCGATAAAAGGGTAGCATAGATCCTGCCTGACGATGAGACCAGCCATACTCCCCCGGTACGCTGCTGCAACCCTTGCAGCAGACCAATACCCTAAAGCAGCCCTGTTGTTCCTGGGCCTTTGCTTCTCGATCCTTGCGGCAGCACAACAGCCCATGGATGAGGGGCGCCGGTGGACTTTCGATGCCGCGACGGGCAATAATGCGGCCTGGACGAACGGCGTGGGTAGCGGTGCGCTGAGCAGTGCGGGCCATGCGGGCATGGGGCAGGGGAGGCAGGAGGGTTCCGATGCGCGCGAGCTTCCCATACTTCGCCTGTCCATCACCAACGCGATGAACTCGTTCTCTGATGAGACCGTGGTGGTGTTCGATCAAGGCACACCCCTGTTCGACCCCTTCATGGATGCCCAACAGTTCGTCTTCGCCCATCCCCAGGCCCCGCAGATCGCAACGCGCAGCAGTGATGGGGTGAACATCTCCATCGACTTCTACGGCCAGTACGATGCCGACATCATCATTCCGCTCGTGGTGAACGCAGGGGTGACCGGTGATCATACCATCACCCCCACCATCAGCGGAATGAACAACCTGAGCTGTCTCACCCTCGAGGATATTCAGACCGGAACCGTCACGCCGCTCACCAATGGCAGCGGTTACACCTTCTCCATGAACGCGGATGACGACCCCGCCATTCCCCGGTTCAGGCTGCACGCCTCGGCCCCCATTCCCCTGATGGTGCAACACGTGACCTGCACCGGTATGGCAAACGGCCTGGCCACCTTGGAACTTGGCGAAACAAGTGCTGGTGTCACCTGGATGACCGCCGGAGGACAGGTCATCCTTGAACAAGCGGCCATGACGGGACAATGCGCGCTGGGCGGATTGCCGGGCGGTGAATACCAGGTGATGGTCGCAATAGGCAGTGCGTGTGCCAACCTGATGGCCAGCTTCACCATTGATCAGCCCCTGGTGGCTCTGGATGCCATGATACTCTCCGTGGATGGCGCCAGTTGCCAGAATACCAACGACGGTTTCGTCAATGTACAGGTCTACGGTGGTAGTGCTCCCTACCAGTATCTCTGGAGCAATAATTCCACCGCTGAAGACCTTACCGCCGGGCCGGGTGAGTACACCCTTACGGTGACCGATGCCAATAACTGCGTATGGTCAAGCGGGGGGCTGAACATCATGGGCGGCGCGCTGCCCTCCGCTGCCATTGTGCCACCTCTCGAACCTGTCATTGCGGGTTTCTCCTGCATCATGCAGGCCCTCCCCGCCGACGATGCAAGCTACTATTGGGACATGGGCGATGGGTCCACGGCCATGGGTATGGTGGTTGAACACACCTATCCAATGCCGGGTACCTATACGGTGTTGCTCACGGTGGATGATGGCATCTGCTCCGATACTTCATCCAGGGATATCCAGGTGGAACTGAGCACCGGTATCGCCGAGGGTGGCTTGGATAATGGCCTTCGGGCCTGGTGCGTGGGGGGGATGTTGAATATCCACCATGCCTCCCGGCAGGCATCGGATATCGACATCGAGCTGATCAGTGCCAGCGGACAGCGCGTGCGAACCATCCGCAGCAGCCCGCTTACGCCCGTTGCCTTGATGCCGCTCCACGATCTGGTCAATGGTGTCTATTTCGTCCGGGTGCATGAGCATGATGGGCAGCGTGTGATCCGTATTCCGGTGCTGCACTGACCCACGGGCGTTCAACGCCATCCCTTGATGCGCAACCCCTGCGCCCCCGCCCAGCCGTTTGCACTGCCCGAAATTCCGCGCGAACATGCGGCTTCGCGCTGTGTGGGCCTTCAGCGACGCCACGGTGTCCATCGTGTCGAAGCACTGGCCGAAGGGTGAGATCCCATCCGCGGCCCTGTTGGGATGACACCGTAGGGGGCACAGCATGTTGTTCGCACCTACAGCGGGCCCTCCGGGGTCGTGATTCCGCCATAGATACCAGAACAACATGCTGTGACCCTGCCCTCCGGGAGGCGGGCCCTCCGGGGTCATCCCAACAGGGCAGCGGGTTTTGACCCCGGAGGGGTCACAGCATATAGCCCGAAGGGCGTTGAACGGTGCGTTGCATTTCCGACCCCGGAGGGGTCGCAGCCGGTGTTAGGTAAGCCGTGGAGTACGTGAGCCCCTTGGATCATGACTTTTGCTAGTGCTTGATAGATCAGCAGTTCAAAGCGTTGCACAGTTTTCCCCGGACACCAATGGTTCGACACTCAAGACCGGCCAAGAGGTGCGCGGCGATCTTTTCGGAGGGCGATACGCGGAACAGGCTGCGTAGCGGGGCCTACGGAACCTGTTCGGCGAAGAAGTCATCCGGAAAGAGGGCACCCAGATCGGCTGGTAGTAAGTGTCGAATTGGTGTTCTGCGAGGCGGCAGTGATGGCCGGCCGTGCCGTAGCGACCCGGCAAGGACCAGCACCTGGCCGTGCTCTCCTTTCCAAGGTCCACCGCGAAAGGTTGACGAGGTGACCGTGTAACCCCCGCACAGTGGGCTGCGTAACACGGCACCGTTCCCGGCCATTCCGGGGCGTAGTACAACGTGTGTTTGACAACCAACCTCCCACAGCTGCCCCCTACAGGCAACCCGCGCCCCTCTCCCCACCGGATGCGGACCGAGTTCATGCGGGCACTTGACAAAAATCGACGGATCGACAAATATTTCGGGCCAAAGCCCTGCATTTGTCGACCAGTCGATAAGAACAGCATCTTGAAACACCAGTCGATCAACCAATAACGACCCAGCTATGCAGCGGAAAGGAACACACAGTTATTCGGGTCCCACTGCTGGGATACGCCCCATTGAACAATGGAGGTGTATCCTGGACCGGGCCCAGCGAACGGCCATGGCATGGATGAGCATGCTGTTCATAGGCCTTGTTGGTGGGGCAACCGCACAGGTGAGCCAGACCTATTCCTCCAACGCTACATGGACAGCGCCGCCCGGGGTTACCCAGGTCACCGTTGAATGTTGGGGCGGTGGTGGACGAGGGGGCTCTACTTCCAATAATGGAACGGAGACCGGCGGTGGCGGTGGCGGCGCGTATGCTCGCAAGATACTGACCGTCGTGCCGGGCACCAACTATGCGGTGAGCGTTGGTGCAGGCAGTACAAGCACCTCCGCAGGTGGTGATTCGCATTTCATCAATGCGAGCACCGTAATGGCCAAGGGAGGCAATTCTGTAGGCTCGAACAGTGCCACCGGCGCCTCTGGTGGTTCCGCCAGCAGTTCGGTGGGAGATGTGAAATTCTCCGGTGGCAACGGTGCAAATGGTTCCAACGGCAATAATGGAGGGGGAGGCGGGTCCTCTGCCGGTACTGCCGCAAACGGGGTTACCGCCACCTCTTCGACTGGTGCCTCCGCACCCACGGGAGGTGGTAGCGGTGGGAATGGCCGCACTTTTTCGAACGGCAATGGATCTGCGGGCAGTTCACCTGGCGGAGGCGGGGGCGGGGTGCGTTCAGCCAATACCGATTCTCGCACCGGTGGCGCAGGTGGTACTGGTCAGGTGGTGATCACCTACGCCGCCTATTGCATACCTACCGCCACAATGGACGATGCCACCGGACTGACGAACGTGTCCTTCAACACGATCTCCAGCAGCTCCACCGGCACCCCTGCGTACACCGATTTCCTTTCCACTTCCACCACGGTCGTGACCGGCACAAGCTATACCCTCTCGGCCCGCGTCAATACGGCGGGCAATTACACGGTGAATACCAAGGCCTGGATCGACTGGAACCAGAACCTGGTCTTTGATGCCAATGAAGAATACAACCTGGGCGCGGCGACCAACGTTACCGATGGCTCCACCTCATTGTCACCGGTCAGCATTGCCGTACCAGCAACGGCCGTTGTCGGCACCACCCGGATGCGCGTACGTGCAACATACAATACCGCACCCACCGCATGTGGAAACCAGAGCTACAGCGAGACCGAGGACTACTCCGTGATCGTGCAAGCACCGAGCGCATGCTCCGGCACCCCTGCGGCAGGCACCGCGGCCTCTTCCGCGGCCAGCCCGTGCGCCGGTATCAACTTCAACCTGAGCGCGAGCGGACTGAGCGTCAGTACGGGCATCTCCTACCAATGGCAGAGGTCCACGAACGGTGGAAGCACTTGGGACAATATTGCCTCAGCCACCAACGCAACAGCCACGGTGAGCATCAGTGCGACCACGAGCTTCCGCATCCGCACCACCTGCTCCAACGGTGGCTTGCAAGCCTTCAGCACACCCGTAGTTGTCACCGAGAATACCACACCCAGTTGTGTGGGCGAGGATTGCAATTCCGCAACGACCATCCCGGTGGCCGCAAGCCTGGCCGCCTGCAGCTACACCAGCGTCCCCAGTGGCTCTGCGCAGAACGGCCCGGTGGGCAACTGCTCCAACAGCACCGGCAACACCCCTGACGACGATCGCTGGGTGAAGTTCGTGGCACCCAGCGGCGGCAGCAAGCTGGTGATCACCACCACCGCGGGCAGCAACAACGATTGGATAATGGAGCTTTGGGATGGTTGCAGCGGCAGCAAGCTGGCCTGCAATGACGATGCCAATGCCTACATGCCACAGATCGAGCTGTGCCAGTTCCAGTACACCGCCGGGCAAACCTACTATGTGCGCCTGTGGACCTACGCCGCGGGCGGTGCCGGCTCCACCTGCAACCTCTGCATCTACCAGGCTGCCGCATGCCCCGCTCCGCCGGCCAATGACATGTGCGTGGATCCAGCCTCGCTGGCCTTCCAGACCAGCGGCAACTGCCCCGCCAACCAGACCGCCGGCACCACGGTATCCGCCACGGCCGGTCCCAACCAGACACCCACCTGCGACGCCTTCGGTGTGATCAACGACGTGTGGTACAGCGTCACCACCAACGCGAGCACGGCCCAGATGCAATTGCGCATCGCCAGCACCAGCGGCACCCACGAGGCGGCCCTCTACAGTGCGGTCACCTGCGGCACCGTGGCAACAGAGGTAGGCTGCTACACGCCGATCAACGGCAACCAGGGACCCATCAACGTTTCGCCCAACACCACCTACCGGATCCGTGTGTGGTCCAACCCGGGTGCTGCCGGGGCCTTCAACATCTGCGCCAGCAGCCTGTGCACCACACCCCCCAGCGCCACCATCAGCTATGCGGGTTCGCCTTTCTGCAGCACGGGTGCCACGGCCAGCGTGACCAGCACGGGCACCAGCGGCGGTGCGTACACCGCCTCCCCGGCCGGTCTATCGATCAATAGCGGCACCGGCTTGGTGACCTTGGGCACCAGCACCCCGGGCACCTACACGGTGACCTACACGGTGGCAGCATCCGGAGCCTGCGCCCAATTCCAGACCACGGCGAGCATCACCATCAACGCGGCCACCACCTGGTATGCCGATGCGGACGGTGACGGCTTCGGCGACCCTGCCGTGACCCAGCAGGCCTGCACGCAGCCCAACGGCTATGTGGGCAACAACACCGATGGCTGCCCCAACGATGCCAGCAAAGCGGCCCCGGGCAACTGCGGCTGCGGCAATCCAGAGCCCGGCATGTCCTGCGATGATGGCAATGCGGCCACCGGGAACGATGTGGTCAACGCCTCCTGTGTCTGTGCGGGAACACCGATCATGCTGTACTCCATCGGCACCGGCAACTTCACGGACGGCAACATCTGGAGCTTCACCCAGGGCGGCCCACCTGCAGGGGTGTATCCCGTGGGACATGATATGATGGTCGTTTCCGGCACTGCCATTACAGTGTCCGGCCAGCAGCTCGTGAGCAACCTCACCGTACAAAGCGGTGCCACCCTGTCGTTCCCTGTGAGCGAAGTGCTGCTTTCCGCTACAGGCAGTACCGTGGTGCTCGACGGTGATGTGACCGGCGACGGCGTGCTATCGCTGGATGGCCAGTCCGCCACCACCCTCACGCGTACCACAGGTGTGCTGAACATCACCAACCTGACCATCTCCTGCCCGCAGGGCGTGACAGCCATCGGGGCGTTCAATGTGCTTGGCACCTTGCAACTGGCCGATGGCAACTTCAACGCTGCGGCTGCGAGCGTCACCCTGCGTAGCACGGCCAACGGAACGGGTCGCCTTGGGCCAGTGGCAGCAGGGGCCTCGTATTCGGGCAACATGAAGTCCGAGCGCTTCATTCCGGGTGGTGCCACCAATTGGCGTTTGTTGGGCTCACCGGTCGTGGGTGCAACCGTCAATGACTGGAAGGACGATTTCTTCATGGCGGGCTTCCCCGGTTCGCACTACCCCAACTTCTACAGCGGCGGCCAGCTGTGGCCCAGCGTGCGCAAGTACGACGAGACCGTGTCGAGCAGCGACCTCAACGCCGGCCTGGTGGGCGTGGTGAATGTGTCCGAGACCCTTCAGGTCGGTCGCGGCTATGCCAACTGGAGCGGCGATTCGAATAGTGGCACGCAGCCCTTCGTGGTGGATGTGACCGGCCCTCCGGTGATCGCCACTTCCCCCATCACCCTTCCGATGACCTATACCAATTCGGGCACCATTGGCGCTGATGGCTGGAACATGGTTTCCAATCCGCTCCCGAGTCCGATCCTTTTCTCGGGCATCACCCGTGGTGCAGGTGTTCTGAACAACTATTACATCTACAACCCGGCCAACGGTAACTCGGGTGTTTGGAACGGTGCACTGGGAATTGGCACGAACGGGGCCAACGGTATTCTGCAGAGCGCCCAGGGTTTCTGGCTGAAGGCTGTGGGCCCCGATGTCACGGTCACAGTGGGCGAAAATGCCAAGGTGGCGAACCAGACCGGTGGCGCGTTCGGCGGTTCAGAGCAGGCCCAGCTGGCCATGGTGCGTCTGCAGCTGAGGGGCCTTAGCGGGACCTTCAATGATGAGGTCGTGGTGGTGTTCGGGTCTGATCTCGAGGACTCCGAGAAGCTGGCGTTCGGCCATAGCGGCGCCCCCGGCATTGCCACGCGCGACAGCGCCGGTCGATTCCTTTCGATCGATGTACAGGCTGCTACGAACGAGGCCATTTCCGTTCCTGTACTGGTGCGCGGCGGAGCTGCCGGCACCTACTCGATCTCCGTATCGCAGTTGGAGATGCTTGCAGGCATGAGTTGTGTGGTGCTGGAAGACCTGGTGACGGGTGTCAGGACGCCTCTCGTCGATGGTGCCAGCTACTCCTTTGCATTGCCCGCCACCGCCGGAGTATTGACCGAACGGTTCAGGCTGCACGTTTCGGCCCCAGTGAGCCGCACCCTGGTGGATGCCACCTGCCACGGCCTGGCGAACGGTGAGGCCCAGGTATTGCTGCCCGGCGGCACCAGCGAGGAAGTGATCTGGATGACGGCCAACAACCAGGTGTTGCTTGAGCAGCAGATGGTTGACGGCGTCGCTTCGATCACCGGATTGGTGGCCGGCAATTACAACGTGAGCGTGGCCACGGGTGGCGAATGCCCCATCATTGTGGGTTCCTTCTCCATTGATCAGCCCCCTGTGCTTGAGCTGCTCACCGAGGTGCGTGCACCGCGTTGTGCCGATGCCACGGATGGAGCCATCGCCGTGGATGTGCTCGGCGGTGTGGAACCCTATTCCTACGGATGGTCCGATGGCAGTGCATTGGACAGTGTGACCGTTGGTGCCGGTCAGCATAGCGTGCTGGTCACCGATGCCAATGGCTGCACAAGCCAGACGCTTGTCACGGTGGTGGCCCCTGCGGCCATCGAGGCCCAGGCTGCGATCACACAGGTAAGCTGCCCGGACAATGCCGACGGCGTGGTCAGTGTGAGCGTATCGGGAGGTGTTGCACCCCACGAGTTGCTCTGGTCGAACGGCACTGTGGGCCCCGTGCTCGTGGGTGGTTCTGATGTGTACCAGTTGACCATCACCGATGCCAACGGCTGTTCACTGGATGAGGAGCACTATATCCCGGCTCCTGCGGCCATTGCTCTGCAGGCGACGATCACCCCGGTGAGCTGCAATGGACTTGCCGATGGTACGATCGGTGTGGGTGTGACGGGTGGCACGCAGCCCTTGCAGTTTGCCTGGAGCACCGGTGCACAGGACCCACTGATCGTGGGTGCGGCGGGCAGCTACGAACTGCTGCTGACCGATGCACAGGGTTGCACGGAACAGGCATCCTTCAACATCCCCGGTCCCGCTGCACTGGTCATTGACCAGCAGACGGTTCCGGCCAGTTGCCAGGCGGCAGCTGATGGGCAGGCCTCGGTGTTGGTTGCCGGCGGTGTGGCCCCCTATGAGGTCGCGTGGTCCACGGGTTCACAGGAGCCTGTCATCACCGTGGCTCCGGGCACCTACACGGCAACGGTCACCGATATGAACGGTTGTGAGACGGCCGTGGAGGTCATCGTGGGCAGCCTCAATGGTCCCGTGGCTGGTATTGGGCCGGTTGAATCCTTTGTTTCGGTGGGTTCGTCCATCCAGTTCATCAGCACGGCGACGAATGCCGGGGCTCATCTGTGGTCCTTCGGCGATGGCAGCACCAGCACGATCACCGATCCGGTCCATGCTTACCTGCAGGCCGGCATCTACACCGTGACACAGTCGGTGGGCAGTGGCCCTTGCGCCTCAGTGGCGACCACTTCGGTAAACGTGGAACTGACCACGGCGATGGCTGAGGCTGCGGCCACGGAAGGCATCTCCGCCACGGTGGCGGCGGGCAGCTTCGTGATCCGGTTCGCGGGCACGCACGGCGCAGCCAATATCCGGGTGCATGATGCCTCCGGCAAGCTGTGCCATTCCATGGAACACCGCGTTGTTTCCGAACAGCTGACAGTTCCGGTGGGAGATATTCTTCCCGGGGTGTACTTCCTCACGGTGGAGACCGGTGAGCTGAACAGGACCTTCAAGCTACCGGTGGTCCGGTAGACACCGCTGGCTGTATGACATGTGGCGGGGCCGTCTCTCACGAGGCGGCCCCGCTGCGTTCAGGCCCGATACCGCAATGCCTGCTCACCCTGGGGCGGTGGTGATTAGATTTGCCACGATATGCACATCAAGATCATCCCTCTTTTCTTCCTGCTGGTCTTGTTCACCGGCTGCCTCACCATCGAAGAGCAGTACACCTTCAAGCGGGATGGCAGCGGCACCATGACCTACGTGGTGGACCTCAGCGAGATGGGTGAGATGATGAAGAGCCTGGAGGGCATGAGCGAGGCTGCCGGCGAGACCGATGGCTCGGAGAAGCCCGAGATGATGGAGCTGGAGGAGGAGGCCAAGGCACTGAAGGCCATTCCCGGCATCAGCAAGGTGAAGGTCTCCACAAAGAAGGAATGGATCCGCAGCATCACCTTCGCCTTCAAGGACCTGAACGCCCTGAATGAAGGGCTGAACACCCTGATGCCGGACAGCACGGGTGTGAAGCACACTTTCTTTGCCTGGGACGGCAACACCCTGGTGCGCACCAGCAACCGCTTTGCCAATGAGCTGGGCGCGAGCATGGGCGAGGCGGGGAGCAGCGAGGAAGGGGAGGAGGGCATGGACATGGGCATGCTGTTGGGCACCATGAAGTACAAGTACTCCTTCAAGTTCGCGGACGATATCGGCACCACCACGTCCGCCGAGGGAGTGAACAAGGAGGAAGTGAGCGCGCGTGAGGTGAAGCTGGACACCGATTGGGGCGTCATCGCCAAGGACCAGCACGCCCTCGATCTCCGCATTCAGCTGAACAAGTGATCGACCTGCAACCCCTTCCGATGGACCACCTGTTGGAGACCGCCATCCGACTGGCCGCCAAGGTCCACAAAGGCCAGGTGGACCGTTTCGGGAAGCCGTACATCCTGCATGTGATGCGCGTGATGATGCGGGGCCATGACTTCGATGAGCAGGTGCTCGGTGCCCTTCATGATGTGCTGGAGCGTTCCAGCCTCACCATGGCCGACCTGGAGAAGAAGGGCTTTTCGCCCCGCATACTCAAGGGCATGGTGCACATCACCCGGATCCCGGAGGAGACCTACGAGCAGTACATCGACCGGGTGATGGAGGACAACCTCGCGATCAGGGTGAAGCTGCACGACCTGGCCGACAAGATGGACCTGCTGCATGTGGAGCAACTGGACCCTTCGGACCTGAAGCGCTACAACAAGCAGCTGGCGGCCTACCACCGCATGAAGCGCATGGTACAGGAGGCCAAGGCCAACATGGCCCTGCAGCCCGTGCGCCGTCCCTGAGCCCCGCTTTCCGGCCCTGCGGCCTGCCGACCGGACATGGTGCCGCTCAGGGAAGTCCGATCGGAAGGACCTTTACCTTCGCCGGATAACCCCTTCAACGTTCCCATGCGATCCATAGCTCTTGCACTGCTGGCAGCGCCACTGTTCGTGGCCTGCGGCGACCATGCCGATGGCGGCAAGGCACCCGCCAACGACACCACGGCCGTGGTCGATACCTTCCAGTGGGAGGTGGACCAGTTCGCCGATGTGCGTGTTCTGCGCTACCAGGTCCCCGGATGGGACCAACTGAGCCTGCAGCAGAAGCAACTGTGCTACTACCTGAACATGGCCGGCCTTGCCGGTCGTGACATCATGTGGGACCAGAACTACCGCCACAACCTGAAGATCCGCCGCGCGCTGGAGGCCATCCTGGCCAACGACAAGGTGCAGCGCACGGGTGCCGACTGGGACAACTTCCTGGTCTATGCCAAGCAGGTGTTCTTCAGCAATGGCATCCACCACCACTACAGCAACGACAAGCACGCTCCCGCCTTTTCGCAGACCTACTTCGAAGGGCTGTTGAAGGAGAGCGGTGCCACCCTCGCGCCCGAGGTCCTCGCGGCCATCTTCGATCCCACGGTGGATGCGAAGAAGGTGAGCCTCGATGCCACGAAGGACCCCATCCTTGCCAGCGCTGTGAACTTTTATGGCGATGACATCAACATGAAGGAGGTGGAACTGTTCTACGCCGCCATGGAGAAGAAGGGTGATCCGCGGCCACTGAGCTACGGCATCAACAGTCGCCTGGTGCGCGGCAAGGACGGCCAGCTGATGGAGCAGGTCTACAAGGTGGATGGACTCTACGGTACAGCGCTTGCCGAGAGCGTGATGTGGCTGGAGAAGGCCGTGTCCGTGGCTGAGAACCCCCAGCAGAAGGCGGCCTTGGAACTGTTGATCGCATACTACCGCACCGGAGACCTGAAGACCTGGGACGACTTCAACGTGGCCTGGGTGAAGGACACCGCGAGCACCGTGGATTACATCCTTGGGTTCGTGGAGGTGTACAACGACCCCATCGGCAAGCGCGGCAGCTACGAGGCCATCGTGGAGGTGAACGATCCGGAGGCCAGCAGGAACATGGCCATGATCATGGAGAACGCCCAGTGGTTCGAGGACAATTCCCCCCTGTTGCCCGAGCACAAGAAAGAGAACGTGGTGGGCATCACCTACCGCTTCATCAACACCGTGGGCGAGGCCGGTGATGCAGCGCCAAGCACCCCGGTGGGCGTGAACCTGCCCAATGCCGATTGGATCCGGGCGGAACACGGCAGCAAGAGCGTGAGCTTGGGCAACATCAGCGAGGCCTACGAAAAGAGCAGCGGCCAGAGCAGCCTCGAGGTGTTCTGCCACGATGCCGAGGAGATCGAACGCGCCAAGCTGCACAGCAGCCTGGCCGGCAAGCTGCACACGGCCCTGCACGAGGTGGTGGGCCATGCATCGGGCAAGCTGGAACCCGGTATCGCCGGTACCGATGTCACGCTGAAGACCTACGCCAGCACCCTGGAAGAAGGCCGCGCCGACCTGGTGGCCCTGTACTTCATCATGGACCCCAAGCTGGTGGAACTGGGCGTGATGCCGAGCCTCGAAGTGGGCAGGGCTGAGTACGATGGCTACATCCGCAACGGTCTCCTCGCGCAGTTGCGTCGCATCAAATTGGGCAAGGATGTGGAGGAGGCCCACATGCGCAACCGGATGTGGGTGAGCGCCTGGGTGTATGAGAAGGGTATGGCGGACAGCGTGATCGTGAAGGTGACGCGCAACGGCGAGACCTACTACGATATCCGCGACTACGAGAAGCTGCGCACGCTCTTCGGCGATCTGCTGCGCGAGACCCAACGCATCAAGAGCCAGGGCGACTACGAGGCCGGCAAGGCCTTGGTGGAGAACTACGGCGTAAAGGTGGATCAGGCGTTGCATGCCGAAGTGCTCAAGCGTTCGGAGAAGATCAGAACGGCGCCGTATTCCGGATTCGTTCAGCCCGAGATGCAGGCCGTGACCGATGCGCAGGGGAACATCACTGACGTGACGCTGAGCTATCCCACCGACTTCATCGGTCAGATGCTCCGCTATGGCAAGCTTTACAGCCACCTGCCGGATGTGAACTGAGGCGGGCAGGCGCAGTGCTTCCGTGCCGCTCGGCACCGGGTCGCGCAAGGTCCCAACAAGCAGAACCCCCACTTGGCCGGCGCCGGGTGGGGGTTCTGCTTGCCTGGCAGCGGCTCAACGCATGTGCACGGACGAACTGCTCGGTTGGCGGCCCATCACTGGTCCTGCTCCAGGCTCCAGCGGGTGAACAGCTCGGCGCCTTCCCGGTCGAAGTGGTCCGCATCGCAGAACAGGCTGTCCGGCCACTGGCGGACGTGGGCATCCACCAGACGGTGCCCCAAGGGCAGCAGAATGCTGCCAAGGCGCGCCACGTGGGCTTGTGCGACCGCTTCCCCTTCGGAAGTGCGCAGGCCATCACGGTGCGGTGAGCAGATCACCAGGAACTCCACCTGTTCGGAGCGGAGGAAGCGAGCGAGGTCCTGGAAGGCCTTGTAGCGGTCCTCATCGATCTCCTCGGCAGCGGGGATCGGCTCGTTATAGCGACCGGGATGGATGCTCTGGTCGGGCACGCTGAGCGCTGCACCGCCATAGGCATCGAAGCCCAGGTACTCATAGTTGGCCGCGTCGTGGAAACGGATGCGGTTCGCACTCATCTGGCGCAGGTAGTAGGGCGCGTTCCAATGGGTGAGGTAGGGTCCGATGCCACCGGGTGAACGGAGGTGTTCCGCGATCGCGGCCGTATACTTGTCCGTCATGGTCGATACGGGTGTGAAGTCCACCAGGTTGCTCACCATGATCACCTGGCGTGGGCGCAGATGGCGCACCAGCGGAGGTGCCATCCGGCTGACCGCCAGCGCGCCGATCCCCCAGGCCCCGGCGTTCACGTAATGGGTGGTCCCGAAGTGCTCCACCACCGGGCCCGATGCCAGGTTGTTCAAGGTCATCGAGGATCCCAGCGCCAGCACGTCCACGTTGCGCTGCCCGCTGAGCGCCACCCGGTGCACCTTCTCGTTCACCGAGATGTTGGAGGTGATGGGCGGCGCCGGGAAGGTGTCCCATCCCCATGCCACGTAAAGCGCCACACCGATCACGATGGGCAGCGCCCTGAGCGCACTTTGGCGGAGGAAGCGCAGCACCATCAGAACTGGAAATAGATGAACGATGCCGTGGTGATCGGGGCGTAGGCGATGATCAGTGCCACCACCCCGTAGTAGATGGTCCGGCGCAGCCATCGTGGGGCGAGGCCATCCAGTTGAAGACCATGCTGTCTTCCACGGGCCACCCACTCCAGGGTGAACAGCACCGCCAGGCAGAGGAACACCACCTTCATTTCCTTGGAGAACAGCTTGTCCGGCACGGTGAACAGGCTTTGGGAGAAGATCCCTTCATACACCGATAGAGCGTCGGGCAGGTCGTTGGCGCGGAAGAAGACCCAGGCCATGCAGGCCAGAAGGAAGGTGCCCGTCATGCCACCGACCTCGCGCAGTGAAGGCAGGTGGCTTCCTTCCGCCACGATGCCCAGGTTGTGCCGGTTGCGTTCCGACAGGATCAGGGGCAGGAAGTAAAGTCCGTTGAGGAAACCCCAGATCATGAAGTTCCAAGAGGCGCCGTGCCAGAAGCCGCTCACCACGAAGATGATCATGGCATTGCGTACCTGGAAGAACTTCCCGCCCCGGCTGCCACCCAGCGGGATGTACACATAGTCGCGGAACCAGGTGCCGAGGCTGATGTGCCAACGGCGCCAGAACTCCGCCATGTCACGGGAGAAATAGGGATATGCGAAGTTCTGCATCAGCTTGAATCCGAACAGTCGAGCCGTGCCGATCGCAATGTCGGAATAGCCGCTGAAGTCGCCGTAGATCTGGAAGGCGAACAGCGCGGTACCCAGCGCCAGGGTGCTTCCGCTCATCAGTTCGGGGGCGGAGTAGATCTGGTCCACATACTTGGCACAGGTGTCCGCGATCAGCACCTTCTTGAACAGACCCCAGAGGATCTGGCGCAGTCCGTCCCAGGCATCGGCGATGACGAAGACCCGTTCGCGTTTGAACTGGGGCATCAGGGAACTGGCCCGTTCAATGGGCCCGGCCACGAGCTGGGGGAAGAACAGGACGTAAGCGGAGAAAGCGACCGGATCGCGTGTCGCCTCGATCTGGCGGCGATACACGTCGATGCTGTAGCTCATCGTTTGGAAGGTGTAGAAACTGATGCCCACCGGAAGCACCACGTCCAGTGTGCGCATGCCGATGGGAACGCCCATCAGGGAGAAGGCCTCATTGAAGTTGGTGATGAAGAAGTCGTAGTACTTGAACACGCCCAGGATGCCCAGGTTGGCCACCATGCTGGCGGCGAGCAGCCACTTGCGGCGCGCTGGGGCTTCCGTTCGGTCCAGGGCGATGCCCACGGACCAGTCGATCACCGAGCTCAGGAACACCAGCCCCAGAAAACGCCAATCCCACCAGCCGTAGAACAGGATGCTGGCCGCCAGCAGGAAAGCGTTCTGAATGCGCAGGTCACGGCCGAACACCTTCCAATAGAGCAGGAAGACGATCGGCAGGAAAAGGGCGAAATCGATGGAGTTGAATAACACGCGAAAGCTTGAACGCGGGAAGGTGGGGGAAAGGTTCCCTGGTCCAGCTGTGCGACCGCAGGGGCCGTGCAGGTACCCATGGGAACGCGATGAAGGGAGTAGGGTCTCCCTTCCGCCAAGATCATGCCCCCGTGCACGGATGCGGTCCGCCCCCCTGCGCCATAGGTTGGTCGGCGCAGACCTCGGTGTTGGTGCATGTGCTACGCTGGGGCATCCTTGGTCCGGAGGGGGGGGGCGGTACCCCTCTTTTCCACATGTTCGGTAGCCGAAGGAACCTTTTCCAAGGTAGCGCCGTTACAGGGCGTGTCCAAGTAGTTCAAAGGTCGGTCTGAAGAGTCACGTTGCCCTCGTCCCGTTCATACGGGGCGGGGGCTTCGTGCTTTCCGTAGCCCGGTGCTCGCGGTCGGACCCTGGAGGAACGGGTGCTGTCGTCGGTCCGGAGGAAAATGATCGAGGTCTTGGAACCTTCCCTTCGAGTTCCCGTTACAGGGTGTGTCCAAGTAGTTCAAAGGTCGGTCTGAAGAGTCACGTCGCCCTCGTCCCGTTCATTCGGGGCGGGGGCTTCGTGCGTTCCTTGGGGCGCTGTTCGGTGCTTGGAGAGCGGATCGCGCGCACTTTTTCGCAGGCGAAAGGTCGCATTGCGATGATCTGCTATATTTGCGGCCCCTGCAAAGGAAATGTTCCACTTACCGAAGTGGCGGAATTGGTAGACGCGCACGTTTCAGGGGCGTGTAACCGAAAGGTTGTGCGGGTTCGAGTCCCGCCTTCGGTACTCAGAGGCGGTCCCCCTAGGACCGCCTCTTTTACTTCCTGCCTGTGGGGTCCTCAGGGCTCCGGGCGGTCAATAGCTTTGTGATCGGGGCGATGGGTGAGACACGCTACAGGACACGGCGACAAAGGCACAACACGCTCATGGTGGTGTGGATGTCCCCCTTTGCCATTCTTATCGGTCTCATCGTCGCTGCATCCACCGGTCGTTTCGCCATGCTGATCACACTGCTTTCCCTGTTGGTGATCGGGCTCGGGGTGGCGCTATACCGCGATTTGAGCGGTCGCAGCACCTACCGCATCGATGGGGTGGAACTCTGCCTTATCAGACGCTCGGAACGGCTGGATATCCCCCTCAGCCAGATCGCCGATGCCAGCCTGATCGACCGTGCCGGGGCCCGGGAATACATTCACCAACGTTCACTGATACACACCAAGGGATGGCGTGAACTGCGGCGCAGGGGGAAAGCTTTCACGCGGTTCTGCACCGTGGACATCGGGTTGACCAGTTATACCCTGGGGGTCGGTCGCAACGTGATCGACCGTCTGCCCAATGCCAAGCATGACCTGGTATTGTTGCGTCTGCGCAATGGAGATGACCTGCTGCTTTCACCGCAGTACAACCAGGACCTGGTGGATTCCCTGAGCCGCAGGCTGAGCGAGCGGCACTAGTTGTACCGGATACGCTTGCCCAGCTGAAGTACGCTGGTCTGGCGCATGCCGTTCATTTTGCACAGTGTGTTCACAGAGGTCCCATAGCGCCGCGCGATGGCCGAGAGGGTGTCACCCCGGCGGACCGTATGGTATTTGCGTGCGCTTGCAGCGGCCTTGGCGGCGGCAATGCTGGCGAATGTTCCTTTGTGGATGTCGAAGGTGTGCGCTTTCAACTGGCCGCGTTCCACATCGAATACGAGCGAAGGGTCGATGGGCTGGTCGAGAAAACGGACCTCGAAGTGCAGGTGGCTGCCATAGCTCCGGCCCGTGTTACCACCCAGACCGAGGAGGTCGCCCGCCTCCACGTGCTGACCGGGCACCACGTTGCGGGCGCTCAGGTGGGCGTACAAGGTCTCCAGGCCGTTGAAATGGCGCACCACCACCACATTGCCGAAGGTGCTATTGTACTTCGAGATGCGCACCATGCCTGCGAAAGCGCTCTTTACGGGGTCGCCGGTCTGCAGCTTGAGGTCCAGTCCATAGTGCATGCGTCCTTTCCGCGGACCGAAACCGGAGGTCACGTGACCTTCACAGGGCATGGCGTGATCACATTCCGCATGACCCAGGACGAGACGCAGGGTGTCATGATGGATGGCATCGGGACGGCCGCCGAGGAAGATCGCGTCCGTGTTCCAGTCGCAATACATGTCGTAGCTCGGGATGAACGATAGCGAGTCGTTCACATCCCAGTTCATCCCCGCTGCATGTGCCGCGCGTTCGATCTCCGTGGTGGCTTCCTCGGAGGTTTCGGCACCCACGAGCTCCTCGAAGAGGTCTGCACCTTCAGGACCACCATAGGAGGAGGTGTCGGACTGGGCAGCGGAGCTCAGGGCCAGCACAACAGTGCAAACAGCTGCAATGATGGGGCGTGGCAGGGCGTTCATGGGCGGCAAAACTATTCGCGACACCGGACGGTGCAAGTTTGCACGGCCCCGTTCTGTCCACGGAGGTCCGTGCGAAGTGTGGATAACCCCTGGAACCCTTGCCTGACAAGGCGTTCAGCGGGGTTGTCCGGTCCGTTAAACTGTGTTAACGAAAGGACATCAGGGTGGGGTGTGATGAACCCTGGCACTTCCTTCGCGTATCACTGTGCAGGATGGCGGGGTCTTGTGCCCCGGAGCACCGGATCGACCATGGAAGAGCGGAATGCGAAGTTGGCAGGGGATGGGCAGCGGGAGAACCCGTTCGCGCATCGCCTGGCTCACTTGGTGGTCGTCTACCTCACCGCCTTGTTGCTCGGGTTGCCCTTGTTCATCATCATCGATGCATTCGTACCGGAGATCGTCCTTCCTTTGGGTGAAGGTCTCCGGGTCGACCAACTGCTGGTCTTTGTGGCGGTGGTGGGCGCCTTTGTGGTGCTGGTGCGCCGCTTCCAGTATGTCATGTACGGTGCGCTGATGCTTGGTCTGCTGGTCATCTCCTTCACCACCATCACCGGTCTCTATCCGGTGTCCACGGTGTACAACAGTTATGCACAGTTCCTGCGCGATCTTCGGGAGACCGCCTCGGGGGTGCCCATGGCCGCCGATCGCCTGAGGCCCTTTCATGATGCGGACAAGCTGAGGTCCTTGGTGGACGTGACCGATCCGGCTGTGCGCAAGGCATCTGTTCAGATGGCCACGGCCCACTTCACGGAGGTGTCGGTGATGGAGAGCGAGCACACGCTGGTGCAGGCCTTCTCCATTTTCAAGGAGATCAACACGAAATGGCGGTATGTGTCGGACGTCAAGGGGGGCGAGTATTTCGCCACTCCCGCTGAAAGCCTGGACCTGCTCGCCGGGGATTGTGATGACCATGCCCTATTGATGGCGGCCAGCATCAAGGCCATCGGGGGCGAGGTACGGCTGGTGCGCACCACGGGCCACGTGTATCCGGAGATGAAGGTGGGGGATGATGCCGCGTTGGAGCGGGCCGCGATCCTGATCCGCAAACAGTTGTTCACCCGTGAGGTGGGCGATGCCCCGCTCTATCACCACACCGACGCCGATGGCCAGCATTGGATCAACCTCGATTACACACGCAACTACCCCGGTGGTGAGCTGATGAACGAGGAGATCGTGGGGGTGCTGGAGCTCTGAAGCGTTCGCGCCGCGCATTCCGGAACGGGATACCTTCGCCGAAGGCAGCGATGAAAAAATTGGTGGACCCGTCCGAATTGGCCAAGGCCAGTCACATGCGTCCGGGTGACCCGCGGATCTCCCTCCTGACCGAGGTGAGCGGGCTCAAACGCTTGGAACGGTTCTACAATTCGGTGGAATCGCTGCACGACCTGGAGTTCGTCGCCGCCGTGTTCCGGAACCTGGAACTGGATATCGAGGTCTCTCAGAAAGACCTGGACAACATCCCGCGTGAAGGCGGACTGGCCTTCGTGGCCAACCATCCCTATGGTGCGATCGATGGCCTTGCGCTTGTGCACATCCTTGGCCATGTGCGTCCGGACCTTCGCGTGATGGCCAATTTCCTCTTGCAGCAACTGGAGCCGCTGAAGCACCGGTTCATCGGGGTCAATCCTTTTGAGCAACTGGGTTCGCTCAGTAGTTTCCAAGGCATGCGTCAGGCCTTGGGTCATGTATCCGAAGGCGGTGCACTGGCCGTGTTCCCGGCGGGGGAGGTGAGCAGCTTCCGCACGGAGCTTAAGGCGGTCGCGGACCCGCGTTGGAAGACCCCGGCGATCAAGCTGATCCAGCGCGCCAGCGTACCGGTGGTACCCATCTGGTTCGATGGTGCGAACAGCCTGGTGTTCCAGATGCTGGGGATGATCCACCCGAACCTGCGCACCATCGCATTGCCCAACGAGATGCTGCGGATGCGTGGCCGCTCTGTGCGGATGCGCATCGGGAAGCCGATACCCGTGAAGGACATCGCCGGGTTCAACAGTGCCGATCAATTGGCGCGTTTCCTGCGCGCACGCACCTATGCCCTGGGCAGTGGCCTGCAGGTGAAGCGCGAGTTCTTCACACCATTGCGCTTTCCGCGCCGGCCCAAGGAGTTGGTGGAGCCTCAGGAGATCCCGCAACTGGAGCGCGAGATCGCCTCCATCGCGGACCTGCGCATCAACCAGCAGGCCGAGTTCGACCTCTATCTCGCCGGCAGTCACCGCATACCGCACATTCTGCGCGAGATCGGTCGGCTGCGTGAGGAGACCTTCCGTGCCGTGGGCGAGGGGACCAACAAGCCCATCGACCTGGACGAGTTCGACCTGTACTATGATCATCTCTTCCTCTGGGACCGCGAGAAACGTTGCCTGGTGGGGGCCTACCGTATCGGTGACGGGAAACGGATCATGTCGCGTTATGGCAAACGCGGGTTCTACACCCACACGCTGTTCCGCATGGACCGCCACATGGAGAAGGTGCTGCGCAAGAGCTTCGAGCTCGGCCGCTCGTTCATCGCCATGGAGTACCAACGCCAGCGACTGCCGCTGTACATGCTCTGGCGGGGATTGCTGCTCCACATCACAGCCCACCCGGACCATCAATACCTGATCGGCCCGGTGAGCATCAGCGGCACCTACAGCCGGTTCTCGCGGGCGTTGATCATGGAATTCGCCCAGCAGCATCACTATGATCCGGAGATGGCTGCGCATGTGACCCCCCGGAACCGGTTCAAGGTGAAGGCGGAGAAGGCGGATAGTGAGACCCTGGTGCAGGCGGCCACCGCCGACCTGAAGCGGATGGACCGACTGATCGCGGAAGTGGATCCCAAGGAGACAGCGATGCCGGTGCTCTTGAAGAAGTATCTACTGCTCAACGCGCGCATCATCGGCTTCAACCGTGACCCGCGTTTCAATGATGCCTTGGACGGACTGATGGTGCTGGACCTCACCAAATTGCCCGAGCGCACGGTGGAGGACCTGCGCAAAGGCATGTCTGAGGTCTGAGCTAGTGTCGCAATCCGTAAGTTCCTTCACCATCTCCGCCCCTCTTTCACCTTCCTGCCGCGTTGGAACATTTCGTCGTAGCGCCCGCTACGCCGTACATGTTCCGCCTTGCATGAAGACGAAATAGTGGCAGACCTTCAGTGAAGCAACTTACGGGTTGCGACACTAGGCGTACTCCAGTTCCTTCGCCACGCTGGATACGGTAGGCTTTGCCACCGCAGCCCGGCTCGGTTCATGGAAGTACAGGCTCCACTGCCCGTCCACATACTCCAGCGCGCTCATGTGCTCGATCCAGTCACCGGAGTTCATATAGTTCACCGAACCCTTGGCGGTGGTGATACGCCGGATCTGTGGTTGGTGGATGTGGCCACAGACCACGTGCTGGAACCCTTCGTGGACGGCGATGCTGGCGGCGGTCTCCTCGAAGTCGCCGATGTAGGCCACGGCGCGCTTCACGCTGTTCTTGACCCGCTTGCTGAAGCTCATCCGGGGTTTGCCCAGAGCTGACAGCACATGGTTCACCACCGTGTTTATCCGGATCAGGAGGTCGTACCCGAATCCACCCAACTTGGCGAGCCATTTCGCATGTTTCATGCTCGCGTCGAAGATGTCGCCGTGGAAGAACCAGTAGCGCTCGCCCCCGATGCTCAGTGACAGGCGGTCGAGCAGTTGCAGCTGACCCAATGAGGCCGGGCTGTAGCGCCGAAGGGCCTCGTCATGGTTACCGGTGATGTAATAGACGGGGATCTTGCCGGCCATCTTCAGCAGTCGCTTCAATACCTGCATATGGCTTTTGGGGAAGTAGCTCTTCTTGAACTGCCAGATGTCGATGATGTCCCCGTTCAGGACGACCATGCGCGGCTTCACTGTGCGGAGGTAGGCGGTGAGCTCCTTTGCACGGCAGCCATAGGTGCCCAAGTGAAGGTCGGAGAGGACCAGGATGTCAATGGGGCGTTTCATGGCGTTGTTCCGCATGCGTTGGGTGTGCACATGCAAAGCTCCGTTCGGTGTGTTGGCGGGCCGTGAATACCACGTTAAGCCGATCGTCACTGTGAACAGGGCCTGTTGGCGAATGCCCCCACCTTTGCATCATGGAACAGGGACTTCATGTGGTGCTGGGTGCCAGCCCACGGCCGGAGCGTTATGCGAACATGGCGGTGAAGCGCCTTCGTCGCGCAGGCATAGCGCTTTGGGCTGTGGGGCTCAGGCCCGGATGGATCGATGACACGCCCATCCATACGTCACTGCCCGAAGACCGGCAGGTACACACCGTGACCCTTTATGTGGGTCCAGCCGGGCTGGAGTCGTGGATGGACCGCCTGCTCGCCCTGGAACCGCGCCGGATCATCTTCAATCCCGGTACCGAGCATCCTGCATTTGCAGCCCGTGCCTCTGCCTCGGGGATGGAGGTGGTGGAGGGCTGCACCTTGGTCATGCTTTCCGCAGGCACTTACTGAAGGGGCGAAAAACAGGAAGCCCCCGCCTGGTCGGCGGGGGCTTCCTGTTCAATGGTGTCCCGGACTATTGTCCGACGATCAGTTTCGTCACACTGCTGCCGGCGCTGTTCGCTGCGCGCAGCAGGTACATGCCATCGCTGAGCCCAAGGCCACGCCCGCTGAGCTCGATCAGCGCACCGCCGGTGGGCTGGTACACGTTCTGGTAGACCACTGCACCGCGGATGTCCGTGATGGTGATCTCCGTGCTGGACGCTTCCATGCCTGTCACCTGCAGGGTGAAGTGGTCATTGGTGGGGTTCGGATAGAGGTTCATGAACACCACATTGCCGTTCAGGTCGATGATCCCCACCGGAGTCCCGAAGTTGATGTCGTCAATGAAGAAGTTGTTCGAGAACTCGCTGCTGATGAAACGGAAGCGGAAGCGATTGTTCGGGCCCAGCGTCGAGTTCGGCAGGCTGACGGATTTCAGGCTCCATGCCGTGGGGGGCATCTGCGGGTTGTTCCCG
>CAMCAZ010000023.1 GCA_945872795.1 Chryseobacterium gleum
ATCTGGCCGCCCCGACAAGTAGAAGAAAAGGTCAGCGTGTGCTGGCCTTTTTGCGTTCGGGATGGCTGGTAGCCGGTATCGCGTCCCGCCCAGGGTCGGGAAGGTCGTCAGTGGATCTGGCCGCCCCGACAAGTGAAAGGTCGACCACAGGGTCGGCCTTTTCCATTCTTCATATAGCCGTTATTGCGTCCCGACCGGAGGCAGGAAGGTCGTCAGTGGATCTGAACACCCGGATGCGATATTGACGGTCCGCCTTGGGGGTGGCCATTTTTCGTGTGACCTTCGTGGCCTTGATCCCGTAGCTCAGATGGATAGAGCATCTGCCTTCTAAGCAGACGGTCGTTGGTTCGAGTCCAACCGGGGTCACTTCACTACATGCTCCTTCCCACGGAGCAGACAGCTGTGCTGCTCGTAGGCGATGGCCGTCATGCGCATCGATGCACGACCACCTGAATGGTCTTCTGTTACGGCAGGTAAGGCCCCTGCTGAGGGTTGTCATCACCGGAAAGATGAAGCTCCTCGTTGATCCATCGGGACTTACCCCGGGCTGGTCGAAATGTTGATCTCTTAGAGGCGATTGGCTCGTTATCAAGCCTGTTCGTTTGCCAACTTCACGGCCCACACGATCGGACCGATAGACCCCAAGAATCATGTTCACCACCACGAGAAAGTTCACCTTCCTGATCGCGGCGGTTCTGCTTTCGACCTCCCTGAAGGCGGTCACCTATTACGTGTCACCCAACGGCAGCGACACGAACGCAGGTACATCATCCACCACGGCCTGGCGCAGCATCGCCCGGGTCCTGCAAAGCATCTATTCCATCCAGGCCGGTGACCGGATCCTGTTCGAGCGGGGCGGCACCTTCCGTGGCGAGTTGATCATGCCGGGCTCTGGAACGAGCGCCTCACCGATCGAGATCGGGGCATACGGCAGCGGAGCCGAGCCGATCATCAGTGGAAGTGATGTGGTGACCGGATGGACACAATACTCGGGGAGCATCTGGAGGGCACCCATCAGCGGTACAGTGAAACATGTCTACGTGGGCGGTGTGCGCCAGACACTGGCCCGCTACCCCAACACCGGTTGGTTGCGCAATGATCAGGGCACCGGTACCACCTTGTATGACAATGCCCTCACCCAGGGCAGCGGCTACTGGAACAATGCCACGGTGGTGATCCGTGGTTCCAACTGGTCCTATGAGGCCGCCACGGTGACCAGCTTCAGCAACGGCACTTTGAATTTTCCCAACATCTACTACAACATCTCCAACTACGACTGGGGCTACTTCCTCTGCAACAAACTGGAGCAACTGGATGCACCCGGTGAATGGTACCATGACGCGGCGAACGGCCAATTGTACCTCTGGGCACCCAATGGCGTGAACCCGAACACGGTCACGGTGGAGGCCTCTGTGAGGGAAAAGGGCATCAACGTGTATTGGAGCCGACAGCACGTCACCATCACCAACCTGGCCTTCCAGCATCAGCGCCTGGCGGGCATCTGGCTCGATGGAGCCTCCAATGTCCAGGTCTCAGGCTGTGTGTTCCGGGAACTGTACTTCGGGTTGAGGACCGTTGGAACCAACTGCACCTACCAGAACAACACCTTCACGAACACCTATGCCACAGGGGCCATGCTGCTGGACAACGGGTCGCAGTTCACGAACAATACCCTGACCAATATTGCCATGGTCCCCGGTCTGGGCGAGAGCAATTGGGGCTACTTCGGTGTCCGGACCATCGGGAACGACAACATCGTTCGTCTCAACCGGGTCACCAATACAGGCTACATCGGCATTGTGGTGGATAAGAACGCCCTCGTGGAAAGGAACGTGGTGCGCAACGCCACCGCTATCCTCAATGACGGTGGAGGCATTGCATTCGATAATTGCGATGGCGCGATCATTCAGGACAACATGGTGTTCGATCTGTTGGGCGACCTGGAAAGTGTTGCTCCGGATTTCGTTCCCTACCAAAAGATCTGCCATGGCATCTACTTCGGCAACACGGTGATCAAGAATACCATCGTGCGCCGCAACACCGTCTCCAATTGCCAGGGCAGCGGCCTGCACGTGGACCATACGATGGTGTCCACCGGTAACCAGATCCGGGACAACGTGCTCTTCAACAACAAGATCCAGTTGAGCATCTCTGACTATTCCAATTACAACGGTCCGGGAGCAACGCCGCCTTACCATGTGGCATCCTACAATGGTGTCTACACAGGCAACGTCCTCTATTCGGTGAGCTCCGATCAGTTGTGCATGAAGCAGTACAACGTGTACTCGCCGAACAATGTGGATTTCGGGACCTACACCAACAACCGCTACTTCAGCCCCTATGAGGAGTTGAGCATCTTGGTGCACAACACGAACAGCGGCGTGCAGCGCCAGTTCACGCTGGAGCGCTGGCAGGCCGAGCGCTCCGAGGAAGCCGGCACCACACGCAGCCCGCTGCGCGCGAACATGTATTCCACGGTCAGCGAGCTGAGCGCCAACCTGGTACAGAACGGCACCTTCGACTCGAACGTGACCGGATGGGGCGGCTGGCCGACGAATGCTCAGGTGACCCGCGACCTGACCTACCTCGACAACGGTGCACTGAAGGCATTGCTCCCGAACGCCACGGTGTATCCGGAGTTCAGTCTGCGCAGCCCCGACCTGTTCAGCGTGCAGAACGCACAGTGGTATCGCATGCGTTTCAGTGTGCAGTCCACCACCCATGGTATTGTGCGCGCCGGGGTGAAGGGAAGCACCCAGATGAGCAGCGCGAACACCATTTTCGAACGTCGCATTCCCTTTGACTCCCAGCGTCGCGATGTGGAGGTCTATTTCCAGAGCGGCTTGACGGATCAATCCGTCATGCAGTTCATCAACAGCCACACGGAGCCGCAGTACTGGTTGGATAACGTTCAGGTGCATCGTGTACAGGTGCAACCGGTGAATGTCCTGCAGGACCACGTGCTGCTGTACAACGAAACGGCATCATCGCAACAGGTGTCCGTACCCTCGGGTTGCTGGTCCGATGTGAATGGTGTGGTGCAGGGTGGCACGGTCACGCTTCCAGCCTTCAGTTCGAAGGTTATCTATCGCATTGAAGGCAGTGGCTGTTCGGTTACCCCGCTGAATTCAGTGGGTGTGAAGGTGATGCTTGGCGGAGCATTGAACTGGGGCATCGGACAGATGCGAAGTGACCTGCGTACCCAGAACCTGCTCCCCTCAGTGGAGCCCTACTCTGCCATGGGCATCTCCTTGGAGAACGGGGGGGTGACCGCGAACACCGCGCTGTTCCAAGCCACGGGTGCCCAAGCCATCGTGGATTGGGTGGTCATCGAACTGCGGAATGCGGATGCGGGCTACACCGTGGCCGGCCGCCGGGCTGCACTGGTGAAGGCCAATGGTGATGTCGTCGCGGCCGATGGCACCAGCCAGGTGCTCTTCACCACGGCAACGATCGGCAGGCATGTGGTGGTGAGGCACCGGAACCACCTTGGGGCCATGACGGCCGCTCCGTTGACGGCCAATGCACAATTGGTGGATATGACAGCGCTCACGACCACGATGTATGGAACGAACGCCATGCAGAGCGGCACATCGTTAAGGGCGCTCTGGCCGGGAGACGTCAATGCCAACGGAGAGGTCCGCTACACCGGTACGGCCAACGATCGGGACCCGATCCTGGTGGCCATCGGCGCCGTCGTTCCAAGCAATTCCATCCAAGGATATCGGACAGAGGATGTGAACATGGACGGCTGGACCCTCTACTCCGGAGCAGGCAATGACCGCGACTTCGTCCTCAGCACGATCGGTGGTTCCGTACCGACCGTCGTACGTATCGCCCAGGTGCCCTAAGAGCCAGTTCAAGATCTCTTGCGCGATGGACCTCGAGACTACGTTGAGGTCAGGCGAGACCGAATCAACTCTGCGTAGCGGTGCCTACGGGGATCTGTTTCGGCGAAGCAAGGGCTCAAAGTAGGCCGAGGGACGCGTGTGGAGAGATCTGGAACAAGCACTAAGGCCAGGTCGTTCAGATCTTTTCGAGATCAGTGGACGACATCCACCCGATGCTGCCGTTGGCGAGCTTCACCTCGGACCAATCGTCCACGGATTGGAGTACGGTGACCTTGGTTCCCTTGTGAACCACGAAGAGCGCTGTGCCGGAGGCGCGTGGTTCGCTGCGTACGTCAACTTTCGGTGCCATGATGATCGCCTCACTGTCATCGGTGACGGCCATGTGCCGACTGACGGCCATGGGCAGGGCGATGAGGAAGTAGACCGCAGCGATCGCGGCAAGAACGCGAAGGATCCGGACCGGCCACTGCTGCGATATGAACAAGCTCAACGCCAAGAGGACGAAAAGGGCGGTGAAGGACCACAACGATCTCCGGGCCCAGTGGTCGGGATCACGGCCACCGGCCATTCGTTCCCATTCGGAAAGCAAGGTGGATCCGGGGAGCTCGTTCACCCGGTCCTTCAGATGCGTGCGCGCCAAAGCCAGGTTTGCGCGGATATCCTCATCACCGGGAGCCAGTTTCAGCGCGCGCTCATAGAACAGGATGGCCTTCGAATGATCCCCAAGCTTGTAGTGGCAGTTGCCGATGTTGAAGAGCAGGCCGGCGGATGTCCCCCTCTGGGCGGTTGCGGTGTACAGGTCCAATGCAGCGGTATGGTCGCCGGCCAGATAGGCCGCTTCGGCACGCGCGATAAGGCTGTCCGGAGCGACATCCGAAGCAGCTAGCGCGGTAGCTGAGAGCAGTGTAAAGAGGAGGAGCAGGGCCTTCATGCGCGGAGGGTTCGTTCGATGCGCCCGATGATGGACACGGCGTCGTTGAACAGGTTCTCGTCGGGCTTGTCCGCCAGGGGGGCGAAACGTGCCATGTCGCAGGTGCCCAGGATCCGGTCCACCTCAAGAGCGATCTCGCTTGCATCGGTAGCTCCTGTCAGTTTGGCCCGGATGTGTTCAGTCGTGAGCTCGGCAGGTCCCAGCCCCAGTGAATCGCCGAGATAGCCTCGGAGGGCCTTGCTCACCGCATCGTGGAAGGGGCCGGAGGTATTGGCCTTCAGCGCCTCTTCGGCTTCCCGCAGTGTCCGTCGTGCCACCCGATCGGCCTGTTTGCGACGAAGGGCACTGACATCGGCCCTTTCCGCTGCGGTGCGTCTCCTCCAGACGGCGAGACCGAGGAACGCCATGACGGGGACCGCCATGCCTGCCCAATAGAGGGCACTTCCGAAGAGCAGGTCCCCATCCTGTCGCAACCCAAGGTCGCCGGTGCGGATGTATCGGATGTCCTCGCCAAGCACCTGCACGTCCGTTTGGCTGGGCCGTTCCGGTCGCGTGGCGGACCCGGTCTCACCGGGCGTCACATCGATCGTGAAGGGTCCGGCCGTCAATTCCTGGTACTGTGCCGTGCGGGTGTTGAAGTAGGTGACGGAGCTGGCCGGGATCTCGAAACGCCCTTCATGCCGCGGGATGATCAGGTACTGGAACTCGCGGCTGCCGCTCATCCCGGACCCGTTCACCACGATCTTGTCCACGGTCTTGGGGTCGTAGCGCTCCAGGTCGGGGGGGAGTTCCAGTACGGGCGCTTCCAACAGTTTCAGGTTGCTGCGGCCGGTGATCCGCAGGTCCACTTCGAACGCTTCATTGGTGCGCACTTCCGTACGGTCGATCGATGCCGCGATCTCCAGTTCACCAACGGCTCCGTTGAATCCGGGAGGCATCGGCTTGGGCAGCGCGTTCACCACCAGCTCGATGGTGTTGCTGCGAACGGGAACGTTGGTGCCACGGTTGAAGAACGATCGGTTCACCAGGCAGGTCAGCTCCAACGGCTCGATCCGAAGCGTTCCGCTCTTCTGGGGGAAAAGCACCTGCTTTTTCAGCACCGCCACATTGTAGGGTATGCCATTGATCATCTGCGGCCGTTCCTCCCAACCTTTGTCCCCCAGGTCGATCTCTTCGGACCAGAAGCCTGTCATCTTGGGCAGTTCATACTTGGACAGCTCCAGGTTGGAGTAGCGCGAGTAGAGCGTGTAGGTGGCCACCACCTGCTCACCCACGTACACCTTGTTCCTGCTCACGGTGATGGTGGCGAAAAGGTTGGCATCGCCGCGCTGGCCTTGGGTGGCATAAGGGTCGCTCGCCTTGGCCGTGCCCTTGGTGACCTCGATGGTGATCGGGTCCGTCGATACGACGCCACCGCCCACCTTCACCTGTGCCGCTCCGATGGTGTAGCTGCCCGGCTGTGTGGCTGTCAGGGTCCACGTGCGGCTCAGGGAACTGGTCATCCGGCCGTTGACATAACTGAAGCTGCTGTTCTCGAAAGGCCCTGCAACGATGACGAGCCCTCCCAGATCGGGTGCGGCGAAGCGCTCGCGGGTGTTGGAGAGCTGGATGGTCAGGCGCAGTTGTTCGCCTGCCGCGATACTGCTGCGGTCCACCGTCGCTGTGAACGCGATCTCCTGGGCTGCCGTGCTGTTCAGCAGGCCGAGAAGGAGGAGGAGAAGGAATGTTGTGCGCATGGTCCGGAGCATTTCACCAATCCTTGTCGACAGGAACCTTGGGCGCCGGCTGCTGGCGCTGTCGCATCCTGCTCTGCACCTGCTGTTCCTGCCTGTCCAGTGCATCGAGTATCCGCTTGGCATCCTGTGGCGCGATCTCTCCGGGGCGCGGTTGGCCGGGATCGCCGGGCTTTCTTTCCTTGGACTGTTCAGACTGCTGCTGTTCGGCCTGTTGTTCCTGTTTCTGTTGCTCCTGTCCGCCCTTGCTCTGTTCCTCCTTGGACCGGCCATCCTCCGGCTTGTCCTGCTCTTGTTGCTGCTGTTGTTGTTGCTGTTGTTCCTTCAGCAGCTCAGTGGCCAGTTTGCGCAAACGGGCATCCTGCGGGTGTTGCTGCAAGCCCTGGTCCAAGGTGCGCAAGGCCGACATCTTGTCCTCTTTCACATACTGTTTCGCAGCCAGGTTGAAGTAGTCCATGGGGCTCTTCACCGCAGTGGTATCCTGCGCCACCATGGTCATCGCGCAGAACATGACCAGGAGGAGGCTGAGCGTTCTCATGAGGGTCGGGCGGCCTTGGTGATCATGTCCAACTTATCCATGTAGTCCTTCCGCTGCTGCAGGGTGGGGTCCTGCTGGACGCCTTGCCGCATCACATCCAACGCTTCCTGGAAAAGATACTTCTCCACCAGTTCATCGGCCCGTGCCATGATGAGCTTGGCCTTCTCGCCCAGGTCGCGGTCCTTGTTCGGGTCCTTGCTTCCTTCGTTGGTGGCGGGTTTCGGGCGGGCCGCGATACGTTCCATCACCAGCGCGAGGTTATGCCGTGCATCCTCCTCGGTGGGGGTCAGACGCAGCATGTTCCGATAGGCGTCCTCGCTCTGGAGCAGCGCGGAATCCGTGAGCTGGGAAAGTTCCCGTTCCAGGGTGAGCAATGAATCACGGAGCACCACCAGCCGCACCTGTTCGTTGATGTCGCCTTCGAGCGTGATGGACCGCGACTGTTCGCCGGCCTGTCGTGCTGTACTGTCCGCCAGCATGGCCCGGTCGCTCCACACATGGCCCAGGTTGTAAAGTGCTTTCGCGCGATCGGCCACACTATCTGCCAAGTTGGAGGCCAGCGTATAGCGCTCCACGGCTTCGGCCCATTGCCCGGTCTCCTGCAACACCACGCCGGCATTGAAGCTCGTGCGGAGGTCCTCCGGTGACCCCATGTAGGCCTCGAGCGCCTTCTGCAGTTCACCGGCCTGGTGGTAGGCATTGCCGATCCGTAGCGCCTCGTCCACGGAGCGCTCGTGTGCATCGCCACAGGCGGCAAGCATCAGGACGGCTATGTAGGCGATGCGGTTCATGGTACGATGGTCCGCGGCATCACGGCACGGGAGCGGTCCTCCGCAATGGTCATTCCAAGGATGATCAGGAAGATCCCCACCGCCAGGGGTATCTGGAACCGGTCCTCATGGGCGGTGAAGCGGTAGCTGCCGGTCTCGGTGGTATCCATGGTGCGCAGCTCATCCACGAGTTCCACGATACCGCTCGAACTGTTGGATGATCGGAGATAAAGACCGTTGCCGGCCACAGCGATCCGCTGCAGCATGGCCTCGTTGAGCACGCTCACCACCGTGCGCCCTTCGCGGTCCTTCCGGAAGCCTTGCACCTGTCCGTTCTTGCGGATGGGGATGGGACCGCCCTGCACGGTTCCCATGCCGATGGTGTGCACCACGATCCCCGCTTCCGCCGCAGCCCGTGCCGCGCCTTCCGCATCGTCCTCGTGATTCTCACCATCGGTGATGACGATGATGGCCTTGCTGCCGGCGCTCTCCGCGGAGAAGCTCTCCATGGCCAGTTCGATCGCCGCACCGATGGCTGTGCCCTGAGTACCCACGGTGCGTGTATCCACCGATGCCGTGAACATGCGCGCTGCGGAACGGTCCGTGGTGATGGGCAGTTGCACGAAGGCATCACCCGCAAAGACCACGATGCCTAGTCGGTCGCCCTTCAGTCGGTCGATCAGCTGGGAGAGGGAGCGACGGGCCACCTCCATCCGGCTGGGGCGCAGGTCCTCGCAGTCCATGCTGTTGCTCACATCCACGGCCACCACCACGTCGATCCCCTCGGCCTTGACCTCCTCCATGCGCGCACCGAACTGGGGACCTGCCAGCGCGATGATCACCGCGCCGATGCCGTGACGGAGCAACAGGAAACGCAGCGTGAGACGGCCACCGGAAATGCCGGGCACCATGCGCTCGCGGGTGCCCAGCGCGGCGAACCGGTTCAGTGCGCGGTTTCGCCAACCCACATGGAGCAGGTGGATCAGGCACATCACCGGCCCGGCGAGCAACGCCCACAGCACCCATTGCCGTTCAAAGCGGAACCCCGGAACATCGTTCAACAGGATCCAACCGAGGGGGATCATCAACGCCCAGGTGAGCAGTTCCAGCAGCAGGACCGTTGTGGTCATGACGCCGATGCGGTATGTGCCCTTGCGCTTCATGCCAAAGTCCGGAGCAGTGTACGGTCGAGCAGGAAGCCGGCCATCAACAGGCCGACGCCCAGGAGGAGGAAAGGTCCGTACTCATCGTTGCGCTGGCTGTGTTCGGTCACCTTGATGCGCGTACGTTCCATGCGGTCGATCTCGGCATAGATGTCGCGCAGTTTGCCTTCATCCACGGCGCGGAAATACTGTCCGCCGGTCAGCTCGGCCACCTGCGTCAGCGTGGCTTCATCGATCTCCACATCCACCAGGTCGTAGCGGTACTGCCCGTTGGCGTACTGGCTTACGGGGGCGAGGGCCTTTCCCCGTGAACCCACGCCGATGGTATAGACCCGTACCCCCAGTTGTTCGGCGATCTGTGCGGCATCCAGGGGTTGCACCATGCCCGCATTGCTCACGCCGTCGGTGAGCAGGATCACCACCTTGCTCTTGGCTTCACTGTCCCGCAGGCGGTTCAGGGCCGTGGCGAGCCCCATTCCCACCGCTGTACCACCTGTGATCAGTCCGCTGCGGGCGCCGGAGAACAACTCCTTGAGGACGCGATGGTCGGTGGTCAGGGGACACTGGGTGAACGCTTCCCCCTCATACACCACCAGCCCGATGCGGTCGTTCGGACGACCATCGATGAACTCCTGCGCAACCTTCTTCGAAGCCGCCAGGCGGTCCGGGCGCAGGTCCTTGGCCAGCATGCTGGCAGACACGTCCAGCGCGATCATGATGTCGATGCCTTCGCGCTGCACGTCCTGCCAGTTGTCGCGGCTTTGCGGGCGGGACAGGGCCATGATCAGCAAAGCAGATCCGCCCAGTGCCAGCGCCTGTGGAAGTGGACGCAGGTAGGAGAGCAGGTCGAAGGGGGCGTTGGCCAGTACGCTGTAGGTGGGCAGGGGGATCTGGGCATTGGTCCGTGGACCGCGCCACAGCATGAACAAGACCAGCAGAGGCGTGATCAACAGCAGCCAGAGCAGGGTAGGGTTGGCCGGCTCATAACGCCGGAACAGGGTGTACAGCGCAAAGCCGGCGCAACCCAGGGCCAACGCGGACCAGGCCAGGGTGATGAGCCGGTCGCGGTCACGCCACATGCTGCTGCGTGTTTGCGTTGGACAGGGTGGCCTCCACGAACCGGATGGCACCGGCCATCATCTGTTCGTTCTCCGCCGGGGTGGGCTTGGCCTTGGCGAACTTCACCAGGTCGGCAAGCCGCAACATGTTCTCCAGATGCGTCCGCTGTTCATTGTTCATGGGGCTTACACCAAGCTCCTGGAGCAGTTCATCGGTGCTGCTCTCCATCGCCGGCACCTGATAGCGTTCCTCGATGTAGCTGCGCAGCAGATCGGTGATGCGGCTGTGGTAGGCCTTGTGCTCGCCCTGTTGCCAAAGTCGGCTGGCGTCCAGTTCACGCAGGGAACGCAAGGTCCGCAGATGCACGGGCTCCATCGGCGCTTCCACGACGGGCGCGGGCACGGTCTTCCGTTTGCGGGTCAGATAGAAGAGTCCGGCGATGATCAGCACCAACGCGCCGAGGCCGGCCAGCAGTTCCACCAGGTGCGCCCTGATCCAGTAGCCGATGGAGAAGGGGACTTCATAGATCGTCTTCGCGGGTCGTTGGACCTTGGGGTCATCCAGGGCCACGTTGCGCACCTCGATCAGCAAGGGGCTGGTTTCCTGAGGGCTTCCGGAGACCACGAACGTGAAGGGAGGGATCGCCCAGTGTCCCGTGTCGAAACTGGTCAGGAAGATGCGCTGGGTCAGGTGCAGTCCGGCCGCATCCTGCACACTGTCCACCGGGCCTTTGCGGACGACCTCCAGTTGGTTGATCAAGGTGTCGCCGAACACCGGCCAGTTGACCATGCCCGCCGGCGCATCCGTTGGCAGATCGATGGAAAGCAGCAGCTCGACCTGTTCACCGATGCGCAGTACAGCGGTGTCCAGCGACGCTGAGGGCACTTGGGCCTGAGCGAGGATGGGCCACAGGAGCAGGAGGATGCCGATCGATCTCATCGTCCGCCTTCCCGCTGTTTGAAGAGGTTCATCAGGGGCTTCACATAGCCGCCGCTGGTGGAGATGGTGGCGTGGTCCACGCCGGAGCGACGGAGCACTTCTCGTGAGCGGTTGTGCCGTTTCAAGGCGGCGGCGCGGTACGCGTTCCGGATGGCGCGGCTGGCCGTGTTCACCCACCGTACGGAGCCCGTCTCGGGATCGGTGAACTGCACCAGCCCCATGTTCGGCAGTTCGCCTTCGCGGGGGTCCACGGTGCGCAGCACGATGAGATCATGCTTGCGTTTGGCGATCTTCAGGGCATCGTCATAGCCCTCATCCATCAGGTCACTGATGAGGAAGGCGATACTGCGTTTCTTGATCACGTTGTTCAGGTAGCGCAGGGCCTCGGTGATGTCCGTGGCGCGATGGGCGGCCCTGAACTCGAGCAGTTCGCGGATGAGCCGGAGGATATGCGTGCGCCCCTTCTTGGGCGGGATGAACTTCTCCACGCGGTCGCTGAAGAGGATCAGGCCCACCTTATCGTTGTTCTTGATGGCGCTGAACGCGATGGTGGCGCAGGCCTCCGTGATCAGCTCGCGCTTCAACTGGGTGGCGGTGCCGAAATCCTCCGATGCGCTGACATCCGCCACCAGCATCACGGTAAGCTCCCGTTCCTCCTCGAACACCTTAACGAAGGGATGCCCGAAGCGTGCCGTCACGTTCCAGTCGATCGTGCGCACCTCGTCCCCGGGCATGTATTCGCGCACCTCGCTGAAGGTCATGCCGCGCCCCTTGAACGCGCTCTGGTACTCACCGGAGAAGATGTGCTCGCTCAAGCCGCGTGTCTTCAGCTCGATGAGGTGCACCTTCTTCAGGAGCTCCTTGGTATGTTGGGCCGTGTTCATGGATGCGAAGCGCAGGAGCAGGAGCGGTGGCCAGAAAGAGTTACTGCACCTGCCCTTGCACCTGTTTCAAGGGACCTCCACCGTGTTCAGCACGCGTTCGATGATGTCGTTGACGGTGATGCCTTCCGCCTCGGCCTCGTAGGTGAGCCCGATCCGGTGCCGCAGAACATCCGGGCACACGGCACGCACATCCTCGGGGATCACATAACCGCGGTGTTTGATGAAGGCCAGTGCTTTCGCAGCGAGCGCCATGTTGATGCTGGCACGCGGGCTTCCACCGAACCCGATCAGCGAGGTGAGGTCCGATAACTTGTACTGGTCCGGCTTCCGTGTGGCGTACACGATGTCCACGATGTACTGCTCGATCTTCTCGTCCATGTATACCTCGCGCACCAGCGCCCGCGCGGCGATGATCTCTTCGGCCTGCACCACCTTGGAAGGGGTGAGCATGCCACCGGGTCGCACGTTCTGGCGGATGATCAATTTCTCCTCCTCCTTCAAAGGATAGTCCAGCACCACTTTCAGCATGAAGCGGTCCGTCTGGGCCTCGGGCAGCGGGTAGGTGCCTTCCTGTTCGATGGGGTTCATCGTGGCCAGTACAAGGAAGGGCTGTGGCAGCGGATAGGTCTGCGCACCGAGGGTGACCTGCCGTTCCTGCATGGCTTCCAGCAGGGCGCTTTGCACCTTGGCCGGCGCCCGGTTGATCTCATCGGCCAGGACGAAGTTGCTGAAGATCGGTCCCTTCTTCACGCTGAACTCCTCGCTTCGGGGGCTGTAGATCATGGTGCCGATCAGGTCGGCGGGCAGCAGGTCCGGGGTGAACTGGATCCGGCTGAAGTCCACGTTCACGGCCTGGGCGAGCGCCTTGATCGCCATGGTCTTCGCCAGCCCGGGCACGCCCTCCAGCAGGATGTGGCCATCGGCGAGCAGGGCCACCAGCAGTTTCTGGACCATGTCCTTCTGCCCCACGATCACTTTGCCCATTTCGCGGTCGATCAGGTCGACGAAGCTGCTGGCCTGTTGGATGCGCTCGTTCAGCGCGCGGATGCTGTCCGATGTGACCGTGGTGGTCATTGGTTCCGAGGGAGTCTCCATGGTTGATCGTCGCTGTTGCGGCCTAAGGCCGAAGGTGGGCGCAAAGGTGCTGGAAGCCGCAAGCGGCCTGCAAAGATGGCCCGTTAAAGAGTGTTAACCGCTCAGCCCGTGATTGCCTGCCCGCGGGCTGCTACCTTCGGGCCATGACCACCACCGAACCGCTGTCCCTGGCCGAGGCCATCGAGCATGTCCGTTCCTTCCACGACGCATTCGGCATCCCCAATGCTGCAGTTCCCACCGGCGACCTGGGCGACCGCGATGCCCTGCTGCGCTACAAGCTGATCCGCGAGGAGAACGAGGAGTACCTCGAAGCCGCCCTGCGTGGCGACCTCGTGGAGGTGGCCGATGCCCTGGGCGACATCCTGTACATCCTCTGCGGCACGCTGCTCAAACACGGCCTGGAGCACAAGATCCACGAGGTGTTCCGGGAGATCCAGCGCAGCAATATGAGCAAGCTCGGTGAGGATGGAAGACCGATCTATCGGGAGGACGGCAAGGTGCTCAAAGGCCCCGCGTATTTCCGGCCGGATATCGCGACGATCCTTGCTCGTTGATCGCCGATCAACAAGTAAGCGCTGGTCCCACAAGATCCCACCTTCCCCATGCACCTGCCCACCCTCCTCACCAAGGCCCGTTCATCCGGCTTCACGCGGTGGTGGCTCAACCACGCGCTGTCGTGGTTGATCCCCTTCAATCGTCCGCATGGTTTCAAGGTCAACCCTTTACCCGAAGGTGGCATCCGGGTCTCCATCCCGAACTGGCGGGTGAACCGCAACCACATCAAGGGCATCCATGCCTGCGCCCTGGCCACAGCCGCCGAGATGTGCAGCGGGCTCTCACTGTTGGAACGGCTCGACCCGAAGAAGTACCGGCTCATCATGCGCACGCTGCACATGGCCTACCACTACCAGGCGAAGCAGCCCGCGCACGCCACCTGTGCGCCCACCGCGGCAGAGATCGAGGAGAAGGTCGTCGGCCCGTTGCGTTCCGCTGATTCCGTGGACCATACCAGCGTCGTTGAACTGCATGATCGCAGCGGCAACCACCTCGCCACGGGCACAGTGACCTGGCAGGTCAAGGAATGGTCGAAGGTGCGGACGAAGGTCTGAAATGAGGCGGCCTATTCCGATCGACGTGCAAGCCGCTTGATCGCGCTCGCCAGCAACATGGCCAGCACGGCCCCGCTGAACGCCAGCCCCATGTCCTTCTGGGCATCCCACACGTCTCCCTGCGAACCCAGGTAGGCGTGACCCTGGGCGGGGAAGAAGAGGTCGGCCACGGCCCATTCGATCAGCTCATAGGCCGCACTGAAGCTCATGGTGATCTCCACCGGCAGCACCCAGCACACCCAGTTGGGCCATTGGAAATGGTTCTTGAAATGGTCGCGCATCGGGTAGGCCAGCATGAACCCGAAGCTGAAATGCACGATCCTGTCATACTGGTTGCGCTCTCCCTGGAACAGGTCCTTCAGCCAGTTCCCCAATGGGTTCTCGGCATAGGTGTACATGGCCCCGTAGATATGCAGCAGGATGTAGACGAAGAACAGGGTATAGCTCAGGTCGCTGAACTGGAAACGACGGTGTGTGAGGACCAGCCCAGCGATGAACAGGATGGTGAGCACGTTCTCCGTGATCCAGTTCGCCCGGTCCGTGGTGCCGATGAAGGTCCAGGCCCAGGCCATGAGGAACAAGAACAGGTAGACCTTCAGAAGAACGTTCCGTTGGAATTTGACCCTGCCGATGGAGGAGGAGGTGGTGAATGTCATGGGTGAACGGCGTTGCGCAATGAGCGCTTACTTTTCCTTTGGAGCCATGGGAAGCAGGTAGGTGTAGTGCAACCCGGCGATGAGGTTCTGACCCTGTAACAGCGCGGCGAAGGGGGAGACGCTCGTCTGGAACCGGACCTCGAAGCGGCTCTTGGGCCTGTCCCAGCCAAGCCCGATCCCGGCACTGTATTCCGAACGCTCGGTGGACCCCGAAAGCGTGTATTTCTGGTCAAACAGGACGTTGCCATCCTGCTTGGTCACCTGCCTGCCGTTCAACCAATAGCCGACCATGAACCCGGCGGTGAGGAAAAACCCGTTTGTAACGGTGTCCGTGGAGACCTTGAACATCACGGGCAGCTCCAAATAGCCCAGACGCACGGATGTCCAAGTATTTTGGGCGGCGTTCTGGGTCAGGCTTCCTTTGCTGATGTACATCGGCTCGAACAGAAAGGAAGCCTGCGGTGTCCAGGGCACTTCAAAGCTCCAACCCAGGATGGGGCCCAGTTTCGGAAGCCCGTTCCAGTTGAAGAGTCCTCCGGTGGAGATCGTGGCCAGGGACAGGCCTGCCCTAGGTCCGGTCTTCAGCTGAGCGGATGCGGTGAGGGAGCACGACAGAAGAAGGATGATCAGTAGGCGCATGGGGCGAAGATCGCCCATCGGACCTATTGACCCGTTGCGGATGAACGGAGCGCAGCCATTTTCAGCGCTGCCACCGCGCAATCAATGCCTTTGTTCCCATGCTTTCCGCCGCTGCGGTCCTGGGCCTGCTGCAGGGTATCGTCAGTGAGCACCCCGAAGATCACGGGCTTGCTGAACTTCAGGCCCACGGCCATGATGCCCTGGGTGGTGCCCTGGCACACGAAATCAAAATGAGGGGTCTCTCCGCGGACAACGCTGCCCAGGCAGATCACGCCATCAAAGCTTCCGGACTCCAGCAGGAACTGGGCCCCTGCGGCGAGCTCGAAGCTTCCCGGCACCCAGCGTTCCACGATATCCGCCTCGTTCACGCCATGCCGCAGCAGGGTCTCACGGGCACCCTGGCGCAGGGCATCGGTGATGGCGTGGTTCCACTCGCTGACGACCAGGGCAAAACGAAGACCAGCGCCACTGGGGACGCTGGTCGGATCGTAGATGGAAAGATGGTGTTGGGCCGTGGCCATGGCTCACTTCGCGGCTTCAGCCTCGGCACGCCCGGCATATTTGCGGGCCTGACTGGCCTCGCTGCTGGTGGGGAACTCCTTGGCGATGCGGTTGAAGGCCTTGGCGGCAGCGCTCCAATTGCCGGCCTGCTGGTGCAGGATACCGGCTTTCATCAGGTACATCGGCGTGGTGAAGTCGTTCGTCGTCATGCCGGCGGCCTTTTCGAACAGCTTCACGGCTTCGTCCGTGCGGCCCAGTTCCACCAAGGCGTCGCCCTGGTTGCCCACAGCCATCACGCGCAGCACGTCATCATCCACATCGGACTTCTTGTAATGCTCGATGGCCAGGTCGAACTCGCCTTTCTGCATGTAGATGGCTCCGAGGTAGGCATTGGCCAGCTCGCCACTGGGCGTGCCGCTGTAGTCCGAAGCGATGGTCAGGAAGCCGGGCCACTGGTCGTCGCCGTTCATGGCCTTGTCCAGCGAGTCCATCTCGAAGTAGTACTCGGCCTTCCACATCATCTCGCTGGCCTCCTTCGCCTTGGGTTCGGCGATGAACTTCTTGTAGCCAAGGACACCGCCCACGACCACGATCAAGCCCACGGCGGCGATGGTGATGGCCTGCTTGTTCTTGTCAAGGAACAGCTCCGTGCGGCTGTAAACTTCACCAAGGTCGACATCGTGTGTGCCGGCGTTCTCGGGGGTGGTCTTTTTGCTCATGCGTGTGGCGCGTTTCCGGTGCTTCCGAAGGGATAGGCCGGTTCAGCGAGGCGCAAAAATAGACCTTTTCAGGACTTGGCGACGGGCGAGGGGGGCTGCAGCCCGGAGTTTTGAGCAAAGCCCCGTGGAAGAAGGGATCCGGCGAGGGGCGTGGTGGGGCGGCTAACTTTGCCCCCCTGTCCATGAGCCTGCACCTCGAACGTCTGCGCTTGCTGCAATTCCGGAACCACCGGGAGGTGGAGGTGGAACTGGGCCCCGAGGTGAACTGCTTCGTGGGGAACAACGGCGCCGGGAAGACCAATCTGCTGGACGCCGTGCACTACCTCTCCCTGTGCAAGAGCTATTTCGAGGCGGTGGACATCCACAACATCCAGCATGGCGAGGACTTCTTCATGGTGCAGGGGACCATGCATACCGAGGCCGGTGAGGACCAGGTGCTGTGCAGCGTGCGCCGTGGCCATCGCAAGGTGGTGAGCCGCAACCGCAAGGAATATGACCGGATGGCCGATCACGTGGGCCAGTACCCCGTGGTGATGATCACGCCCTATGATGGACAGCTGGTGCTCGACGGCTCGGAGGTTCGCCGGCGCTTCCTGGACGGACTCATCGCCCAGTTCGACAAGGCCTACCTCGATGCCCTCATCCGCTACAACCGCGCCTTGGTGCAGCGGAACGCCCTGCTGAAACGTTTCGCCATGACCGGCGGTGGATCACTGCAGGACCTGGAGCCCTGGGACGAGCAATTGGTGCACCATGGCGAACAGGTGCATCGCGTCCGGTCGGCGTTCATGGAGGAGATGGTGCCGCTCCTTGAGAAGCACTACCAAGGCATCAGCTCCGGTCAGGAGCGCGTGGCCTTGATCTATCGCTCGGCTCTTTCAGAGGCCTCTTTCCTCGACCTGCTTACGGAAAGCTGGGCGCGTGATCGGGCGGCACAGTACACCACCGTGGGCATCCATAAGGATGACCTGGTCTTCACCCTGGATGACCAGCCCCTGAAGCGCCACGGTTCCCAGGGGCAGCAGAAGACCTACCTCATCGCGCTGAAATTGGCGCAGTTCGACCTGACGCTGGCCCGGGGCGGGAAGCGACCGATCCTGCTGCTCGATGACATCTTCGACAAGATCGACCCCTTGCGTATGCGGCACCTGCTGGGCCTGATGAGCGGCCAGCGCTTCGGCCAGGTGCTCATCACGGACACCGATGCGCAGCGGTTGCATACGGCCCTGGACGGGTCCGACCTCGACGTGCGCTTCTTCCACATCGGCGCCAACAGCACCATCACCCGTGAAGAAACGATCCAACGAACAATCGCTCACTGAAGCACTTGACCGGTTGGTCGATGCTTTCGGCATGCGGGAACGCATGGACGAACTGGACATCACCACGGCGTGGGACAAGCTGGTGGGCCCCATGGTGGCCCGGCACACGGTGACCGTGCGCTTGAGAGGGGGACGCCTGCGCGTGCGCGTGGATTCGGCCCCACTGCGGCATGAACTGAGCTACATGCGCGAGGCGCTCAAGGAGGTCCTCAACCACCGTGCTGGACGCACGGTGGTCGAAGAGATCATTCTGGAGTAAGACAGTGTGAACAACAGCACCGGTCGGCCCGATGGAGCCGGCAGCGCGTGTTCAGGCGTCAGTAGCGCTCGCGCCCGCTGAAGAAGAAGTTACCTTCGATGAAGGCGTTCTCATCGCTGTCGCTGCCATGAGCGGCGTTCTTGGCCTTGCTCTCGGCGAAACGCTTGCGGATGGTGCCCTCCTCTGCGTTGGCAGGGTCGGTGGCGCCGATCAGTTTGCGGAAATCCTCCACGGCGTTGTCCTTCTCCAGGATCGCGGCGAAGATGGGGCCGCTGGCCATGTAGTCCACCAATTCGCCATAGAAGGGACGCTCCTTGTGCACGGCGTAGAAACTGCCGGCCTCCATGGTGGAAAGCTGGGTGTATTTCAGCGCAACGATGCGATAGCCGTTGGAGATGATCATGTCGATGATCTTGCCTGCGTGCCCGGCGGCGACCGCTTCGGGCTTGATCATCGTGAAGGTTCTGTTTGTTGCCATGGGGGGTGTTGAAAACGCGGCGCAAAAGTAATGGACAATGATGTCAGCACCACACCATATGCGCTATTCCTT
Source organism: Chryseobacterium gleum (assembly GCA_945872795.1). Lineage (GTDB taxonomy): Bacteria > Bacteroidota > Bacteroidia > Flavobacteriales_F > PHOS-HE28 > PHOS-HE28. The sequence continues at coordinate 18,719 of CAMCAZ010000023.1, forward strand.
CGTGTCCTGTTAGCGATCCATCGAGCGTTCCACCATTCCTGCACCCCATGTCCCCATCACCGTTCAAGCGACGTTCACTGTTCCCAGCGGCTCTTGCGGTCCTGGCACTCACGGCCTGTGGAGGGTCCCCCACAGATACCCCGGCAGAGACGGAGGGCGCAGAGCTGGTCATCGGTAACGAGAACGCTGCCGATGCCTCCAGCATATACCAGATGCCCACCCCCAACGAGCTGTTCACGCTGGTGCGCGAAATGGCCGGCGAGGGGCACAAGCGGATGCTGAACCCCGCCACCAATGTGGAGCGCTACGTTTCCCTGCGCAGTCGGGCCATCAATTTCGGCATCTACTCCACGGACCTTGTCTACGCCAGCTATTTCAAACTGAACGTGGAAGTGGCGCGGTACTACCTGACCACCAAGAAGCTGGGCGACGGGCTCGGGCTGGCGTCGGCGTTCAACGATGCCGATTTCGTCCGTTTGGAATCGAACCTCACCCGTGGTGACTCCCTGGAGGTGATCAGCAATGAGGCTTACATGAAGGCCTACGAGAAGTTGCAGAGCGAGAAGATGGGACCGACGCTGGCCCTCGTGCTCGCCGGTGGATGGATCGAGAGCATGCATCTGGTCATCCGCCAGATCGAGGCCTTCGGGGAGAGCGAGCCGCTGATGGAACGCGTGGCGGAGCAGAAGGTCACCCTGGAGCACCTGCTGGAGCTGATGAAACCCCTGGAGACGGATGCCGAAGTGGCACCGATCTATCGCGAGCTGGTCAAGGTCCGCGACATTTATGACCGGGTTAACGTGAAGCGAATACCTCACCGCGAAGGTTCCGCCTCGGGCCGCATGGTGCTGGGTGATGAGCTGCAGATCGAGCTCACCGCGGAGAAGTATGCCGAACTGGTGAAGGCCGTGGATGGCCTGCGCGCTGAAGTGACACGTCCGGAGGACAAGACCAACGCCTGAACACGACCATGAAATCCATCACGTCCATTCGTTCCGTCCTGGTCGCTGCAGCAGTGGTCACCATCCTGCCACTGATCACCATGGCCCAGGGGCCGTGCACCGACTATCACAAGTTCAACTGTAACCGCGCCAGCGACAAGCGCTTCTCGCTCAATGGTCAAAGCAAGAGCGCTGCCGTTCAGGTGGGGCAGGAGACCGAGCTGAACATCATCGTGTATCGCGGTCAGGATTACCGGATCTCCCTCTGTTTCGATGACAAGGTCCTGGGCGAGAGCCTTGCTATCCGCCTTGTGGAGAAGATACGCCAGGTCAAGCCCGGCGCAGCAGATAGTGCCAAGGTGGAATACGAGGAGCTGGAGAAGGTCCTTTGGGACAATACGGAGCATGAGATGGCCCAGACCGTGGAATTCTCCTGCACCTCCACCAAGCGCATCGCCGTGGAAGTAGTGGCGGCCGGTGGGGAAGCATCGGACAAGAAAAGTGAGAGAGTCGTCGACATCGGTTGCGTGGGTATCCTCATCGAACACATGCCCACTCCGGGCCTGGGGTTCTGATCACCGCCCGGGGCATGGGCGGCCGGTTACCTTTGGCGCCGACCATGAACTTTTCGACCGCACAGACCGAGGCCTTGACGCGCCTCAAGGGCCTGCTTGATCAGCCACGCCGACTGGTGATCGTGACCCATTTCAATCCGGATGGGGATGCCATCGGTTCGAGTCTGGGCTTGATGCATATGTTGCGCAAGTGGGGCCACACGGTGCACGTGGTGCTGCCGAACGCGGCGCCCGCATTCCTGAACTGGTTGCCCGGAGCCTCGGAGACCATCGCGTTCGACCGCGAACCCAAGGGTGCTGCTGATGTACTGGACCAGGCAGAGGTCCTGTTCTGCCTGGACTTCAACCGCATGGACCGGGTGAACGCATTGCAAGCTTCGTTGAGCGCGTTGAGCGTTCCGCGTGTCCTGATCGATCATCATCAGGACCCCGACCCGTCCTTCGAATACCTGTTCTCCGACACCACCGCGTGCGCCACGTGCCAGATGGTCTATGACCTGCTGGTGGCCATGGGTCGTGCCGGAACCTTCGATACGGAAACTGCCACCTGCCTCTACACGGGCCTGGTCACCGATTCCGGTTCGTTCCGATTCCGCAGCACCACGCCGCATACTATGCGTGTCGCCGGTGATCTGATGGCGCATGGCGTGAACATCGAGCGTGTCCACCAGGCGATCATGGACGATAACAGTGTGGACCGGCTCCGACTGCTCGGGTTCATGCTGCACCAGCGACTGGAGGTGCTGCCGGAGAGTTCCACTTCCATCATCAGCCTGTCCCGCGCCGACCTGGAGCGTTATCACAATAAACCCGGCGATACCGAAGGCTTCGTCAACTATGGCCTTTCCATCCGTGGCATCCGGCTGTCCGCCTTCTTCGTGGAGCGCACTGACATGGTGAAGGTCAGTCTCCGATCGAAAGGCGACCTTGCGGTGGACCGCTTCCTCAAGGAGCATTTCAACGGTGGGGGCCATGCCAACGCCGCAGGTGGGCACACCTCGGGATCCTTGGAAGATGCCGTTGCCCGCTTCAAGTCCTTGTTGCCACAACTGATCACCCCGACCCTCTCATGAGGACAGCCGTCATACTGGGGATCCTGGCTGCCATGGGGTGTGGCGATCGCGAAGGCCGCGTACCGGGCACCCAGCGTCAGCAGCCCACGCAGGAGTCGCTGATCGAAGGGAACAAGGAAGCGCTGCGGATGGAGGAGAAGGACATTGAGCGTTATGTGGAACGCAGCGGACTACCGTTCAAGACCACGGCGCGGGGTGTGCGTTATGTCATCCTGCGCGATGAGCCCGGTGCCACCGCAGGCCCCGATCAATGGGCCACCCTCAATTACCGATTGGAACTGTTGAACGGGGATACGGCCTATGCCACGGACCCGGGCAAGCCGGAAACGTTCAAGGTGGAGATGGATGACGTGGAGAGCGGCCTGCACGAAGGTGTTCAGTTGCTCTCCCCCGGCGACAGTGCCATCCTGGTCATACCATCCTACCGCGCACATGGACTGATCGGTGATCAGGACCGCATCCCGATGCGCAGCAGCTTGGTCTATCGTGTGGGATTGGTGAAGCTCAGCAGGAAGGATCCATGAGGTCGTTCTGGTTCGGGATGATCGCCCTCTTGACGGCGTGCAGTGGATCACCCTATCCAGGATTCACGGAAACGGAGGATGGCGTGCATGTGCGCTTGCATACCCTGGGGGATGGTGTTGAACTGGCGAGCGACAGTGACAGTGTGCACGTGCGCCTTCGCATTGCGCACTGGGGTGATGCGCCGGGTACTCTGTACAGCACGGAGCGCACCTATGCGACCCGCACGATACGCAAGGCGATGATGCGAGAAGCCTTGGGTCGCATGCATGCGGGCGACAGCATGAGCTTGATCGTGCCGGCTGACCAGGTGCCCTGGTCGGACCTCGGGCTCGATGTCGCGGCCATTCCGGCCGATACCGGGACGGTACAGGTCGAATTGGGCCTCCTCGCGATCATCACCCCACAGATGATGCGCGATGCCACTGCGGAAGCCAAGCGGAATGATCCGGAAGGATATGAACGCAGGCTCATTAAAGCCTACCTCGCATCGAGCGCGCAGCCCTGGACACAATGGGGGAGCAGTGAGATGCACTACTTCGTGGAGGTCGCGCCCAGTGACACGAACGCCGTGAAGCAGGGAGCGTTGGTGTCCGTTTCCTACGAAGGCCGTCGGCTGGAGGACGGGGTGATGGTGGACGATACCGAGCGGCAGGGAGGTGCGTTCAGTTGGCGCTACGGTGATCCCGACCAGGTGATGCAGGGTATGGAGATCGCGGTGCAGCTCTTGCGCGAAGGAGGAGTGGGGCAGTTCATCCTGCCATCCGCCTATGCCTTCGGTGCGCGGGGTGTGCCTGGTGTGGTCGATCCGTACACACCCGTGCTGTATCGCGTGTCCGTGGTACGTGTGGGACGATAGTGCCCTGCGGCCTGTTGGCCATGTGCAGTTTCCATGTGGGCTTGATCGATCCACGGCGTTATGCACGGTGAGGCCGACGTCCGCATTGGTCAAGACATCCACGACGTACACTGATCGAACGGAAGGTGCTCACAGGTGGAGGCACAGCGCCTCCGTTCATACCGCCTATCGGCTGTCTCAGGGTCGGCCCAGGATGAACACGGCCGGTCGTTTGCCCAGTATCGGCGTGGCCTTGGACCAATTGCTGATGGACCGGGTCTCCACACTTCCCCCAGGCTGCGTGACGTCCACGGCGATGGTGAGCAGGGTGGATGATGCACAGGTCTGCAGCAGTTCACCGAGCAGCACATCATTGCGGTACGGCGTTTCCATGAACAGCTCGGCCCCACCGCTGCGCAGAGCGTCCGCTTCGATCTTGCGGATGGCCTGCTTGCGTTCCTGTGGGGTGCGGGGCAGGTAACCATGAAAGGTGAAACGCTGTCCGTTCAGACCCGACGCCGCCAAGGCGAGCATCATGGAGCTTGGGCCTGTCAACGGCACAACGCGGATGCCGATGCGGTGGGCTGCCCGCACCAACAGCGCACCGGGGTCGGCGATACCCGGCATGCCGGCTTCGCTGATCACGGCGGCATCCCGGCCTCCCTGCATGAGCCGCAGCAGGGCCTCCGCCTCCGCGGTGGTCCCATCCTTGTCGAAGCGGTGGATCTCCTGACGCTGAAGGTCGATCTCCGGAAGCATCCGTCGGAGCATGAGCCGGGCGGTCTTCTCGTGTTCCGCGAACCACAGGTCCACACGTCCAGCTATGGCGATGTTCTCGGGAGGCAGCTGCTCGGTCCCGCCCAGCTCGCCCAGCCACACGGGCATCAGGTACAGCACTCCGTTACCGCGCAACATCCTTCAACAGGGCTTGCAGGGCATCCGTCAGCATGGCGTGCACCTCATCGAATCCTTCGTCTCCGCCGAAATAGGGGTCCGGTACTTCCCGTTCGGGACGCCAGGGGGCATGGTCCATCACCAGTCGGGCTTTGGAGGCGAGCTCGGCCGTGGGGGCCAGTGCGCGCATGTTGCTCAGGTTGGAAGCATCCATGGCCAGGATCATATCGAACTCCGTGAAGTCCGACGCGCGGAACTGCCGTGCACGCAGGTCGCCGATCTCCATGCCCTGTCGCACCATGGCGGCTTGTGCGCGTGGGTCAGGTGCTTCGCCCACATGGTAGTCGCTCGTGCCGGCTGAATCCGTGATCACCGTGATGCCTTGTTCGTGAGCAAGGTGCCGCAGGATGCCTTCCGCCATGGGAGAGCGGCATATGTTACCAAGACAGACGGTCAGGATCTTCATGGGCGTGGGAGCGATGCGCGAAGGTCGGAAAAGCGAAGGCCCCCGCATGGCGGAGGCCTCCAAGTTACCGACCGGCGTAGGGTCAGTGAATGCTCAACTTCTTCTCAAGGTCCTCCAGATAGCCACGGAACTGCTTGTCCGTTTCCTGCAGGTTGTTCACGGTACGGCAGGCGTGCAGCACGGTGGCGTGGTCCTTTCCACCGCAATGTGCACCGATGCTGGCCAGGGAGCTCTTCGTCATGCGCTTGGCGAAGTACATGGCGATCTGTCGGGCCTGCACCACTTCGCGCTTCCGCGTCTTGCTCTTCAACAGTTCGATCGGCAGATCGAAGTAATCGCACACCACCTTTTGGATGTAGTCGATGCTGACCTCGCGCGCCGTGTTCTTGACGAACTTGTCGATCATCTGCTTCGCCAGGTCCAGCGTCACCGCCTTCTTGTTCAGCGAGCTCTGGGCGATCAGGCTGATCATGGCGCCTTCGAGCTCACGGATGTTGGTGGTGATGCTGTAGGCCAGGTATTCCACCACTTCCTTGGGCAGGTCGATGCCTTCGGCGTACATCTTCTTCTCCAGGATCGCGATCCGCGTTTCCAGACCGGGCGTCTGAAGGTCGGCGCTCAGGCCCCACTTGAAGCGGGAGAGGAGGCGCTGCTCCATGCCGGCCATCTCCACGGGTGCTTTGTCGCTGGAGATCACCAACTGCCTGCCCGACTGGTGCAGGTGGTTGAAGATGTGGAAGAACACATCCTGGGTCTTCTCCTTGCCTGCAAGGAACTGCACGTCATCGATGATCAGCACATCCATCATCTGATAGAACTGCTGAAAATCGCCGACGGTGTTGTTCTTCACCGCTTCGATGAACTGCTGGGTGAACTTCTCTGCCGGAACGTACAGGATGGTCTTGTCCGGGTGGTTGCGCTTGATCTCGATGCCGATAGCATGTGCGAGGTGCGTTTTGCCGAGGCCGACACCCCCATAGATCAGCAACGGATTGAAGGCGGTGCCACCGGGTTTCTGCGCCACGGCGTATCCTGCACTGCGTGCCAATCGGTTGCAATCCCCCTCGATGAAGTTATCGAAGGAATAGTTGGGGTTCAGGTGGCTCTCGACCTTGATCTTGCGCAGCCCGGGAATGATGAACGGATTCTTGATCGGGCTGTTGGCCACATCGATCGGAAGCGTCACAGCAGGGTTCTTCACCTCACGGGCGTTGCTCGTGGGCATCTTCACCGTGTAGGGGTTGGCGCTCTGGTAACCGTTCTCCATGATGATGGAGTATTCCAGTCGGCCTTCGTTGCCCAGCTCCTTCTTGATGATCTTCTTCAGCAGAACGATGTAGTGTTCTTCCAGCCATTCGTAGAAGAACTGCGATGGGACCTGGATGGTCAGGACGTGGTCATCCAGCTTCAAGGCCTTGATCGGTTCGAACCAGGTCTTGAAGCTCTGTTGGCTCACATTATCCTTGATCACTTCCAGGCACCGCCCCCAGATCTTCTCGTGGTCTTTCTTCATGGATGGGTCGGCGGATTATTGGTTGGTCCTTGGTGGTGGCCCCTCAAGGCGTCTGGTTCAGCTCAGCGTGTTGAACAGGATTCTGTGGAGGGGTGGCAAATATGGACACAAAGAAGTGAAGAAAAAAAGTTGGGAACACTTGACGGATACATAAATTTTACTTCCACTTCATTTCCGCCCACCGATCTTGAAACCCTTGCCGCGCTTGAGTTTTGATCATGGTTCCAGGTGGAGATCGATGGGTGTAAGTGTTCACTGTCAGTGCATTGACAGGGAGCGGGCCACACGCGATACGCCGTGCGCTCACAGGGTGGGGAAGGGATGTTTTCGTGCGCGGCATTCCGGGCTGTCGAAGATACGCCACGGGCAAGCGTGGGGCAAGCCTTCAACGATCGCTTGTTGCTGGTGTTGTCGCAACTAACTTCAGCCGCCATGTTCACGCACGATACCACCCTCCGCGTCCGCTACGGGGAGACCGACCAGATGGGCTACGTCTATTATGGCGATTATGCGGAGTATCTGGAGGTGGGACGCGTGGAAGCCCTGCGCATGCTGGGCTTTCCCTATCGGCGCCTGGAGGAGGAAGGGGTGATGCTGCCGGTCCACGAACTGTCGGTGCGCTACCATCAGCCTGCCCGGTATGATGATGAGCTCACCGTTCGTACCATCATCGATCACCTGCCGTCCGTCAGGATCGAGTTCCGCTACGAGATCCGCAACGCATCGGGCCAACTGCTCACCGATGCATCGACCACCTTGGTCTTTGTGGACAAGGCGACCATGCGTCCCACACGCGCACCGGAAGCGCTGTTGGCGGTGCTGCGGCCCTGGCTCTAAGCCATCGGCGCACAGTGCGCAATGCCGCCTTCCCTCCAGCGGAGGAGCAGCGATCCCACTTGTGAACGGGGCAACAAGAGCGTTGCGCTGCACACCACGTCGAAGGTGGTGCTGTCGATGCGACCGGACGCCCGTGCCACATCCGCACGCACCTGTTCAAACTGTGCATGGGTGCAGGTGAGGGCCACGCCGACCAGCATGTGCCGGAGTTCCGAAGGGGCTTGTATCAAAGCCTTTTGGGCCGCATCGCCATAAGCCTGCACGAGTCCGCCTTTCCCGAGCAAGGTGCCGCCGAAATAGCGGACCACCACCACAGCAGTGTTTGTCAGTCCCGCACCCTGGATGTGGCGCAATATTGGCCTACCAGCCGTCCCCGACGGTTCGCCATCATCGTTCGATCGGTGCACGTCGCCCAGTTCACCAAGAACGTAGGCGTGGCACCAATGCCGGGCACTGTGATGCTCCTTGCGGATCGCGGCGAGCTCCTGTTTGAAGTGATCCGCTGTGCTTGCCGGAAAGGCCAGGCCGATGAACTTGCTCGCTTTCTCCCGCAACAGCGACGAGCCGCGTCCGGTGAGCACCCGGTAGGTGTCCGACCCGTCAGTCATGTCGAGAGGATGAGCGCCATGGCGATGATCGAACAGCTGATGCCCCAGAGCTGTACCCTGCTGAGGCGTTCGCCGAACAGGGCGATCGAAGCGAGCGTGCCGAACAGGATGACACCGATGTTCATCAGGGGGAATACGCTGCTGGCCGGATACCCGCTTCGCGCCAATGCTCCCACGATGAAGTAGAGCGATCCATAATTCACCGCCCCCAGGATCACCCCGGCGATCCATACCCGGGGCTCGCGCAGCTGTTGTATACCCGAACCTGTAAGCAGGCGTGCCATACCCAAGATGCCGGCAATGCCGAAGATGAGCGTGGGAAGCACGGGCTCCGTGGCCGGGGTCAGCAGGTTACGCTGGGTGGCGTTCAGGGTGATGTCGATCGCCGCATTGCCCAGGAAGAGCAGCGCAGGAAGAAGCCACATGCCACGCGCACCGGCCGGGCCGCTGGTCCAGGAGCTGAGCACCACGCCGACCAGCGCGAGTACGATACCTGCCCAGCCCCATGTGCCCGGCCGTTCATCATAGAGCACCACCGCTGCCAGCACGGTCAGCACCAGGCTCATTTTACTGGCCACCGAAGTGGCCGCCACACCAGCGCGTTGGGTGCTCACACCGGTCATGTAGAAGAGGGTGATGAAGAGCACGCCCAATACCAACGCAGGGGTCCACAACGGGGAGAGGTCACCGGCCTGCCAGGGCGGAGCCACGACAGCACCGCAGCAGAAGGCCACGAAGTAGTTGATGACGATGGTCGCCAACAGCGGGATGTTCCGCTTGTCGTAGACCTTGAACAGCAGGAAGAGGCACGCCATGCTCAACGCGGCGAACAGGATGAGCATCATGCGTTCGAAAGTGTGGGTGGGTCGATGCGTCCGGTCGCGTAATTCACGTAATGGTCGATCACGTCCTCTCCGGAGTGCATTGTTCGCCAAGGCTTCCCGATCGGCAGCGGTGCCGGTGTTCCCTGCCCAAGCAGCACATTACCCGTGATCACCCGCGCTTCATCCCACAGTCCTCGCTCCAGGAAATGGCGCAGAAGCTGAGCTCCGCCTTCCACCAAGAGCGAGCGGATCTGTCGGCTGTGCAGGACGCGAAGTACCTCGTCGATGGGGTCGTCATCCGGGGAGAGCAGATGCTGTTCCACGGAGACATCATTTCTCCGATCGGTGGTGAACAGCAGTGTGGGTGCGGTCTGGTCGAACACCTTGGACCGTGACGGTACCAGTCCATGACGGTCCAGGATGATGCGCAGGGGAGAAGGGCCCTGCACCAGACGGACCGTGAGCTGGGGGTTGTCCTGCAGTGCGGTGTTGCTGCCCACCAAAATCGCCTGTTCCTCACTTCGCCAACGGTGCACGAGCACATCGGACGCCGGACCGCTGATGCGCTGGACACGGCGCTCCTCACGGGGGTGACGGTCCAGCAGGCCATCGCGCGAGCGGGCCCACTTGAGCACGATGAAGGGGCGCTGTTCCTCCACCGAGGTCAGGAAGCGTCGGTTGAGCCACCGGGCCTGCTGCTGCAATACTCCGGTGGTGACCGCGATGCCCGCTTGCCTCAGCCGATCGATCCCCCGACCGGCGACATCGGGAAAGGGGTCCGTGTGGGCGATCACCAGGTGACGGACCTCCCGATGGATCAGCAGATCGGCACATGGCGGTGTGCGTCCGTGGTGGCTGCAGGGTTCCAGGTTCACATACAGGACGGCATCCGAAGGCACGGGGGCACCGTTCAGATCTGCAAGGCAGCGCACTTCGGCATGCCCTTCACCAGGTCGTTGATGCCATCCTTCGGCCAGGATACGTCCCTGGCTCACCAGCACCGCCCCGACCATGGGGTTGGGCGCGACCGTGGTTGCACCCAAGGCCGCCAGTTCAAGGCAGCGGGCCATCCAGGTCCCGTGGTCGCTCAGCGTGCTGTCCTCCATTTTCTGCCCGCAAAGTTGGTCGATCCATGGCGCACCACATCATGGTGGCTACCGGTTGACCGCAAGTGTTCCACCCGGCGTCATCCGGCCACCCCTGGGCTACTTTTGCCACGTGCGGGCGTTCGACAACACGATCAAGGCGGTACTTCAGCAGTACCACCTGCAATTGGAGGGGCAGTATGAGCCTTCCGAGGTGCGGGCCATCGCGCGTGCCGTCTTCGCCGATCGCATGGGCATGGACACGGCCCGTTTGGAGCTGGACAAGGAGAAGGCCATCAGTGAATCCGAACTGTTGAGCGTGTACCTGCCGCTGAAACGTCTGCGTGCCGGTGAACCGCTGCAGTACGTGTTGGGCAAGGTGCTGTTCCATGGTCTGGAACTGGAAGTGGGGCCCGGCGTGCTGGTACCACGCCCGGAGACCGAGGAGCTGGTGGACCTCATCATCCGATCGGGGATCGCCCCCCGGTGCATCGTCGACGTGGGCACCGGCAGTGGCGCGATCGCACTGGCACTGAAGAATGCCTTCCCGGCCGCTGTGGTGCATGGCATCGACGTCTCACCGGAGGCCTTGGCGCTTGCCCGGCGCAATGGGCAGCGGACCAGCTTGGAGGTGCACTGGCACCAGCAGGATATCCTGGCCCGCGATGCGCAGCTGCCCCAGGATGCCGACCTGGTCGTGAGCAACCCGCCGTACATCCCGCGCTCCGAAGAAGAAGGATTATCGGCCCATGTCCGTGAGCATGAGCCGCACCTGGCGCTGTTCGTGGATACAGAGGACCCCACGATCTTCTACCGTGTGATCGGGAGCCTGGCGGAGAAGCAGGTGAGCGGTTCGCCCCACCTTTGGTTCGAAGGGCATCACCAGTTCGTGACCGACGCCGCAGCGGTGCTTCGTGGACTTGGTTACGGTAAGGTCGATGTGATCGACGACCTCAGTGGCGCCACCCGTTTTATTCATGCCCTCCGATGATCGTGGCGTCGCGGTGGTTGCTGGTCCTTTGGATGGCCTTCATGGGCTGTGTTCTACAGGTCCGTTCACAAGCCCCACCCCCGTTGAACGACGACCTCACGATCACCAAACGCAAGGCGGCCTTCCGGGTGATCTTCAACTTCGACTTCCGCCGCACCTTCGTGGATGCCGAGCCCGTTCGTTTCTATGGCTTCAGGCTGGGTGCCCAACGAGGGCGCGATATCGTGTCACTGGGATTTTACGGCCTTGGTGACCCTTATCTCCGGGAGGAAGTGCAGCTCGAAGGCGTCGGGGTCCGGGACCTTCAGACCCGCTTCGATTACGCGGGTATCGGGTATGAGCGGATCCTGTTCGACAGCAAACGTTGGGAGATCGGAGCGCCCATCGCCATCGGCCTTGGGAACTACCGGACCAGCTACCGCGACCTCGACGACCCCGATGCGTTCATCGCGTACAGTTCGAACGAGCTGGTTCCCGTGGAGGCTGGTGTGCATGTGGATTACAAGATCTTCTGGTGGGCCTTTATCGGTGTGGGAGGAGGCTACCGTTATGTACTCGCCGATGATCCCGTGGTGACCGTCGCATTGAGCGACTTCGCCTACTACTTCAAGGTCGGCCTGCGCGTGGGTGAAATGGCGAAACGCGTCCGCAAAGAATTTCGCAAGGACCATGGATCGAACTGAAGCCGCCCGACGCATGGCTCACCTGAGCCGCGAACTGGAGTATCACAACCACCGGTACTACGTGCTCGCCGACCCGCAGATCAGCGACCAGCAGTTCGATCTACGGCTAAAGGAACTGGAGGCGCTGGAGGCCCGGTTCCCGGACCTTGCGGATAGGAACAGCCCTACGCAGCGCGTGGGTGGTGACGTCACCAGGAACTTTCCGACGGTGGCCCATCGATACCCGATGCTCTCGCTGAGCAACTCCTATGACCGGGAGGAGGTCGCGGAATTCGTGGGGCGCGTGGAGAAGGCCATCGGTCGCACCACCTTCGTGATGGAGCTCAAGTACGATGGGGTGGCCATCAGCCTGACCTACGAGAACGGTGGACTGCTGCGCGGTGTGACCCGCGGCGACGGGGAGAAGGGCGAGGAGGTGACCGGCAACATCCGCACCGTTCGCGCGATCCCGCTCACGCTGCAGGGCCCGGATGTGCCCGCGATCATCGAAGTGCGCGGCGAAGTGGTCCTCACCCGCGAGCGCTTCAACGCGCTCAATGCACTGCGCGCTGCGGCGGGAGAGGAGCTCTATGCCAATCCGCGCAACACGGCGGCCGGCACCCTGAAATTGCAGGACCCCAAGGAGGTCGCCCGGCGCGGCCTGACCAACTTCATCTACGGTGTGCAGGGCGATCGGCTACCCACGCGCAGTCACTACGCCAACATCCTGAAGGCCGGGGAATGGGGCTTCCGGATCCCTGACGTCACCCGGCGCTTCATGGAAAAGGCCACCGACCTGGAGGGCATCATGGACTTCATCGATCATTGGGAGGAGCACCGTCACGGTCTCGAGGTCGATATCGACGGAGTGGTGATCAAGGTCGATGACCTGGACGTGCAGGAGGAGCTGGGCCTTACCGCGAAAAGCCCACGCTGGGCCATCGCCTACAAGTATGCAGCAGAGCAGGCCATCACCCGTCTGAATGCAGTGAGCTACCAGGTGGGGCGCACCGGTGCCGTGACCCCCGTGGCCGAACTGGAACCCGTGCTGCTGGCCGGTACCACGGTGAAACGGGCGTCGCTGTTCAATGCCGATCAACTGGCGCGGCTGGACCTCCATGTGGGCGACATGGTGCGTGTGGAGAAGGCCGGGGAGATCATCCCGCAGGTGGTGGCCGTGGAAAAGCACCAGCGCCAGGCCGATGCCGAACGTGTCCATTTCCCGCACAGCTGCCCCGAGTGCGGTACGGCGTTGGTCCGTTTGGAGGGCGAGGCACAGCACTACTGCCCCAACGAGCACCACTGCCCTCCGCAGATCACCAGGCGCATCGAGCATTTCGTCTCGCGCAGGGCCATGGACATCGACGGGCTGGGAGGGGAGACCGTGGAGGAGCTTTTCCGGGCCGGGCTCATCCACGACGTGGCCCACCTCTATGACCTGCGGAAGGAACAGTTGTTGGAACTGGGCAGGGGCTGGGGGGAGAAGAGCGCCCAGCAGGTGGTGGAGGGTGTGGCCGCCAGCCGCTCCGTGCCCTTCGAACGGGTGCTTTTCGCCATCGGCATCCGGCATGTGGGCGAGACCGTGGCGAAGAAGATCGCTCGTTCCGTGGGCAGCCTTGACAAACTGGCCACCATGACCAGGGAGGAACTGACCGCATTGGACGAGGTGGGGCCTGCGATCGCCGAGAGCATCGTTGATTTTTTTGCCGTGGAGGGCAACCGCGACCTGATCCGAAGGCTGCATGAACAGGGGCTTCGCATGGCCCTGGACCCTTCGGAGGTCGTGTCGGTGGGCGACCGGCTCCGGGGAAAGTCCTTCGTGGTGTCAGGTGTTTTCCGCAATTTCAGCCGCGACAGCATCAAGGAGGCCATCGAACACAACGGCGGAAAAGTGAGCGGATCCATCTCCAGCAAGACGAGCTTTGTGCTGGCAGGCGCCGATATGGGGCCCGCCAAACGGGTGAAGGCCGGGGAGCTCGGTGTGCCCGTGATCGACGAGGACGAATTCATGCGAATGATCGAGCCATGAAGCTGCTGGACCGGTTCAAGGAATGGATGGGCATCCGGCGGCTCCTGCGGGAACTGCCGTCGGAACGCAAGCCCATCGCGCGCAACCTTGCCGCCGCCCGCAAGGTGGCCATCGTATACGTGGTGGAGGATGAGGCCGCCCACAACCATGTCAGGAACTACGTCAAGCGCATCAAGGAGGAGCTTGGCATCAGCAACGTGATGGCCCTGGGCTATTCCGATGAGAAGGCCCTGCCGCACTACCTGCACGCCAAGCTCAACTTCGACGCCATCTGTATGAAGGACCTCAACTGGTACCGTATACCCCAGGGTAATGCGGTGGCCAATTTCATGGCCGAGGAGTATGAGATCATCATCGACCTCACCCTGCAGGACCGCCTACCGATCCAGTACATCATGGCCAAGAGCCGCGCCCGGTTCAAGGTGGGACGGTTCAGCGAGAGCAACAAGCGTATCCTGGACATGATGATCGACATGGCCGGTTCGCAAAGCCTGCCCCAGCTCATTCAGCAGGTGCACCACTACCTGCTCATGGTCAATTCCCGGACCGAACCCTCACTCAATTAGAACACCGCTGTTGCGGCACTGCACATGGATGATCGCTTCCGCGGCCTTGGGGTCGCCCTGATAACCCCCTTTCGTTCCAACGGCCAGATCGACTACGCCGGACTGGAGAAGTTGATCGACCACCAGATCGCCGGTGGCGTGGATTACGTAGTGTCGATGGGCACCACGGGTGAAAGCGTCACCCTCACAAAGGCCGAGAAGCACGAGCTCCTGGCCCAGACCATCGGCTTCGTGCGCAACCGTGTGCCTGTGGTATTGGGAGTGGGCGGCAGCAACACTGCCGAGGTGGTCGAAACGCTCAACAGTTTCGAGATGGACGGCGTGGATGCCATCCTCAGCGTAAGCCCCTACTACAATAAGCCCACGCAGGAGGGCATCTACCAGCATTACAAGGCCATCGCCCAGGCCTCGTTGCGCCCCATCATCCTCTACAACGTGCCCGGCCGCACCGGCAGCAACATGAGCTCAGAGACCACGGTCCGTCTGGCCCGGGACTTCAAGAACATCATCGCGATCAAGGAGGCCAGCGCAAACCTGGACCAGATGGGGCGCATCCTCAAGCACAGGCCCAAGGACTTCATGCTCATCAGTGGCGATGATGCGCTCACTCTGCCCATCGTCGCACTTGGCGGTGTGGGGGTGATCAGCGTCGTCGGCAACGCGCTACCTGCGGAGACCAGCGCTCTGGTGAAGGCGGCATTGAAGGGTGATCTGGAGACCGCCCGACGAGAGCACCTGCGCATGATCGAGGTGATCGACCTGCTCTTCGCCGAGGGCAACCCCGGCGGCATCAAGCATGTGTTGAAGGTGCTCGGCATCTGCGGCGATACCATGCGCCTGCCCCTGGTGAACATCAGCGAAGCCACGGCCGGCAAGCTCTACAAGGCCTTGGCGGATGCGGAGGTGGTGAAGTTATAGGCCTACAGGGGAGACTTCGGCCATGGATTTCCTCGCCCTCGACTTTGAGACCGCCACGCCGCAGCCGGACAGCCCCTGCGAACTGGGTATCGCCGTGGTGCGTGGTGGAGTGGTGCGGGAGGTCCGCAACTGGCTGATCAAGCCGCCACAGTGGCCCTTCTTCAGTCCGTACAACATCGCGGTGCATGGGATCACTCCGCAGGACGTTGCGGAAGCGCCGCGTTGGAAGGAGATCTGGGGCGAGGTGGCTGCCCTGTTGCAGGATAATGTGGTGGTGGCCCACAATGCCGCCTTCGACATGACCGTCCTGCGCAGCACCCTGGCCGGTCACGGTCTTCCGCATCCCTCGTTCCAGTATTTCTGCAGCGTGAGCATGGCCCGCAAGATCTGGCCGGGCCGCAGCTCCTATGGTCTGCGTCCCATGTGTGACATGCACGGCATCCACTTCAAGCACCACCGCGCCGGCAATGATGCGGAGGCCACGGCGGAACTGGTCCTTCGGGCCACCGACCAGCGCCCGTCCTTCGACATCACGCAATTCCTGCTCGACGCGAAAGTGAAGATCGGCGCCTTCTATCCCGAAGGCCACCGGACACCCGGTGGAAAGGTGGTGGCGGCGGCGGTCAGGCCAGCTTCACCGACGTTCAGTCCAGCTTCACGTACATCTTCTTGATCCGCATCAGCGGACCGGGGCAGTGGGTGCCGTGGCAGTTCGCACAGCTCTGCACCAAGGCGTTGTAGGCCTGCTTGCGGTCCTTCTTCGCAGCCTTGTACAGGGCATCCACCTTGTTCTGGTAGTCCTTGCCGAAGGTGGGGAAGGTGATGGGGTCGATGTGCATGCCGTCCGTGGGCATCGCCGTCAACAACGTGTTGATCTCCTTCGGGTACGGCGGCAATTTCTTGTCCCCCCGGTTCACCGCGGCCTTCACACTGTCGGCATGCACGGCCATGGTCCGCATGAGCAGGGCCAGCTCACTGGCTGGCTTCAGGTCCTGGTCCACGAGTGCCGCAGGCCTGCCTGTGGAAATGGGGAGAGCGGCCTGTCTCGAAATGCAGCCCAGCAGGGCCAGGATCACCACGGGGAGCAGGATCACGACATGTGCACGCTTCATGCCCCGAAAGTAACAGAAGCCGGGGGGCTGACACATTGACCGGGATCATGGGCGGTCCGATAGTTGCCTCCGCCCATGCATGTCCAGCGTTCCAGCACAGCGCCCTTCGCGCATGGTCTATGCGGCGGTGCTGCCCGGCCTTGCGGTGCTGTTGCTGTGGATCGTGCATGTGCTGGATGTGGGCCTGTCCCTCGAGCTGAACCGCTATGGTGTCCTTCCCCGTGTGGCGCACGGCCTGGTCGGCGTGTTGGCCGCTCCACTGCTGCATGGCGATCTTGAGCATCTCATCGGCAACTCGGTCCCGGTCTTCGTGCTGGGTTGGAGCCTCATGTATTTCTTCCCGGACATCTCCGGCAGGGTGGTGGGCATCGCCTGGCTGTTCACGGGACTGGGCGTGTGGGTCAGTGCGCGCGCCAACATCCACATCGGGGCCAGCGGTGTGGTCTATGCGCTCGCCGCGTTCCTGTTCACCAGTGGATTGCTGCGCCGGCAACGCACCCAGATGGGGCTCGCCATGCTGGTGGTGTTCCTCTACGGAAGTATGTTCTGGGGCATCTTCCCCATCGTGCCGAAGGTGAGCTGGGAAAGCCACCTCTGGGGCGGCATCGCCGGCGTGGTGCTGGCGCTGGTCTTCCGCAACGCGCCCTCGGCGGTGAAGGATCCCGAACCGGTGCTGCTGGACGATGACGATAGCTTCGACCCGGAGGGCATCAGGCCATCCGGTCCCCCCGTGATCTATCGGTATGAGGTGGCTGCTCGTGGCGATGGTCAGGCCCCCCCATCCTCCCATGACCTCGACCCCGGCCGCACCAGCGGCACGTGGAGCGCGCCGACGGGCACCGCTCCGAAATGAGAAAAGCCCCCTGGGCCAGGAGGCTTTTCAATGTTGCTGGAACTGTTCACTCCGCCTTCAACGCGGCCAATTCCTGACCTGCGCCCAGGAGCTTCAGCAATCCGTCATCCATCTTGAAACTGTCCACCTTGCCGAGCATGCCGGTGATGGCCGTCTCCACGGGTTGGATGCCTTCGCAGTATTTCTTGGTGGAACCCACGCTGGGGAACTTCAGTGCAGTGCCTTCCAAGGTGTACTGGCCCATCAGGGAGTTGCATCCACCGAAGCCCTGCAACTGATCACCGGCAAGCTTCAACCAGGGAGCTTCAGTGCCCTCCGGCAGTCCCAGGCTCTTGCCCGCAAGGCTCTGGAACACCCACTTCTTGCCCATCATCAAGGAGCCCATGTCGGTCACACTGTTGTTGCACGTGTTGGCGCTCAGGGTAACGAGGAGCAGAAGGCCTGCGAGCAGCTGTTTCATGGGGTCAGTTGTTGAGCATCACCGGCATCACCAGCATCAGCACATCCTCGCCCACTTCACCGGCCTCGCCGGGCAGCAGGATGCCCGCACGGTTCGGTGCGCTCATCTCCAGGATCACATGCTCGGTGGTCAGGTTGTTCAGCATGTCCATCAGGAATCGCGAGTTGAACCCGATGGTGATCTCCTCGCCATCATAGGAGCAGGTGAGCTTCTCGTTCGCCTCGTTGGCGAAATCGAGGTCCTCGGCACTGATGGTGAGCTGGCTGCCGTTGATGTGCAGGCGCACCTGGTGGGTGGTCTTGTTGGCGAAGATGGACACCCGGCGGATCGAGCTCAGGAAGGTGGCCCTATCGATGGTCAGTTTGTTCGGGTTCGTCTTCGGGATGACGGCCTCGTAATTGGGGTATTTGCCATCGATCAGGCGGCACACCAGCACGGTGTTGTCGAACTTGAAGGCCGCATTGTTCTCATTGAACTCCACGGTGACATCGGCGTTGGTCGCGGCCAGGGTGTTCTTCAGCAGGTTCAGCGGCTTCTTGGGCACGATGAACGAGGCGGCCTTGGGAGCCTGCACATCCGTGCGGCGGTAGCGCACCAGCTTGTGGGCATCGGTGGCCACGAAGCACACGTCCTCGGGGCTCAGTTCGAAGAAGATGCCGCTCATCACCGGACGCAGGTCATCGTTGCCGGTGGCGAAGAGCGTCTTGTTGATGGCCGCGGCCAAGGTCCCAGCGGGCATGGACAGGGTGGTGGGGTCCTCCAGCACGGGGCTCTTGGGGAACTCAGTGCCGTTGAAGCCGGTCATCTTGTACTTGCCCTGTTCGCTGTTGATCTCCACTCCGTGGTGCTTGCCATCGATGGTGAAGGTCAACGGCTGTTCGGGGAAGGCCTTCAGGGTGTCGAGCAGCAGGCGCGCTGGGATAGCCACACTGCCCTTTTCCTTGGCCTCCACGGCCATGGTGGCGGTGATGGTGGTCTCCAGGTCACTGGCGGTCACGGTCATCTGCTTGCCGTCGATCTCGAACAGGAAGTTATCGAGGATGGGGAGCGTATTGCTGCTGGCGAGCACCCCTTGAAGAAGTTGGAGCTGTTTAAGGAGCGCGGTACTGGATACGATGAATTTCATCGGGGATAGGGTCGTTTTAAGTCAGGCAAAGTTAGACGGGCACCCCGGCGCACCGGGCACCACTTTTCAACACAAACGGGGGGTTATCCACAAGATCTGCGGCAGCCGGAACCCCTTACGGGAGCAGGTTTTCTGCTGGTTGAAGGATCGGGTCGAACAAGGGCCGCTGGATCACCACCATCAGGCTGTCCTCCACCAGCGCATGCATGCGGTTCACTTCGTACTTAGGCTGGTAGGTCAACGTGGGGTCCACCTCGCCCGTATAGGGCATGTACCAGAAGCGTACGCTGCGTTGGCGCCCGTCCCGGTCGGTGGTGGACACCACATGGTCCGGCGGCGTGGCCAGCAATGAATCCCGCGTGGCCGATTTCATGTCGCGGTCAATGATCTCGTAGTTCAACTGCTTGAAGGTCTGCAGGGTCATCTTCACCAGGCCGGTGTCCGTGGGCAGCGGTCTGCCACCGGCGTCCAGCATGCGCACGCGCCCATCCTCCAGGTGCTCGATGGTGAACGGGGTTCCCGGACCGCGCGGCAGGTCCACCTTTACCTGCGCCAGCTCGAACAGGTCCGGGTAGCTCCACACGGTGGTGCTCCGCCAACTGTCCAGTTCGGTGCGGAATCGGGTGTTCAGCACACCGGTAAATCCGCTCATGCCCACCACGAAGGGCGCACTGCTCCGGCCTTTGTCGGGCAGCTCCAGCACCGCATAGGTGCCGAAGTTGTCCTTGGTGCCGTGTCCCACGATCCACACCTTGGAGGGCTTGTCCCCGCCTTGGTAGATCTCCACCCGCTTGGCGGCGGCGCCCATGATGCGCAACGCGGTGGCCTGGGCCTTTTTCGGTACGGGGCTCTTCACTTCCACGCGGCGGAAGGTCTTCAGCAGCAGCTCGATGTCGGACTGCCGGGCGATGTAGCGTTCGTTGAGGGACCAATATCCGTTGGCCCGTCGAAGATCGATGGTGTTCCCCGTAGGGTCCGCGATGAAGATGCGGTCCACACTGGCGGTGTCCGGTACGGCGAAATCACTGAGCGGTTGGTCCAGTGTGCTGGCCGCGGAGCGCTGCTGCAACCACCAGGCGATGCCGCCCAGCAGGACGACCACGAGGACCAACAGGAGTTTTCGGTTCATGACGGGGAGCTCATTCGACGGCGGCGCAGGACGTGGAACGCCAGTCCGCCAAGGATGGAAAGCACGATGGGCAGCACCGTGTTGAAGATCTGGATGGGCAACCGCTCCTGCTCGATGCGTTCGGGGTCCAATTGGCGCAGGGTGATCTCACGTGACCGGATGCTGATCAGGCTCTTGTCATCCAAGAGGTAGTTCATCGCATTGATGATCAACTCCCGGTTGCCGTAGATCTTGGCGTTGGCGTAGCGGTCGAACCCCAGCATATAGTACATGCCCTTGCTCGCATCCACCCGATTGGCGATCACATCCCCATCGCTGATCACCACCTGTGCGTTGGGCGGGCTATGCTGCCTGAAGGCCACGTTCTCATCCTCCCGGAAGGCAGGCGGAAGGCGGTCGGTGTAGGCCGATGTGAACCGTCCCTCCAGCAATACCGCCAGGGGCAGGTAGGGCGTGCTCCGCTTGTCGAAGCCCATGTCCATTTCCACCATGTTCAGGCTCACCCGCACCGGATTGCGCTGCGCGAAGCTGGCCGGTGACGAGGTGAGGAGGATGGTCTTTTTCACACTGTCCACCCCGATGGTGTCGATGCTGCTCGCGAAACGCAGATGCACCGGGTCGATGTTGGCCACGATGGGGTGTGTGCTCTGTGGGATCGAGACCGGCTCGAAGTACCAGGGAAAACGCTCCAGTTTCCGCTGGTTGCCGTAGGGCTGGGTGTAGATCTCGATCGGCGCGCAGCTGCGATCCAGCACCAGGTCGTGGTTCACGCGCACGCCATAGCTGAACAGCAGTTCGTGGATGCCCAGCTCATGGGGCACGGCGATGGAGAACTGGTTCCGGCGAAGGCTGTCCAGGTTCGCGTTCATGGCATCCACCAGCCACAGGACCTTGCCCCCGTTCATCACGAACTGGTCGATCACATAACGGTCACGGTCGCTGAACACGCTGTCCGGCTTCGCGATCACCAGGGCCTCCAGGTCGTTCACGCGGTGGCGCATCACTTCCACCTTCTGGCTCAGGGCATCGATGCGGTCATCGATGCGGATGCGTTTCACCTCGTATAGTTCCTCCAGCGCCTTGGTCACATCCATCACCTGCATCGCATCCAGTTCACCATGGCCTTCCAGGAATCCGATCCGTGGACGGCGTTGTGCGGTGACCTTCCGGAAGGCACTGGCCATCTCATACTCCAGGTTGTTGATGGAGCGGTTCACGATGTCGGCATCCGGCGACCTCAACTGGGTCTTCAGCAGCTGAACGGGAATGGTCTTGTCGCGATAGGTGATCAGTGCACCCGGGAACACGATGCGTTCGGTGTAGGTTCCCTTTTCACGCAGTCGTATGCTGCTGTACGTCAGTCCCTGCTTCTGCAGGTCGTCATAAACTTCGTTCCTGGTCTTTGTGTCGGGACTTTCGTTGGGGTCCACGAAGCTGTAGTGGATGCGTTCCGGCTGGTGGATCCGCATCTCGTCCAGCAGGTCGCGCGTGGCCTGTGAAAGCCGCTCCAGGTCGGCGGGCAGCTCCCCGCTCAGGTACACCTTCACGTAGATCTCTCCATCCAATCCTTCCACCAGCTCGCGGGTCGCTTCGGTCAGGGTGTAGCGCTTCTCCGAGGTGAGGTCGGCGCGCAGGCGGAAGAAGGAGCCGATGTACAGCACCAGCAGCACGAGGGCCAAGCCCAGCGACAGCTCGAGCAGGTCTCCCGCGCGATGGCTGCGACGCCCCGAGGGCTTGGTGCTATCCGTGGGACCCTTGGCCATTACCAACGTCGGCTTTGGAGCGCAGCGCGCGTGAGCAGCAGGAAGATGACGATCACCCCACCGAAGTACAAGGCATCTCGCAGGTCAATCACGCCCCGGCTCATGCTCATGTAGTGCTCCTGGATGCCGATGCTGCGAATGATGCCCTCCGATCCGCCGAAGGCCTCGTAGCTCGCCACGAGGTCGAAGCCCAGGTAAAGAAAGAAACAGCTGAACACCGCGATCAGAAAGGAGATGATCTGGCTGTCGGTGAGCGACGATGCGAACACCCCGACCGCAGCGAAGGAGGATGCCAGGAAGAGCAGGCCTATGTACGAGCCCATGATGCCTCCCGTATCGAGGTTCCCTCGGGGAACAGCAAGGTCATGCAGGGAGTACCAATAGACCAGGGTGGGCAGCAGGGACAGCACGATCAGGACCACCGAGGCGATGTATTTCGCCAGCACGATCTGCAGTTCGGTCAAGGGCTTGGTGAGCAGGATCTCCAATGTGCCCGTGCGGCGCTCTTCGCTGAAGCTCCGCATCGTCACGGCCGGCACCAGAAAGAGGAAGATCCACGGCGCGGAGAAGAACAAGGGCCCCAGATCGGCGTAACCGAGGTCCAGGATGTTATCCGGGAACACCCAGAGCAGAAGGCCTGTGATCAGCAGGAACACCACGATCACAATGTGACCGATCAGCGACCCGATGAAGCCTTTGATCTCCTTGAAAATGAGTGCACGCATGTGGAAAACGGGTGCCAAGATACTCCGGTGATCGCTCACCGCATTTGCCGTTCCTCGCTGCATCACGCAGCCCGCCGGGGAGTGCCATGGACCGCACCGCAAGGGGGCGGTGCGCATTGGGCGTTCTTCCGATATCAGAACTCGATCACCGACTTGCGTGGCTTCCTCTGCGGTTTCCGGGGGATCTTCTCCTCATCCGTGTTGCAGTAGTTCCGCACGATGAACTGGGCATCCTTGTCGCCCAGTTCACCGCTGGCCCGCCAATCGGCACAGGCTGCTTCCTTGTCCTGCAGGTTGTAATGGCAGTCGGCCCGGTAGTAATGGGCTTCCTTCAGGTCCACATCACCCGCATCGATCACGGTGGTGAAGTGGGGAATGGCCTCCGCATACCGTTTCGCCTCGAAGAGCTGCACTGCCAGGCTCATGGTGACACTGGGGATCTTCGGGTCGATGGCCAGGGCAGCTTCCAGGTCCGCCAGTCCTTTCTCGTCCTGGTACAAAGCCCCATGCACCACACCGCGCAGCAGCAGTGCCAGTGCATCGTTCGGACGAAGGTCCAGGGAGCGGTCCAGGTCGCGCAGGGCGCCGTCCCAGTTCTGCCCGATGTAATTGGCGCAGGCACGGTTGTACCACGCGTCCGGGTCCTTGGGGTCCAGGTCGATGGCCCGGTCCGCATCCCGCATGGCCTCCTTCACCCGTCCCTCGGTGACATGGATGGCGGAACGGCTCACGTACAGCCGTGCATCCTGGTCGTTGAGCTTCTCGGCCCGGGTGTAATCCAGCAGGGCGCCGTGGAGGTTCTGCTGGCGCTGGCGGATGTCTCCGCGGAGCTTGTAGCCGCCGGGGATGGTCTCATCCATGCTGATGGCCGAATCGGCATGGGTCAGGGCCACATCGTACTGGGCGGCACCATAGGCCACTCTCGCCTGCTGGAGATGTGCCGCGGCATCGAGGGGCGAAGCGGGCTGGGCCAGAAGCAGGCCGGGGATGATCACCAGTGCGGAAAAAAGCGTTCGGAGCATGGGACGAAGATCGCAGAATGAGGACGTGAAAGCCAGCGACGGACGCCGAGCATGTGAAAGCGGGCGATGAAAGGACCGTGCCGATCGTTCGGAGAATGCTCTATTGCTGGTACTCCCGGTCGATGGTCCACGCTTCAGCCGGCGCCTCGAAAAGAGCCTTCACCACCGGCCAGACATCGGCGAACACTTCGGACCGACGATAGGCCTCCAGGTCGTCCGGACCATCCCAATGACTGTGGGTGAAGAAGACCCGTGGGTCTTTCACATTGTGCCACAGTTCGAGGTAGCGACAACCAGGGAACCCGCGGATGCGTGGCGCCCAACCTTGGAAGAGCTCCTGGAAACGGGGAACTTCCTCGGCCCTGAACGTCATCTTCACCAAACGGATGGTCATGCCGGCAAAGGTCAGCCACGCGTGTCAATGTCCACGCGCACGGGAGCGTTCACTTCCACGCCGAACAGTCGCGCGGCACCACCTCCATGTCCTTCCACACCCTTGTTCACGGCGATCTCCAGCAGACCCATGGCATTGAAGAAGGCCACGCGCTCACCCAGCAGTACATCGCTGTAGGTGGAGTGCAGGCGGGTGATATCATCTTCGGAGGAAGCAAAGCCGATGCGCAAGGAACGTCCCCGTGCCACTTCGTCCAGCACCGATCGTCGGATGTTGGTCACCAGGTTGCCATAGCTGTCGATGTAGATCACCTTCCCGCGGATGCTGTTCTGGTCCAGGGCCGGTTGGAAGCCGATCTGCTCCTTGATGGTGACCACCTTGCGGCCGATGACATCCGCCGTGCCACCCCGCGCCAGGTGGCAGGCGGCGGCCACGAAGACGCTCTTGGTGGGAAAGGTCACGTGGTCGTCCTCGATCTTCATCGTCAGCTCGTAGGCCTCGTGGGGCTTGCCATCAAAGAGGAGCGAGAAGATCCCGTTGTCCGCCCCGATGAAGAAATGACCATCGTGTTTGACCACCAGGTGCGGGGTCTGTCCGTCAGCCTCGGGGTTCACACCGATGATGTGGATGGTGCCGCGCGGGAACTCGGGGTAGGTGTTGCGCAGGACGAAGGCGGCCTGCGCATTGTCGAATGGCTTGATGCAATGGCTCACATCCACAATGATCGCCGTGGGATGCTGCCTAAGGATGGCGCCCTTCACCACGGCCACGTAATGGTCCTTCAGGCCCATGTCGGTGGTGAGGGTGATGATGGCCATGGTCAGTATGCGGAAAGCAAAGGCAAGGGCTACCTTCGGCGCGTAAAACTACCGGAGCTTGAAACCGGCCCAAGGGCCAAGTTCCTAACGATCCAATGTTACTTTGATCGAGAAGCTCATCACCATCATCGGCGTCGACCCTGTGGATGTCCTGGGGTCCAACGACGCCAACTTGCGGTTGATCAAGCCCCTGTTCCCCAAGCTGAACATCGTGGCCCGTGGCGATACGGTGAAGGTCACCGGGGCAGAGACGGATATCGCCCGCTTTGAGGAACGGTTCAAGGAGCTCGTGGAGCATGTATCCCGTTTCAACGACCTGCCCCGCAAAGTACTCGATGACATCATGGGCACCGGCGAACGCAGCGAGGGTGGCTCCGACGATGCCGATGTGCTGGTCTACGGCAATGCCGGCCTGAGGGTGAAGGCCCGCACCCTGAACCAGCAGAAACTGGTGAAGGCCGTTGCTGAAAGCGACATGGTCTTCGCCATCGGCCCGGCCGGCACCGGCAAGACCTACACGGCGGTGGCCCTGGCCGTGAAAGCGTTGAAAGAGCGCAAGGTCAGGCGCATCATTCTCACGCGGCCAGCGGTGGAGGCGGGGGAGAACCTCGGCTTCCTGCCCGGTGACCTGCGCGAAAAGCTCGATCCCTACCTGCAACCGCTCTACGATGCGCTCAAGGACATGATCCCCGCCACGCGGTTGGCTGATCACCTCGACGAAGGGGTCATTCAGATCGCACCGCTCGCCTTCATGCGCGGCCGTACCCTTGACCACGCTTTCGTGATCCTGGACGAGGCGCAGAATGCCACGTTGCCCCAGTTGAAGATGTTCCTCACCCGCATGGGCCGCAATGCCAAATTCGTCATCACGGGTGATGTGACCCAGGTGGACCTGCCCGACCGCCAGCCCAGTGGCCTGACGCCGGCTGTGGACATGCTGCGGAACGTGGAAGGCATTACGGTCATCGAGCTCACCGAACAGGACGTCATCCGGCACGAACTGGTGACCCGCGTGCTGGTCGCCTTCCGTGAACTGGAGAAGAAGAACGACAAGAAGGATCGCCCCCGATGATCACGACCACGCCTGGGACGTTGATGCGTTCCAACCTCAAGCACCCATTGATCGACAAGGTCTACCATGGTAAAGTGCGCGACGTGTACACCCTTTCCGATGGCCGGATCCTGCTGGTGGCCAGCGATCGCATCAGTGCCTTCGATGTGGTGCTCCCACGTGGAATACCCCACAAGGGACAGGTGCTCAGTCAGCTGAGCTGGCACATGCTGCAGGCCACTGCCGGGGTGGCCCCCAACTGGGCCCTCGCGTCCCCGGACCCCAACGTGGTGATCGGCCATGCCTGTGACACCGTGAAGGTGGAGATGGTGGTGCGCGGCTACCTCGCCGGCCACGCATGGCGCACCTATCAGGCCGGTGGTCGCGTGCTCTGTGGGGCCGTCCTTCCGGAGGGTATGAAGGAGAATGACCGCTTCCCGGAACCGCTGCTCACACCGAGCACCAAGGCCGATGTGGGCCACGACGAGGACATCAGTCCGGACGAGATCCTGGAGCGTGGTCTGTGCGCGGAAGAGGAATGGACGACCATGAGCCGCCATGCCTTGGCGCTCTTCGCGGAGGGTTCACGGCTCGCAGCGCAACGCGGGCTCCTGCTGGTGGATACCAAGTACGAGTTCGGACGCACCGCCGATGGCCGCATCCTGCTCATCGACGAGATCCACACGCCGGATAGTTCACGCTACTTCTACGCCGAGGGATATGCCGAACGCCAGGCTGCCGGCGAACGCCAGAAGCAGCTCAGCAAGGAGTTCGTGCGCGAGTGGCTGATCGCCGGCGGCTTCATGGGCAAGGAGGGCCAGCAGGTGCCCACCATGGACGATGCCTTTGTGCACAGTGTGACCGACCGTTACGTCGAGTTATTCGAGCGCATCACGGGCAGCATCTTCCACCCAGCACCCACGGAGGATATCAATTCACGGATCCAGAAGGCCGTGAGCGAGTACCTGGGATAAGTCCCCCGCATCGAGCGTTCATTCAGCGGCCCACGGCCTCGAAGCCCAGGTCCGACGCCGCTCCCTGGACGAGCACGGACCGGAACAGCTCGGCATCCTTCCGTCGCTTATGGAAGAAGAACGCGCTGGGTGTGCGGGGCTGCTCGGCGAACCCCATAGCGGCCAGTACATCGGCCTCGCTGCGCTCGAAGGTGAAGGCGAAGAAGACGTCCACGCCGGACCCTTCCGCCATGCGCAAGGCTTCGGAGAGGAGGTCACGGAACTGTTGCGGATCAGTGCAGCCGTGGGCGATCACGCGGCAGGCGTTCAGCCCGCGAACAGGCCCGCAGGACATCAGGAGAGCCGCGCTCATGGTGCCATCCGGCGAGGAACGATGAAGGAGCAGATGACGCGGCCCCAACGCATGGAAGAAGCGCCAGCGCAACGTTTCCACGGTCCAGAAGGGCTTTACCTCCGCTGGTCCGTTGTTCAACAGCTCGGCCAGCTGGCGCAGCAGGGCAACATCGGGAGCGGCACTGACGCGTACGGAGGAGGTGGACCACTGTGCGAATGGCAGGGGCGATGTGGGCAAGCCACCACCGATCTTGTGCAAGGCGTAACGCAATCCGCCGCGAAGCGGTGACAGGACCTTCCGGAACCACTGGCCGCCCTCGAGTTCCTGATACTTCAGGCTGCGGAACACCGGAGCGCTGTTCGGGTTCGAGCCATTGATGAAGGCATGCCCAAGGTCACTGGTGCTTTTCAGGATCAGTCGCAGTCCCACACCACCTTGCCGATGCGCGTCATCCACCGCAAAGTCCACGAGGGCCGGTATCGTGACCTGCTCGCCACGCACATCCCACGTGAGGTACACCCGGTTGATGAAGCCGACCACTTGTTGGGACCCGTCCAACGCCACGATCATGGATCCCAGGCCGTTCGGGCAATTCGGGTTCTCGGTATACTCCCATTGGTAGAACGAGGCCATGGCCTGATGGGCGTTGCGACCATAGACACGGCTCGCGAAGGCCAGGATCCGTTCCATCGGAACATCCGTACCGCTCACGAGGGAGGTCTTCGCCGGCTGCGCCACGTTCCTGCCTGCTTCGGATGCTAGAGGAGGGGAGGAAGGCCACCGGTCACCATCAGCTTCTGCCCGGTGGTGAAGCTGGAGCGGGAGGACGCGAGGAAGACGATGGCGTCCGCGACCTCCTGCGCTTGGGCCAGGCGCTTCAGGGGACTGGCCGCTTTCAGTTTGCCCAGGGCCACTTGGTTGAAGCCGCTGGTGAAGTCGGTCTCCACCAGGCTGGGCACCACCATGTTCACCAGGATGTTCTGTCCGGCATATTCGGCGGCCAGCGCCCGCGTCAATCCGTTCAGTGCCGACTTGGCCACCACGTATTTGGTCTGGAACGGCGGAGGTGTTTCCACCGCAATGGTGGAGATGTTGATGATCCGCCCTCCTCCCTTGCGCAGGAATTCCGGGATCACGGCCTGTGAGACCTGGAACGCTCCTTTCACGATCACGTCCAAGTCGTCCTGTATCCTGTCCCACGTGGTCTCCAGGAAGGGGATCGGGAAGAAGTTGCTCGCCGCACCGTTCACCAGCACGTCGATCGTTCCGAAATGCGTGACCGCCTCCTTCACCATGCGCTGCACCTCCGCTGCGGATGATACATCGGCCTGCACCGCCAAAGCCTCGCCCCCGTATGCCTCGATCTCGGCCACAAGCTCTTCCGCTTCGGCACTGGAGGATCGATAGTTGATCACCACCCGGGCACCGTGCACGGCGAACAACTTCGCGGTGGTGGCACCCAGGCCGCGGCTCCCACCGGTGATCAGCACCACCTTGTTCCGTAGGCCCATGTCCTGATGACCTTCCGCCAATTCCTGGATGGTCGGTGGCACGAAGGGGGTCTTCGCGACCAGCACGGTGACCTTGCCGTGTGCATAGGTCTCCGAGCCGCTGCCGATCACAACCTCCTGAGAGAAGGTGTTGA
>CAMCAZ010000024.1 GCA_945872795.1 Chryseobacterium gleum
AGGAAGCACTGCGTCTCACGCTGAAGTTGAACTTCGAGATGGACGGCTTCGCGGTCACCACGGCCTCCACAGGCCATGAGGCCATCGAACGGATGCGCGGTGCCCACTTCGACCTGGTCGTCATGGATGTGATGCTTCCCGGTATGGACGGCTATTCCGTTGTGGAGAGCATGCGTTTGGAAGGGGACATCACACCGGTGCTCTTCCTCACCGCCCGCACCGCTCCAGCAGATCGTATCCGGGGGCTGCGAGTAGGGGATGACCACCTGGGTAAGCCCTTTGAACTGGAGGAACTGTTGCTGCGGGTTCAGAAGCTGGTTCAGCGCTCCGGCACCTCCACGACAGCACCGGTCATGACGCAGTATGATTTCGAGGGGAACCACGTGGATTTCAACAGTTACATGGCCCGTGGAAGGGATGGAGAGACCCGGACCCTGAGCCAGCGGGAGATGATGCTGCTTCGCCTGCTGATCGAGCGGAGCGGTGAGGTGGTCTCGCGGGAGGAGATCCTGCAGAAGGTCTGGGGATACAACGTATTCCCCACCACCCGCACCGTCGATAATTTCATCGTGGCCTTCCGCAAGTACTTCGAACTGGATCCACGATCACCGCGGCATTTCCACTCCATCCGTGGGGTCGGGTATAAGTTCACCCCCTGAAGATTTTTTCAAAGCAGGAGGCAACCCTGCTCGTAAGGCTTCGTCATCCTTACAACAAGGTCATCTTCCTGGCCTTGGACTGGTTCCATATTTCCTTGCAGGTTACCGCGCAGGGGTCCGAAAGGACCCCTGTTCGGTTTTGCGGACTTTTCCAACACCAGGTAGGTTCTGTTTGCTATCGGTCCGTGAACCCATTAACTTGCGCGTCGGATGAATCGAGAACGTTCGATGTGAAGGAACGGGCCGGTCCCCCCAACTACCAATCCACCCAACCCATGAAACGTAGTCTTTCCCTCTTCGCATCGGTCGCCTCGGCTTCCGTACTGTCGCTGTCGATGCTGGCACAGAGCCCTGTTGACATCGGCATGTACCGGAACGGCGAATCGCTGGATGTCTATGTCCGGCCACAGGCGGATTTTGACGGCATCGTATCGTCCTTGGTATTCACGATCCGCTGGGACAGTTCCACCGGGGCTGCCCTGGGCACCATGGCCCAGGAGGGTCCAGCTTCACAGTACATCCCCACCATGAAGTCCGGTAACGTGCGCGAAGTGGGTTCGCAGCGTTACCAGGTCTATGCAGGCTTCGGCATGACGCCCATGAACTCCGCTGGCTCGGTATGGCAGGCTGGCAAGGAGTACCTGGTCGCCACCATCCCGGTGACCGGCAAGGGTGATTTTGAACTCGTGAACGACGCCTGGACCTCGGAGGCGAAGAACAATGCGAACTTCTACCTGGCACTGGGCGGTTCCGATCGTACGGGCGGCATCTACAAGAGCCTGGCATCTGCTGAGGAGGACGGTGGCGTGGTGGTGCTGCCGAACCCCAACAATGGTCAGTTCGCGTTCACTTTTACCAACAATGCCCCCATGGACATCACCGTGGAGATCCTGAACGCCCTGGGCCAGTCGGTCTTCACGGATGCCATAACCGGCTTCGAAGGGACCTATCGTCGGGAAATGGACCTGACCGCCCAGAGCAACGGGGTGTACTACCTGCGCCTGAAGCGTGGCGAGGTCACCACCACGCACAAGATCGTCTATAAGTGATCGCTTTCGATCCCTTGAACGGAAAGCCGCCTGATCGGGCGGCTTTCTTCTTTTCATGCGATCAGTTCAGGCCAGGCAGCAGGCGCAGTACTCGCTCTCCGGGTCGTGTTCAAAGGGGAGGCTGCTGACCATGACCTCATTCGTGAGGGTGGTGAGCAGTTCGGTCAGTTCATCAAAGTGTCCGCGACCGATGATCTCCGATCCGCCGAGTTCCAGATAAAGACCGGATGCCTGCGATGCCCGTTGCAGGGGCACGATCCCTGCGCATAGACGCTCACATTCCGGGTCGTTGGCCATGTACATCCAGGCGTAGATGAGCAGTTGAAGCGCGTGGCGTTGGTCGCTGCCCAAGGCCTCGCGGCTCACCTGCTTCAAACTGAGCGAACGTTCCTTCACGGACCCGGTCTTCAGGTCCATGATGTGGATCACGCCATCGCGCCGGTCGATCCGGTCACAGCGCCCTTTGAGCCGTATCCCGTTGGGCAGCACCCCGCTCAGTTCCGTCTCCAGTGCCAAGGGGATCACCTGCGCACCCTTTTCATAGCGCTCGGCCTCCGTCCGGATATGTTCGATCACGGCCTTGCTGGCCATGTCCAGACGCAGCCGATGGTGACCCGTTTCCAGGGTCTCCAAGGGTGCGCTCAACGCCAGTCGCTGGGCGAGCATGGGCCGCACCTGCCCGGTCCAGGCCCGCATACTTTCGGGGTCGAGCACCTTGCCTAAAAAAGGCGTGGCCAGGTCCTGCAGCACGCCATGCACGGCCTCGCCCAGCACATCGCTCCCCAATTTTCCGGTCCGCTCCTCCGGTGCGTCGATGCCCAGGATGTAGGTGAAGTAATAGTCCAACGGACAGCGCAGCCAGGTCCCCAGCCCGGAAGGGGAGAGTCCCCGGGTGGCCAGTTGTTCCAGTCGTTCGGCGATGGCGGGCGATCGCTCCACCCGGATGGTGGCTGCCCCGCGCGGGGAGCGTTGGAGGGCCACCGTACCATGCTCGCAACGCGTTCTGGAGATGGGCACGAGTTCATATTCCCACTGGGCGATGTAGCGCGTGGGTTCATCCGCTTCCACCGAGCCGCCCACGTCGGAGACGAGCGTGATGTCCTGGGCCTGGTGAAGGAGTCGATGCACGTGGTAGGCCGTGATCGCCTCACTGTCCGCCCGCAGCGGCAAACCGTAGGCCCGGCGCACGTCGAAGGGGATGTAGCTCTGCTGCACGGAGCCCTGTGGCAGGGTGCCTTCGTTGGCGCCGAGCACCAGCATGCGGTCCATGTCGATGGCGCGTGTTTCCAGGAAACCCATCACCTGAAGGCCTTTGATCGGGTCGCCATAGAAACCGATCTGTTCGTCGCCGAGAAGGCGTTCGCGGATGCGGCAGTGCTCGGCCAGGTCATCGCTGGCGCCGTGGTATGCTTGCAGCGCCTGGTCCAGATGGTCCTGAAGGCTCGACATGCGGAAGATCTGTTCGGCGGCCAAGGCCTGATCGCCGGAGGTGGCCAGGGCCCATTGGAACAGGAGGGTCAGGGCCTCTTGAAGGACGCGGGCGGATAGTGCCTCCCGCATGACCGCGAGGTGGTCCATGCCCAATTCAGCCGCATGGGCCTCCAAGATGGCCAGGGATATCCCCGGCTGATCGATCCGGGAGAGCCGATGGACCAGCGCCCGGGTGCGCTGTCCCTGATCAAGGAAAGGATGGTTGATCAGCTTCAGGAGCGCATCCAAGGGGAGGGGGCCACCGTCGCCCCGGATAATGAGCAGGTCCAGGAACGCATCCACCAGGCCATGGACGGGCAGCGCGGAAAGTGGAACACCCATGGTGATGTTCACCGGTGCGAGGCTGCTGGGCATGGCCTCCAACAGGGGCATCAGCAGGTCCTCGTCGGCAAGCACCACGGTGGTGCGGTCGCGCTCCTCGTCGGACATGGCCTCCAGCTGCTGGGCGGCATAGCGGGCCTGACTGATACGGTCCGGCACCTGCACGGCGTGTATCCGGCGTTCGTTCTTCAGGGTGCCGTCGCCGGGCGGGATCACTCCGGCCCCCAGGTCGGCGATGGACCGCCGGATGAAGCGGCCGGCTTCGTGGGATGGGTTGTCGAGGTAATAGTGGTCAGTATCCCAGGCGACCTGGAGCACGCCCCTTTTCTGGAGCGACCTCATTACGCTGGTGCTCGCGGGCTCCAGGGCATTCAGGCCCACGCACCAGACCATGTCCCAAGGCAATGTGGTCGTGGTCGGCAGGGCTTCGGCAGCCTTTCGGGCGATCCATCCCGAGGTGCCCAGCCCTCGCTCCTCCATGGCCTGATGGAGCTGGCGGTGCATGGTCCCCGTGTTGCGCCAATGGTCCAGCAGCCGGTGCTGGCCGGGGCTCAGGTCCTCGCCGAGCGCTAGGCTCCACGCATCGATGCCCTCAAAGGCCCGCAGGTCACGGTAGAGATCGTCGAGGTCGAGCAGGTGTGAATCCACTTCGCTCATGTCCCTTAGCACCACGGGGGCCCACTGAAGGAAGGTGCTCAAGGGTTCGGCCGAGGCCTGCGCCACGGCGCGATGCACCTGGTGCAGCATCAGCAGCATGTCCATGGACCTGCCTTGTTCCAGTCCGGTGAGACGCCCCATGAATCCGCCCATGTCCAGCATGTCAGGGCTCCAGAGGGCGGCACCGGCATGCCGGGCGAGGTACCTTCGCAGGTGAAGGCCGGCACGCTGACCGGGCAATACCACGGCGACCCTTCCGAGGTCCCTGCCGTGGTGGTGCAGCAGTGCTTGGGCCGTACGATCCAGAAATGAGCTCATGAGCAACGGGGTTGAAGATACGGGTACCCAAGCGGTGGACCACTGGCCTCAGTTCAGGCGCATGGTGGATGGCCGTCACTATTACAACGTGTTATCACCGGGCCATTTCCTGGAGCTCCAGGCAGTTGGACGGCGTTGGGTGCTGCACGAAGTGCTGGCCACGGCCTATCCGGAGATGCTCAGGGTGCAGGAGATGCTGCAATGCCTGGAAGGACGTTATGAAGCAGTGAGCGAGGACGATTGGATGGAGCGCTTTGAACAGGTCGGTTGAAGGGGTGTTCTGAGAGGGGAAGTAGGTCAGCCCGAACAATGGGGCAACCTTACACCCTACCTTACCGTCGTCTTTCCAGTTCATGCGCTCCCTCCTCGCTTTGGTCCTGATGGTATTCTGCGTAACGGCAGAGGCTACGCACATCATCGGCGGGAACATGTACTACGACCATCTGGGGGGCAACCAGTACCGGGTGACCTTGGTATTGTACCGTGATTGTGGCCCGGACAACGCGAACAATACCGGTTTCGACACTGCGGCGCAGTTGGCAGTGTACAATTCAAGCGGGGTGCAGGTCACGTCGGCCAGTGTGGCTTTTGCGGGCGAGGTGCCGGTCCCGGTCGAACTGAACGACCCCTGCCTCACCGCGCCCCCCACCGTTTGTGTCCGGACCGCGGTGTATCAGGAGGTGTTCAACCTTCCGCCCATCGCCGGCGGTTACACCATCAGTTACCAACGCTGCTGCCGCACCCCGTCCATGGTGAACCTGACAGGTCAGCAGGGCCTGACGTGTACCGCCTCCATCCCGGGTCCGCCGTTGTCTGTGAACAGTTCACCGCGCTTCAGCGACCTGCCCACCGTGGCGCTCTGCATCGGACGGGACGTCACCATCGACTTCTCGGCTACCGATCCGGACGGCGATCAATTGGTGTATGGCTTGTGCGCCCCCTTCATCGGTGGTTCGGCCGGAGATCCGGCACCGTTCCCGACGGCACCACCCTACCAGACGGTGAGCTATGGTCCGGGGTATTCAGCGGGCCAGCCACTGGATTCGGACCCTCCGATGTCCATCGATCCGGCCACCGGGGCACTCACCGTCAGTCCCACCTTGCAGGGTGTGTTCACCGTGGGCATCTGCGTCACCGAGATCCGGAACGGACAGGTGGTGGGAGAGACGCGCGGCGATTTCCTCTTCAAGGTGGTGGTGTGTGATGCGACTGTGACCGCGAGCGTGGCCGAGCAGGGTGAAGGAGCACTGTGCGTGGGTCTCACCCAGTCCTTCGTGAACGAAAGCGAGAATGCGACCTTCTGGTCTTGGGATTTCGGTGATCCGGGCACCTTGGACGATGTATCCAATGAACAGGCGCCCGTTTGGACCTACGCACAGCCCGGGACTTACACCGTCCAGCTCATCGCCAATCCCGGACAACCCTGTGCCGACACGAGTTTTCAGGTCTACGAGATGCAGGCTCCACTGGACATTTTCTTTCCCCGTCCGGCCATTCGTTGTCCCGGACAGGAGGCCGAGTTCGTGGCGTCCGGGGTCTTCGGTCCCAATACGATCTTCACGTGGGACCTCGGGCCGGTGGGCACGCCGTCGACAGCGACCGGGCAGATCACCAGCTCACAGTTCCTGGAGGTCGGCGTGCATCCAATCACATTGACGGGAGTGGATGGTGCGTGCAGCGATACCTACACGGATTCCGTGGTGGTGTTTCCCTGGCCGGTGATCGGCTTCATCAATGACCCGGAAGTGTGTGTCGGTGGTGATCTCGCCTTCGCCAGCACTTCTACGGCGGCCACGGCACTGCGCTATGCCTGGGAGTTGGGGGATGGAAGCACGTACACGGACAGCGCCTTCATCCATCGCTATGAGGGTGCCGGGAACTATGCCGTTTCACTCACCATTGCCACGGACAGTGGATGCGTCGCCGAACTGGCCATGGACGCGCCCGCCTTGGTGCGCGTGCATCCGAACCCTGTCGCGGCGTTCACGGCGCTTCCCGCCGAGGTGAGCCTGATGGATCCCGTGGTCCGGATAGAGGACTATGCCGAAGGGGCTGTGGAATGGTCGTATACCGTGGAGAACGAGGAGTATGTCACCCCCGGGTTCGGGCATGAGTTCGAGGATGGTGGCCAGTTTCCGATCGTTCAGCGGGTGTTCACCGAGCACGGCTGTTCCGATTCGACGATCCGTGTCGTCACCGTGAGCGACCACCTGGTCTATGTGCCGAACACCTTCACCCCGGATGGTGACGGGATCAACGATACCTGGGCTCCGTCCGTGCGGGGGGCGCGCCTGTTCGAGCTGCGCCTGTTCGACCGTTGGGGGCGTGAAGTGTTCAGCACCACGGATCCGCGTGCCGTGTGGTCCGGAGATGGTGAGGAACAGGGGGTCTACCACTACACCCTTTGGTTGGCGGAGTTCGGTGCCTACCGCAAGGAGTACAGCGGCCACGTGACCCTGTTACGCTGAGGCCTGACCTTCGGCCCTGCGCATGTCCACGTGCGGGATGCCGTCCAGATCATAGTCCGCACCGGTCCGCTCATAGCCATGGGCTGCATAGAACCCCTCCAAATGGGCCTGTGCAGCAAGTTCCGAGCGACGTGATCCATGAATGCGATGCAGGGCGTCCAACGCGTTCGTCATCAGTTCATGCGCCAGCCCTTTGCCGCGGAGGGCAGGATGCACCACCACTCGGCCGATGTGCGGTAATCCACCATGTTCGGGTGGAAGGATGCGGGCACAGGCCATCAGTCGGCCTTCCTCATCATGTCCCAGCACGTGATGCGCGTTGAGGTCCAGCCCGTCCAGTTCGGCATAGGGGCAGTTCTGCTCCACCACGAAGACATCCACCCGCAAGCGGATCAGTTCGTACAGCTCACGCGCTGACAGTTCATCCAATGTGCGGATCGTCCAGTTCATGGTCATGGGTTCACAGGTCTGAGCTCGCCAGTACGCACATAGAGCAGGGCACCTTCCACACGCGCATGGCCCATGCGTTTGAGCAGGGACATGTACCCGGCCACCTGCTCGTCGTGTTCCTCGCGCGGCTGCCCGGTCTTGATGTCCAGGACGCGCACAAGGTCATGATCGAGGATCACACGGTCCGGTCGCCATGCGGTACCCTGTTCGTCGATGATGGTGGCTTCGGTGCGTACGTCCGGTCCGGGTGCGAACCAGCTGCCCACCTGTTCCCCGGCCAGCAGTTGGGCCAGCCTGTCGTGCAGCAGGGATGCTTCCTCGGCGGGCAGTTCTCCATCGCGGACGGCCGCGCTGATCGCATCGGGCAGGTCATGTGGGGTGCGGATCCGGGCCAGCACGGCATGCACTGTGCGGCCATGCGCCCTGTACGGATCACTTGAGCCCGGCACCCAGTCCTCGGGACGTTCCCAGCGCATGGTCATGGGCAACGGCGCATCCGGTGTGGACACGTCGCGCAGGGTGATCGCATCCTGGCGATGATGAGCGCTGGTCAACGGGTGTCGTTCACCGATGGTGAGGCTGCCTTCCGATCCATGGATGTTCATGTAGTTCATCACGCCCTTGCTCACGATGTCCGCCGCATCCTCGGGGATGAAGGCGTACAGCCGGTGCACCGGACGGGTGAAGGCCACGTAGAGCAGGTCCAGTGCATCCAGATGGCGCAGTCCCATCTCCACCTGAAGCTCCGTGACCCCGCTTTCCTGGAGCATTTTCGAATCGCGCACCAGGGCGGCATCCAGGTCGGGCACGGCGGGCCGCGGGTCCACCCACAGGCGTTCCTGGCCATCACCGCGTGTCGTCATGCTGGCGTTGGGCATGATCACCACCGGGAATTCCAGGCCCTTCGCCTTGTGGATCGTCATCACCTGCACGGCCTGTCCGTTCTCCGGTGGCGCTACGCTGCGGTTGGATCCGCTCCGTTTCCAGTGATCGATGAACCCATCGATATCCGGCCCGTGGGCTGTGGACCAGCTGTGTGCCTCGTCCAGCAGGGCCAGCACGGGCGCTTCTTCTGCGGGGCGGATGTGCAGCCAGTGGCACAGTCGCTGCAGCAGTTCCGTGAAGGTGGTGCGTACGCCGATCAGGTCCTGGCGCACCAGTTCATCCAGCAGTTCGCGCAGCGGCTTGGGCAGTTTCGTGCCGGGATCTGCGAGCAACACCTCCGTCGCATCGGGAAGGGCACGCAGCCTTGCCCTGTATTGCATCACGCGTGCGGCGGCGGTCTCGTCGGCGCGCTGCACGGCCCGGAGCAGGTCGATGAGCAGTTCCACCACCGGGTCGCCGGAGATCTTGAGGCCATCGGGGGACACCACGGCGAAGCCCGCCTTGACCAGGTGCTCCGCCACTCTCCGACCCTGCGCTCCCGTGCGCACCAGGATGGCCACATCACCCGGGGCCGCGCCGTCGGCGATGGACTCCCGGAGCCGGTCCATCACGTTCTCCAGCATCAGGTCCCAGCGGTCCTCGCCCTTCACATCGCGGGGCATCAGTTGCAGGTGCACCAGGCCCGGCAAGGAACCTCCGCTCTGCTGGGCATGACCCTCGTAAACGCTCCGCAGGTCCTCCGGCAGTTCGGTGGCGAGTGCACCGAAGAGATCATTGTTGAACTGGATGATGACGGGCGAGGAGCGTCGGTTGAAGGCCAGCGGTTCGGCCGTGTGGTAGTTGCGTTGAAGGGTCTCCTCCCGTTCCTGCTCCAGTTCCGAGTCGCCCCGGCCGAACAACTTGGGGAGGTTCACGAAGAGACGGACCTCTCCATTACGCCATCGGTAGATGGCCTGTTTGGCATCGCCCACGAGCAGTGCGCTGCCACCGGTCGAAAGCGCATTGTCGATCAGCGGCAGCAGGCATGTCCATTGCAGGAGCGAGGTGTCCTGGAACTCGTCGATGAGGTAGTGGCGATACCGTTCGCCCATGCGCTCGTGGATGAAGGGCACGGGCTCGTGCTGCACCACTTCGGCCACCTTGCGCGTGAGGTCGCTGAAGAAGGCCACACCATCCTCCTGCTTCAACCGGCTGAGGTGGCGTTCCAGTTCGTGCAAGGCGAAGGTCGCGGGGAGGTCGCGTGCCACCGCACGTTGCATGAGGAAGGTGGCATGGCCGCTCCGGGTCAGCTGTTCGGCCTCCTCGAAGATGGCCTGCAGCCGTGGTGCCAAATGCTCGAGGGCCGAGCGTACGGAAGGATCCGCCTTGGCCGAATGCCAGGTCCCGCTCTCCAGTGGTTTGCGGGCCTGTTGTCCCGGTGTCTGCCAGGCATCCTCGAACGCGGCCAACTTGCGGAATGTGCTGTAGATGCCCTTGTAACCGTAGGCGAGGTGTTCGGGTGCGATGTGCGCGGCCTCGATGTGCTTCAGTGCCTCCCGGCCCAGCTTCCGGAGCGAATTGCCGAAGGCGCGCTCCTCCGACCGCAACCGTTCGCTCAGCGCCGTGACCACCAGGGCGTCCATGGCACCCAGGCGGGAGAGCGGACCGATGGCGCTTTCCTTCTGCAGTTCGTGGGCCAGGGTGCGCAGGGGTAGTTCGGGGTCCCATTTCTGCTCTTCGTGCAGGAGCTGCAAACAGGCTTCGGTAAGGATGCCCGTGATGCGCAGATCGGTGCCGGCCTCGCCGATCAGGCCGTCCACCGCGGCGTTCAGGTAGTGGTCCTGGTCGGTGGTCATCTGCAGGTCATGGTCCAGCTGCAGGTCGCGGGCGAAGGGCCGCACCACCCGGCGGGTAAAGGCATCGATGGTGCTGATCGCCACGTCGCTCCAGTGGTGCAGCATGTGGCGCAGCACGGCATCGGCCCGCTGTTCGATGACGGCCCGTCCCTTCCCGCTGCGCCGCTCCAGATGCTCCAGCACATCCCTCATGGCGCCATCGTTCACATCCCCCGAGGCGAGCTTTCGCAGGTAGCCCATCACGCGGGCCTTCATCTCGCCGGCCGCCTTGTTCGTGAAGGTCAGGGCCAGCACCTGCCGGTAGGCACCCGGATCATCGCCGCTGAGGCAATGGGCGAGGTAGTGCTTGACCAGGGAGTGGGTCTTGCCCGCACCGGCGGAACTGTGAAGGATCTGGAACATCGGCCCGACCAAGATAGGATCTAGGGAATGGTCGTTCCTGAGTGAGGATGGTCACTTTACCTTGGGGTCATCACACTGTACCTTTGGAGTGCCTGTCGCAAGGGTGTTCAAAGCCTTGGCGTTCAGCTTGTGCATGCAGCAGCGATCACGGTCCTTCCTCCTCGTGTTGCTCACCCTCGGTGTGGGCCTGTCCTCGTGCAAAAAAGATCCGGCGGTTGAACCGGACCCCGTAACGCCACCGGCGCCCACCGGTGTGGTGAAACTGACCGTGGTGCCGGAATGGGAGGGAGCGCCCATGCAGCGCTTCTCAGAGTACCGCAATTTCATGGACTACCGCGTCAATGTGGAGCTCCTGAAGCTCTATCTGGGCGAAGTGCGTCTGGCGAACGGCGGGGTGGAGAAGGCGCTCTCCGATGTGCTCTATTTCGACCTCGGGGATGGACCTGTTTCCCAGTCCTGGCGGGTGGATACGGGCGCGTGGATGGGCCTGAAGGCCGGCTTGGGGGTGCCATCCGTGCTGAACTACGCTGACCCCGCAGGATACGGCCCGGGCCATCCCTTGAACGTGAGTAACGGCACCTACTGGACCTGGGCCACGGGCTACCGCTTCGTGATGTTCGAGGGACGTTACGATCCCGATCCCCTGAGCACCGACCCCCTGATCAACAGCTATTCCCTGCATCCCGGGATGGACACCTGCTACGCCGCTGTCGAGCTATGGCCCAGCGGGGGTGTCCAGGTCCGGCAGGGCGATACGGCCTTCGTGACGGTGCGCCTGGCGGTGGACGAGTTCTTCCATTCGGCGAACGGCACCATAGACCTGGTGACCGAGAACACCGCCCATGGTGGCAACCTCCCGCTGGCACTGAAGTTCACGGATAACGTGGTCCGCAGCATCTCCGTGGATTGAAGGGCTTGCCTTGGATAGGGGTCGTGGTGGTGTTGGCCGTGGGTTGCCGCAAGGACCCGGTCATGGAGAATACGACCGTCAATGAGCCTTACATCGTGGAGCTCCCCCCGGGAGCACCGCAGATGGTCGTACCGCCGGATAACCCCCTGACCGTGGCCTCCGTCACCTTGGGCAAGGCCTTGTTCTTTGATCGGCGCTTGTCGCGTGATGGCACGGTCTCCTGTGCCTCCTGCCATTTCCCGGATCGGGCGTTCAGTGATACCATTGCCCTGAGCCTTGGCGTGGAAGGCCGTGTCGGCATGCGCAATTCACCTCCCCTGACCAACCTCGCGTGGCATCCGTCCTTCTTCCGCGATGGCGGGGTCCCCACTTTGGAACAGCAGGTCATCGCACCGATCCATGACCCAGTAGAGATGGACCATGACATCCAGGTGGCCGCTTCGTTCCTGGCCGATGAGGAACCCTATGCCGAACTGAGCGAATTGGCCTACGGCAGGCGGATGGATGCCTGGGTGCTCAGTCGCGCGATCGCGGCTTACGAACGGACCCTGGTCAGTGGCTGGTCGCGCTTCGATCGTTTCCAGCAGGGAGACCTGGCCGCCATGAGCGCTCAGGAACAGCAGGGCTGGGCCTTGTTCTCCAGCCCGGAGTTCAACTGCATCGCCTGCCACAGTGGCTTCGACCTCAGCGATCATTCGTTCCAGAACATCGGACAGTACACCACCTACACCGATCCCGGACGGGAGCGCATCTCTCTGGAGCCCGGGGACCATGGCAAGTTCAAGGTGCCCACCCTGCGTAATGTGGCCCTGACGGCGCCGTACATGCACGATGGGGCGATGGGCACACTCGAGGAGGTGGTCGACCATTTTGCATCCGGAGGATCGCCCCATCCGAACAAGAGCCCCCTCCTTGAGGGTTTTACGGTGACGAACGAAGAGCGCGCCGCCCTGGTCGCCTTCCTCCATGCCTTGACCGACGAACGTTCCATCGATCGCCTACCTTGACCCGTGATGAACGCACGCAGCTTCCTCTTCCTGCTCACCCTTCCCGTGTTCCTGTTCGCGGCCTGTAATCCTGACGAGGACCAGGACCCGAGCGTGGACCCGCCGAACGGGGGGCAGGTGTATACCCCCACACCCTACGCGCTGACCATTCCGGGGAACTTCTCCGCCATGCCCATCCCGGCGGACAATCCCTTCACGGTGGAGGGTATCCGTCTGGGACGTTTCCTGTTCTATGAAGAGCGGCTGTCCGGTAACAACACGCAGAGCTGTGCCTCCTGCCACGCGGCCGAGGTGGCCTTCACGGACCATGGGAACCGCTACAGCATGGGTATCGATGGCATCCAGGGGAACCGAAACTCCATGCCCATGCAGAACCTGGGTTGGGAGCAACGCTTCTTCTGGGATGGAAGGGCCATGACCTTGGAGCAGCAGATCCTGGAGCCGGTGGAGAACCCCATCGAGATGCACGAGACCTGGCCCGATGCAGTGGCCAAGCTGGAGCAGGACAGCGTGTATCCCACGCTCTTCCTGCGGGCCTTCGGCACTCCGGGCATCAGCCCCGAGCGGACGTCCAAGGCCATCGCCCAGTTCCTGCGCACCATGATCAGTGCCAACTCCCGCTGCGACCAGTTCATGCGTGGGGAGGTCCAGCTGAACGAGACCGAACAATTGGGTTTCCAGCTGACATTGCTTGAGGGAGGCTTTCCACCCGAGGTGATGGGTGGTCAGGGCGGGGCCGATTGTTTCCATTGTCACCCGCACGGCGGTGGTCGCTTCACCGATGGCCTCATCCGGAACAACGGCCTTGATCCCGAATCCATGTGG
This sequence comes from Chryseobacterium gleum, assembly GCA_945872795.1. GTDB lineage: Bacteria > Bacteroidota > Bacteroidia > Flavobacteriales_F > PHOS-HE28 > PHOS-HE28. Next base: position 13,278 of record CAMCAZ010000024.1, read on the forward strand.
ACGGACCTGGGGCTGGGGGGCGTCACCGGAGCGCCGCAGGACCGGGCAAAGTTCAAGACACCCTCATTGCGCAATGTGGTGCTGACCGCACCCTACATGCACGATGGCCGCTTCCAGACCCTGGAGGAAGTGATCGAGCACTACAACAGCGGTGGGCATCCTTCCACGACGGTGGACCCGAACATGAAGTACACGACGGGAGGGTTGCAACTGACGCCCGAGAAGAAGGCGCAATTGATCGCTTTTCTGCACACACTGACGGATACCGAGTTCGTGACGAACCCAGCGTTCCTGGATCCCGGCCCTCCGACCCTGCAGTGATCGCCGCGGTCAGGCGGCCACCACGCTGTCCACCTCGGGTACCCAGTCGTAGCAGCGCAGCTTATCCCCCAGCACTTCGGGTTTGAAGATGCTTGATCCCAGTAGCATTCGCGCGCATTCCTGAACACCCTCGGTGATGCTGGGATGCGGATGCACCAGTTCCGCCAGTTCGCGGATCGGCGTGCCGAGACGCATCATCAGGGCCACGGCCTGGATCGCGCTGGAGGCATGTTCGCCCACGGCACGCATGCCCAGGATGCGCATCTCCGCATCGTTCGTCACCAGTATCTTGAAGAAGCCTTTGGTCCTGCGCATGGCGATGGCCCGGGCCAGGCAGGAGTAGTCGATGCGGGCCAGGCGGTAGGGGATGCCGCGCTTCCGGCATTCCTGTTCGTTGAGTCCCACGCCCGCCACCTCGGGGTCCAGGAACATGATGGTGCTGATGTTGTCGTAGCTCGGCTCGTTGTTCCGTTGTCCGAACAACTGTTCCACGGCATGGCGTCCTTCCATCTCGCCGAGGTTCACCAGCATGTTGGTGCCCGTGGCATCGCCCACCAGGTGGATGTGCGGGAGGCTGCTGGCCGTTCCGGTCAGGACGGGGCTTCCTGTTCGTTCATCCAGCTTCACACCGATCTGTTCCAGGCCGATGCGGTCCGTGTTCGGGATGCGTCCCACGGACAGGAGCGCCCGTTCCACGCGAACGACCTCGCGCCGGCCATCGGGGTAGGAGATTTCGTATTCCACCTCCTCGCCGGGTGCGGGGTCCATGGCGAGCGCGATCCGTTCAAGCTTCGCAGAGCGATGGATGACCACGCCCCGCCGTTCCATCTCACGGGCCACGAGCTCGGACACGTCGGTGTCCTCGAAGGGCAGGATGCGTTCCGCGCGGTCGATGATGTGCACGCGTGTCTGGCTGAGGTTGGAGAAGATGGTGGCGAACTCGCAGCCGATGACCCCGGCGCCGATGATCACGATGCTCTTGGGCATCTGCTCGAGGCCGAAGATCCCATCGCTGGTAAGGATGTGCCGTTCATCCGTGGGGATGTTGGGCACCGTGCGCGGTCGGCTGCCGGTGGCGATGATGATGGTATCCGCGTGGACGCTCAGTGGGCCCGATGGGCGCTGGATATCCACCGTGTGCGGACCGGTCATCACGGCGTTGCCACGTTCATAGTGGAACAGGGAGCTGCCGTTCCGGTCCTTGGTGGCGCCCAGCAGTTGCATGTGGCAGGCGTAGAGGTACTTGCGTTCAAAGACCGCTTCGTTCAGCGTGCGGTTGATCTCCTCCCAGCTCAGGCGGAAGGGTTCGCGGCCGCGGGTGCGCATCAGGTCGTTGGTGCTGGACACGCGCTGGGCGATCTCCCACAGGGTCTTGGAGGCCAGCGCACCGTTGTAGATACCGGTGCCCCCGATCCGGTCGCGCTCCACCAGCAGCACGCGTTTGCCGAGGTCGATGGCGCGCATGGCGGCGGCGTGGCCCGCAGGCCCACCACCAATGACGCAGAGGTCGAATCGTTCCATGGTTGATCCCGAATGGGCGGGAAGGACGGATTCATACGCAGGTGCCCGGTCAGGGTTCCGAGTGGTAGTCGTTCCGGTAGGGGTGTTCCCCGGTCTGTTCGGGGGCTTGGTCGGGTGGAACAAGCGATGGGCGTATCCTTTCCTAGGTACCGGTCGTACCAAAGCGCGAATTGCCCCGCTCCGTGCTCCCGAAACCCCGTTCCATACTTCTGAACACAGGCTTGCTGCTGGCCTTGTCGGCGGCCGGGCAGTGTCCTCAACTGTATGACTATTACGGCGTGCCTTCCGCCACTCCCCAGTGGTACAGCTGTTCGGGCACGGCCTATTCCCTGCTGATCGCCACCCCGCAGAACGTGGGGGCGTACACCATCAACTGGGGCGATGGATCCCCGCTGCAGAACGGTCCGTCGCTGCAACCACCCCTGTCTGTCAGTCACATCTACCCTGCGGTGGTGGGTTCCTACACGGTGGTGTTGACGGAGATATCCACCGGCTGCACTGTAACAGGTACACTGGTGATGGAGCAGAGCACGAGCGCTTCCATCCAGATCCCCATCGGTGGCCTCACGCAGGTCTGCGCACCACAGGCCGTGGAGTTCATCAACTCCAGTACCAACGTTTCCACGAACACAGTGTTCACCTGGAATTTCGGAGATGGCAGCCCCACTGAGACCTACGACTTCACGAACCTGGGCCAGACGATCTCGCACACCTACCTCCCCGGCACGGTGGACTGTGAGACCACCGTGGAGCTGAGCGCGGAGAACAGCTGCAACACGCTTCAGGGTGGCCCCAGTATGGCAACCTTCAACCCGATCCGCATCTGGGACATCGACGATGCGAGCATCACACCATCGGCCACGCTGCTCTGCTGGCCTGACAACGAGGTCACCTTCCTGAACACCACGGACCGCAATTGTTTTCAGCAGGGCAACATCTTCCAGCGTTACGAGTACTGGAACTTCGGTGACTACTGGGGTACCGGGCAGGACTCCATCATCGACTGGACGCCCTGGCCGCCCACATTCCCGCGCACCATCGCGTATCCGGCCATCGGCTCGTATGAGGTGATGCTGCTGGACAGCAATTACTGCGGCATCGATACGGCCTACGTGACGATCAACATCGTTCCGCCACCCACCGTATCGTTGACCGTGGACCCCGATACGATCTGCGCCGGTGGTGCCGCTTTCTTCGATGAGACCACTGCCGGCGGCGCGAACTACTACCAATGGAACTTCGATACGGGCAACGGGTTCCAGTGGACCGGGGCCGGCGATCAGGCACAGACCTACAACACACCGGGCACTTACAACGTGTCCTACACGGCCAGCATCGAAGGCGCCACCGCCGGTTGTGCGGACACCGCCACGGTCACCGTGGTGGTCCTGCCGCGTCCAACCGCTGGCTTCGACCTGGACCAGGACGCTGCCTGTGATTCGATCACAGTGGCCATCACCAATACATCAGTGGGTGCCATCTCTCATGTATGGGATTTCGGTGATGGCAGCACCAGCACTGTTGTGGACCCGCCACCGCACAGCTACACCACTGCAGGTGTGTACGTCATCTCGCTCACCGTCACCAATGCATTGGGCTGCGAGCACACCTTCACCCGCGAGGTGGAAGTGTTCGATCCACCCACCGTGGGCATCCAGGTGCAGAACCTCTGCTTCGGTGAATTGGCGCAGTTCGTACCACAGGTCGGCACCGCTGCGGGCAACCCGGTCACCGGATGGTCCTGGGACCTGGGCGATGGCACCACCAGCACTGACGAGTCGCCCACTCATCAATATGCCAGCCCCGGCCCCTATGTGATCACGCTGACCGTCACCGGTGCGTATTGCGGGAATTCCGGCATCCAGTGGGTGAACGTGCAGGCCCGGCCTGATGCCATCCCGCAGCCCGATGTCGTTCTCGGGTGCTCGCCGTTGACCGTCAACTTCGGGAACGCCAGCACCAACGCCACGCTCTATGAATGGACCATGGGCGATGGCACCGTGTACAACACAGCCACGCCTGCGCACACCTTCGTGAACACCACCACCACGGACACCACCTTCACGGTGCAGCTTGTCGCGGCCTCGCCCTTCGGCTGTGCGGACACCGCCATGGTGGACATCACCGTGGCACCCGGCGTGGTGGCCGGCTTCGTGCACAACGCCCAGCCCGGCTGTGCACCGCTCGATGTCACCTTCCTGAATACCAGCACCGGTACGGCCACCTACTTGTGGGACCTGGGCGATGGCACCACCTCCACGGCCTTATCGCCCCAGCACACCTACGTCAACAACACCTACTTCCTGGATGTGCACACCGTCACGCTGATCGCCCTCTCACCGGCTGGTTGCCAGTCCACCACCACACAGCAGATCACCGTGTACCCCACGCCGGACTTCACCTTCGTGGCCGAACCGGACAGTGGTTGCAGTCCGCTCACCGTCACCTTCCCCGGTCTGGTGGGAGCGGTGAGCTACCAGTGGGTCTTCGGCGATGGTGCCACAGGGGGCGGACCCTCACCATCGCACACGTACATCAACACGTCCACCAATGACCAGGTGTTCCCCGTGACACTGGTCGGTGCAAACGCCTTTGGCTGCGTGGACACTGCTCAGGCCACTGTGACCGTGTACCCGAACCCCACGGCCGACCTCGCGCTTTCCGACGCGCAGGGCTGTCACCCGCTCACGGTGCAGCTCACCAACCTATCCAACGGTGCCGATCAGTTCCTGTGGAACTACGGCGATGGTTCCACCTCTGATACGACACAGGCTGTCCATGGGCACACCTGGAATAACTACGCGGGACCCGGACCCATGCAGACGGTGGTCTCCCTCACCGCCCTCACCTCTCACGGTTGCAGCAGCACGGTGGTGCGCAACATCGAAGTGTTTCCTCAGGTGGTCGCGGCCTTCGTGGCGGACAGTGCGGGATGCGCGCCCTTGCCGGTACAGTTCCTCAACGTGTCAAGCGGTGCGAACACCTACGCGTGGACCTTCGGCGATGGCCAGTTCAGCGCTTCGGTCGCACCACAGCACACCTACTTCGCGCAAGGTCTGGCTGATGTGGTGTTCACCCCTCAACTGGTGGCCACCTCCATCTACGGTTGCAGCGACACGGCCACCGCACCCATCCGGGTCCATCCGCAGCCGATCGCGCAGTTCATATCCGGCGTCACCGAGGGCTGCCAGCCCTTGACCGTGCCCTTCCAGGACCTCAGCATCGGCGCGCAACAACTGCAGTGGTCCTTCGGTGATGGCCAGAACCTTGCCGCAGGTCCGGGCAACACCGTGCATACCTACACCCACAGCGCGGCCACCCCGCAGATCTTCGACGCGCAGCTGATCGCCACCACGGCCTTCGGATGCACGGACACCGCCTCCGCACCCATTACCGTGTACCCGGCCATCACGGCGGCCTTTCTGGTGAACGACCAGGGCTGTTCGCCGATGGAACTGCTCATCCAGAACCAGAGCACCGGTGCCCTCAGCTACCAGTGGGACCTGGGCGATGGCAACATCCTGGTGGGGGAGAATCCGACCTACACCTACGTCAACACCACTCCCTTCGATCTCACGCGGACCATCGTCCTCACGGCCATTTCCCCCTATGGGTGCACGGCGACGGCGACCCGGATCGTGAACATCCATCCGGTTCCCCAGGCCACGTTCCAGGCCACACCCTCCCTCCAGCAGTTCCCCAATGCCACGGTGGACCTGGTGAACACCAGCAGCGCCGGCAACTGGTCGCACAACTGGAGCTTCGGCGATGGAGGCACTTCCTCGCTCCAGGCACCGGGCAGCCACACCTATGCCTCGTGGGGCACCTTCATCATCCAGCTGATCGTGAACGGCACCTTCTGCAGTGATACCGCGACACAGCAGGTCGTGATCACCCCGCCGCTGCCCACCGCCAGCTTCCTGGGGCAGGGCGATGGATGTGCACCGCTCACCGTCTCCTTCACCAACACTTCCCTGCAGGGCCAGAGCTACCAGTGGAACTTCGGCGATGGCGGCACCAGCACCGCGGATAACCCCACCTACATTTTCAACGTACCAGGGGTCTATACCGTGAGCCTGACCGCATTTGGCATAGGGGGAGGAGTGAATACCGCCATCAAGGTGGATTCCGTGGTGGTGCGTCCGCGCGCCGTCGCCTACTTCGTGCTGCAGCCCACCGAGGTGATCGTGCCCAGCGAATCCGTGTTCACCTACAATCTCAGCGCCAACGCCACGGACTACAGCTGGGACTTTGGTGATGGTACCAGCTCCAACGAGTTCAATCCGGTGCACTACTACACGCAGGCGGGCACCTTCGATGTGACGCTGATCGCGAACAACGAATGGAACTGTCCGGACACCTTCCAGGTGCTCAGTGCGGTGACCGGTGAGGCCAGGGGCGACATCCGTTTCCCCAATGCCTTTACGCCGGGCAACACCGGTCCCACGGGCGGTGCGTACGACCCGAACAGTTATGACAACGACCACTTCTTCCCGCTCTATGAGGGTGTGGAGGACTACCGCCTGGAGATCTTCAACCGCTGGGGCGAGCTGCTCTTCGTGACCGAGGACCCCCGGATCGGATGGGACGGCTATTACCGCGGTGACCCCGCCAAGCAGGATGTCTATGTCTGGAAAGCCTACGCCAAGTTCAGTGACGGTCGCGAAAACGTCATGAAAGGCGATGTCACACTCTTACGATGATGAAGATGCGAACACTGCTCACCCCCTTGTGCGTCGCCCTCTCGCTGGTGGCACTGGCGCAGCCGAACTACAAGCGGCCGCACAACCAGATGCTGGACGAGGCCAAGGCCCATCTGGCCAACGAGGATTATGAGGCCGCACTGAAGGTCTACAATCGCCTGCTGCCCTTGGACACCACCTTCGTGGAGGTCTACTACGAAGTGGGCCTGTGCTACGTGAACCTTCCCGGCCAGCGCGAGAAGGCCATCCCCCACATGGAGCGGGCGGTGCGAGGTGGACATACCGAGGCGCATTACGAGCTCGCCCTCCTGCGCCACCGCCAGGAGCGCTTCGATGATGCCGTGGACCTGCTGCATGCCTACCGCGATCTGAACTACCGCGCCGTGAAGGATGTGGAGGTGCAGCGCCTTGTGGCCATGGCCCAGCAGGCCAAGGAACTGGTGAAACACCCCATCGATGTGCAGGTCCGGAACATGGGAGCCACGGTGAACTCCGAGGCGCACGACTACTGCCCGCTGGTGACGGCGGACGGCGGCACCCTGTACTTCACCTCCCGCCGCCAGGGCACCACGGGCAACCTCAAGGATCCATTGGGCCAGTACTTTGAGGACATCTACAAGTCCGCCCGGGTGGATGAGCTGTGGGGCGCGGCCACCAATGTGGGTGCCCCGCTGAACACGCGCGTGCACGATGCCACGGTGGGCATCAGCCCCGATGGCAATTCCATGATCGTCTACCGCACGCAAGGGGACCTGGTGAGCGGCGACCTCTTCGAGGCCCGCGTATATGCGCAGCAGTGGCAGATGCCCGAACTGATGACGTCCATGATCAACTCGGCCTCGCACGAGCCGAGCGCGAGCATCGCACCGGGCGGCGACGAGATCTACTTCACCTCCGACCGTCCCGGTGGTTTCGGCGGACGCGACCTCTACCGCATCCGCAGGCTGCCCAACGGCGAATGGAGCCTGCCCCTCAACCTGGGACCCAAGGTGAACACCGCGCATGACGAGGACGCCCCCTTCATCCACAGCGACGGCCTCACCCTCTTCTTCAGCAGCAATGGCCACAGCACCATGGGCGGCTACGACATCTTCAAGACCACGCTGATGGACGCCGACATGAACGGCTGGTCCCTGCCGGAGAACATGGGCTATCCCCTGAACACGGTGAACGAGGACATTTACTTCTGCCTGAGCGCCGATGGCTTCACCGGATACTTCTCCTCCGAACGTCCAGGAGGGTTGGGCATGCAGGACATCTACCAGGTGGATTTCCCCGGCAGCCAGCTGGATTACATGGTGGTGCGCGGTGTGATCACCGACACCGCCGAGGTACCTGTGCAGGCGCGCATCACCCTGATGGACGAGACCCGCGAGGAGATCCTCGGCGTGTACTCCGCCAACGCCACCACGGGCCGTTACCTGCTGGTGGTGGCCCCCGGCCAGCGCTACGCGATGACCGTGGAGGCCCCCGGCTTCATCACCCAGGAGAGCATGCTGGAGCCCATTGCCACCGACGATGAGGGCCGCGAGCTGGCCATGGACCTGCTGATGGTGCCCAGCGTAGGCGCCGAACGCCTCACCCGCCATGAGTAGAACGCGTGCGGTGCTGAGCGTCTGGGTCTGTGCGCTGGCGATCGTCGCCACGGCACAGGATGCCCAGTTCACGCAGTTCTATGCGGCACCCACCTACATCAGCCCCGGCTTTGCAGGGACGGGGGCACAGACCCGCCTTGGCCTGTCGTACCGCGACCAGTGGCCCGCCATCCCCGGGTCCTTCGTCACCGCCAACTTCGCGATGGACCACTACCTCTCGGACCTCAACAGCGGCATCGGCCTGCTGGTGACGCATGACAAGGCCGGGTCCGGGGCGCTGCGCTACACCAGCGTGGCGGCGCAATATGCCTACGAGATCGAGCTGAAGCGAAAGGTCTTCCTGCGACCGGCCCTGCAGTTCGGCTGGGTGAACCATGCGGTGGACTACTCGCGTCTGGTGTTCGGCGACCAGCTGGCGCGGGGCGGCACCACCGGCACCTATGAGAATATGGACGGCACCAGCATCGGCTATGCCGACATCGCCGGTGGGGCCTTGTTCTTCACCCCGAAACTGTGGCTGGGCGTCTCCCTGCACCACATGAACCGGCCCAACCAATCGCTGCTGCGCAATGAGTCGCGCTTACCATCCCGCTTCAGCATGCACGGCGGTTACCGCCTGAGCATCCGCACGCCGGTCATCAAGGAACATCCGCAGAGCATCGTGCTGGCCTTCAACTTCCGTTCACAGGAGAAGTACGACCAGCTGGACCTCGGCGCCTACTTCGAGCGCGACCCCTTCTTCGCCGGGCTCTGGTACCGCGGTGTTCCGCTGTTCAAGCGCTACGCCCCCGGCTACGCCAACAACGATGCCCTGGCCGTGCTGGTGGGCGTGAAGGTGAACGACCTGCGGGTGGGCTACAGCTATGACATCACCATCTCGCGCCTGGCTGGACACAGTGCCGGTGCGCACGAGATCACCTTGGGCTACGAGATCGTGCAGGCCTACAAGAAGCGGGCGGCTTCACGGCGACGCATCGTGCCCTGCGCGAAGTTCTAGGTGGGGGGAGGGCCGCAGAGGCGCAGAGACGCAAGGTTGAGTGTGGGGTGTGGTGGCCGCAGAGGCGCAAAGGCGCGGGGTTGATCGTGTGGCGTGGTAGCCGCAGTGGCGCAAAGGCGCAAGGTTGAGTGTGGGGCGTGGTGGCCGCAGAGGCGCGAAGGCGCTATGATAAAATGATCTGGGGGTATGGAGCCGCAGAGGCGCAGAGGCGCAAAGGTCTTGGGGTACCATCCTGAATTGAACTTTGCGTCTTTGCGCCTTAGCGGCCGAACATTCCGTGTTCCTCGGGCCGCTACCCTTCCGCTCGCTCGCTCAGTTCCAGCCAACGATCGCTGATGCGGTCCAATTCCTTCATCACCTTTTCCAGGTCCATGGACTGTTGCATCATCGCATGGTGATCGGTGCCGCCTTTCGCAAGGATCACCAGGAGCTCCTGTTTGCGGGCTTCCAGCTTGGGCATCTCTTTGTCGATCTTCTGCAGCTCCAGCCGTTCGGCGAAGGTCAGTTTCTTCTTCGCGGGCAGTTCCTTCGCCACCTTCACTTCCTTGGCCTCCTTCTCCTCCCTCACATCCTTCGCCTCCTTCGCCTCCCGATCCTTCGCCCCCTTGCCACGCGCAATGTCCTCCCGCTGGCGATCGCGCAGTTCGGTGTAGCTGCCCACCCATTCCTTGATCCGGCCTTCGCCTTCAAAGACCAGCAGCTTTGTGCACAGCTTGTCCATGAAGTAGCGGTCGTGGCTCACGATCAGCAGGCAGATGTCGAGGTCCACCAGGAAATCCTCCAGCGCGTTCAGGGTGGGGATGTCCAGGTCGTTCGTCGGCTCATCCAGGATGAGCACGTTCGGGTTCTTCATCAGCACCGTGCAGAGGTAGAGGCGCCGCTTCTCGCCGCCGCTCAGGGTGCTCACGTACTGCCACTGCTGCTCCTTGTCGAAGAGGAAACGCTCCAGCAGGCCGGAGGCCGTCAGGGTCTTGCCCTTGTTCAGGGGGATCATCTCCGCGATGTCGCGCACCACATCGATGATGCGCTTGTCGTCGGTGATCTGCAGCCCGCGCTGGTCGAAGGTGCCCAGGATCACGGTATCGCCCATGCTCACGGTGCCGGCATCGGGCTCCAGCTTGCCCACCAGCAGGTCCAGAAAGGTGCTCTTGCCGATCCCGTTCGGGCCCACGATGCCGATGCGGTCGCCGCGCTTCAGTGAATAACTGAATCCCTTCACGATGGGCTTGTAGTTGCCCTCCTGCTCGGTGCCGAAGCCCTTGGTCAGGTTGCGTGCCTCGATCACCTTGCCGCCCAGGCGTTCGGTCTTCACATCGATCTTCACCTCCTCGCGGCTGAAGTCGCGGGTGGCATCGGCCTTGATCCGGTCGAAGGCGTCCAGGCGGCTCTTGCTCTTGGTGCCGCGTGCGCGGGGCATCTTGCGCACCCACTCCAGTTCGCTCCGCATCAGGCCGCGCAGGTGCTGCTGGGTGGCATCGCGCACCTCGTCCAGCATCGCCTTCTTCTCCACGTAGTAGCTGTAGTTGCCCTTGAAGCGGGTGAACTCGCCGAACTCCATCTCGATGATCTCATCGCAGACGTTGTCCAGGAAGTAGCGGTCGTGCGTTACCAGCAGCAGGGTCAGGTTGGGCGCGCTCAGCTCATCCTCCAGCTGCTCGATCATGTGCACGTCCAGGTGGTTGGTGGGCTCGTCCAGGATCAGCACATCCGGTGCGTTGATCAGCACCTTGGCCATGGCCAGGCGTTTCTGCTGCCCGCCGCTCAGCGTGTTCACCGGCTGCTCCATGTCCCGCAGGCCGAAACGATGCAGCAGCACCTGCACATGGGCCTCGTGGTCCCAGGCGTTCAGCTCGGTCATCCGGTTCACGGCGCGCTGCATGGCCTCCTCGTCCACGTGGCGGGCTATGGCGTGCTCGTACTCGCGGATGGCGTTGGTCACCGGGTCGTCCTGGTCCAGCATCTCGTCCACCAAGCTGTGGGTGGCCGTCATGTGCACGCTCTGGTCCAGATAGCCCGTGCGCAGGCCCTTGTTGAAGGTGATGATCCCCTCATCGGCCGTCTCCAGCCCCGCGATGCACTTCAGCAGCGTGCTCTTGCCCGTGCCGTTGCGCGCCACGATGGCCGTCTTCTGGCCCTTCTCCAGGCCGAAGGAGATGTCCTTGAAAAGTTGGCGCGGGCCATAGCGCTTGGCAAGGCGTTCGACGGAAAGGACGTTCATGGGGGCGCAAAGGTCGGGATTAACGGGGGCGGATGGTTCAGGGACCTCAGCCCGGGGCAGCGCGCTCCCTCACTGTACTACCACCTTCCCGCGCAGCGCAGCGCCACCGGCTATTCCTCCTACTCCTCCAACAGTTTGGCGATATCCCCGATGAGCCGGTCGATGTCCTCAGGGGAGGTGCCATCATAGAAACCGCGGAGGCGGCGCTGGGGGTCCACCAGCACGAAGTTCTCGGTGTGCACGAAGTCGTCAGGTCCGCCATCGCCTTCGTCCAGCGCGGCGAAGTAGGACTTGCGGGCCAGGGCGTAGATCTGTTTGCGGTCGCCGGTGAGCAGGCGCCAGCGCTGGGGGTCGGCACCATGCAGTTGGGCATAGGCGGCCAGCACGGGCACGCTGTCCATCTCGGGCGTCACGGAGTGGGAGAGGAGCATCAGGCGCTCCTCGGTGCGGAAGGCCTCCTGCACGCGGGCCATTTGCACGGTCATCTTCGGGCAGATGGTGGGGCAGGTGGTGAAGAAGAAGTCGGCCACGATGATGCGCGGGCCCACATCGGCCAGGCGCATGCTGTCGCCGTTCTGGTCCACCAGGGCGAAGTCGGTGATGTGGTGTTCACCTTTCACGCCCTTCAGCGCGGGGTCCACCAGGCGCGGGTCCAGTTGGGCGGGGTGGTAGATGGGCAGGGTGTCCGCGGGCCTGAGCAGGAAGTAGGCGCCCGCCACCATGGCGATGAAGATGGCAGCGAAGAGGAGGATGCGTGTGCTCATGGCTCAGGCCTTGCGCAGGTCGATGGAGTAGGAGAGGGAGTAGATCCAGCGGTACACGGGCCAGGCAACGCCCCGTTCGCGGTCGTGCACCAGCGCGATGCCCAGGTCGTGGCCCTTGGTGGGCGACCAGGTGGTGCCCAGCTGGTAGCGGGTGCCGAAGTAGAGCCAGCCCTGATTGCCGGCCCAGGTGAAGAACTCTGCGGAGAACTCGGGGTCCAGCTGGAACTTGGGGATGTCGTAGGCCGCCTCGAAGCGGTTGCGGAACACCTCGCGCACTTCGCCCCATTCGCGGTAGTTGTGCTGGTAGGAGAAACGGTAACCCAGCGTGAGGCGGTCGAAGGTCTCGGACACCATCACCTTGAGGCCGGTGCGTTGCCGGTTCTTGCTGTCCGGCAGATAGGCGAAGCGCTGCTCGATCCCGATGTCCACGAGCTTGCTCACCTTGTAGCGCATCTCCAGGTCCAGGTAGATCTGCCGGCCGGCGAAGAAGGAGTCGGTGCTGCGGTAGCCCAGTTCGGCGCCCAGGCGGATGCGTTTGCGTGCCTCCTCGCCGATCATGTCCGCGAACACGGTGGGCAGCTGGCCCTTCAGCCCGAAGCTGGCCCACAGTTCCTGCTGCTGTTCGGGCAGCGTGCGTTCCTGCGCCCACAGGGTGCAGGGGGGCAGCAGCAGGGTGCCCAAGGCGAGCAGAGCAGTGCGCAGGAGCATCGCTCAGAAGTTGCGGACGGTGATGTCCGGAAGGGACACGATGTCCTTGCGGCCATCGATCACTGCGGTCTCGTAGATGGCCTCGGTGCAGTTCTCGTAATCATCGCACTCGCTCAGGACGTAGACGCGGTAGCTGCCGCGGCGCAGCCAGGGGAAGCGGTACTCGCCGTTGGGTCCGGTGCGGGTGTCGTCATCGTAATACTGCCCATCGCCGTAGATGATGCTGACGCGATGGTCAGCCAGGGGATAGGGGTCGCCGGCGGGGTTACCGGAGAGGTTGTAGCGCTGTTCCAGCACGGTGCCGCGGATCTCCGCTTTGCCCCCGTCACCTTCTTCCTTCTTGCAGGCACTGAACAACAGCGCGCCGAGCGCGATCACCAGGAATCCCTTCATCATTGTTGCTGGATCGTTAAGCGGGGGTGAATTTACACCGTACCCCCATCACTCTCCGTGGTAGATCCCTTCCACCTTGGCGGCGTACTTGGTCATGATGGGTTTGCGGCGCAGCTTCAGTGTGGGGGTGAGCTCGCCGCCGTCAACGGTCCATTCCTGGGGCAGCAGGGCGATGACCTTCACCTGTTCCCACTGGCCCAGTCCAGCGTTGGCGGTCTCCACTTCGCGGAAGATGCGATCCTTGATGCGTTGTTCGGTGATGACCTGTTCGCGGCTGGTGAAGGGGATGCCTTTCCGTTCGCAGTAGTCCTTGAGGAAGTTGAACTCGGGCACGATGAGTGCGGCGGGGAACTTCTGGTTCTCCCCGATCACCATCACCTGTTCGATGAAGCGCGAGGCTTTCAGCTTGTTCTCCATCACCTGCGGCGCCACGTACTTGCCGCCGCTGGTCTTGAAGATCTCCTTCTTGCGGTCGGTGATGCGCAGGAAACCTTCGGCGGTGATCTCGCCGATGTCGCCCGTGTGCAGCCAGCCCTCCTCGTCGATGGTCTGGCGGGTCATCTCCTCGTCCTTGTAGTAGCCCAGCATGATGTTGGGGCCCTTGGCGAGCACCTCGCCATCCTCGGCGATGCGCACCTGCACGCCGGGCAGCGGGCGGCCCACGGAGCCGAAGCGGAGGCCATCGTTCCGCAGGTCGTTCACGGTGATCACGGGTGATGATTCGGTGAGCCCGTAGCCCTCCATCACGGGGATGCCGGCGGCGTTGAACACCCGGGCCAGGCGGGGCTGAAGGGCGGCGCTGCCGCTGGCCACCACGCGGGTGTTGCCGCCCAGGGCCTCCTGCCATTTGCTGAAGATCAGTTTGCGGGCCACGGCCAGCTGCATGTCGTACCACAGGCTGCGGCCGTGCACCTCGTAGTTGTGCCCCAGCTCCAGGGCCCAGAAGAAGAGGCTGCGTTTCACGCCGGTGAGGGCATCGCCCTTGGCCACGATCTTGTCGTAGATCTTCTCCAGCAGGCGGGGCACGGCGGTGAAGACCTCGGGTGCCACTTCGCGGATGCGGTCGCCGAGATCATCGAGCGTCTCCTGGAAATGGATGCCCACGCCCACGTGCAGGTAGAGGTACATCAGCATGCGCTCGTAGATGTGCGAGAGCGGCAGGAAGCTGATGCAGCGCGCCGTATGGTCAACCGGGAAGCGGGTGGCGCTGGCCACCACGTTGCTCAGGATGTTGCCGTGGGTGAGCATCACACCCTTGGGCCGGCCGGTGGTTCCACTGGTGTAGATGATGGTGGCGAGGTCCTCTGTGCGCACCTGTGCCTTGTAGTGTTTCAGGGTGGCGCGGTCCTCCTCGCGGGCCATTGCGGGCACCTCTGACCAGTGGCGGGCGCCGGGCACCTGCTCGAAGGTGAAGAGGTGTTGGAGCGCAGGGCAGGTGGGCTGGGCTGCGGAGGCCTTGCCGAAAAGCTCGGCGTTGGAGCAGAAGATCACCTTGCTCTCTGAGTGGTTCAGCACGTAGGCATAATCCTCGGCGCTGCTGGTGGGGTAGATGGGTACACCGATGGCGCCGATGCGCAGGACGGCCTGATCCACGAGGCACCACTCACTGCGGTTTCCGCTGGCGATGGCCACCTTGTCACCGGGCTGCACGCCCAGCTGCATCAGGCCGAGGGCGATGCGGTCGGCGGTATCGATCAGCTGCTGGGTGCTGTAGCGTTTCCATTGGCCGCCTTCCTTAGTGGCGATGGCGCTCTCCTTGGGGTATTTGGCGAGCTGGTATTCGGGGATGTCGTGCAGTCGGGTAGGCTCCATGGCCCCAAGATAACGGTGGGGGTGATCCGTAGGTTCGGGCCTACGACCATTGGCGCCGGTGGGTCAGGCGGGCGCGCCGAATCCATTTAACCACGGGTCCACACGTCCCGAGGCCTCGGGAGGACACGGATGAATCACAGCCAATGGGACCGGTCGCTCGTCACTCGATGCGACCCTCGTAGCTCACGGTGATCACGCGCATGTCGATGCCGCTCTTGATGGTGAACTTCTCGGTGATGGTGGTCCGGCGTTCCTGTCCGGCGTAGAAGATCTTCTCCACGCGGCGTTCGTCCTTCTTTCCGTTCATCACCAGGTCCAGTTCGAAGATGGCGTTCACCGCTCCGTCCTTCACGCTGCTGCGCCTCACCTTGTGGGTGCTCACCTTCACCCAGGCCCTCACCTTGATGCCGTCCTGGTCGAAGATCACCACACGGTCCGAGCCCTCCGCACCGCCCATCAGCGCGGTGGCATCGCTGCCCGGCATCACCCGCTCGTTCTCGTTGACGGTGACATTGGTGATCTGGAAGCGGGTCTGGGCGTGCGCCATGCCGACCGTGAGCAGGAACAATAGGGTGGGGATGATGCGTTTCATGGTTTTGGCATTTGTTTTGTCCTGCGAACGTAACAATTCGCATGCCGCAGCGTCCGATGTACTCAACAACTCATTCACCATGAAACTACACAACCGTTCCCTCCTCATCGGCGCTTCGTTCGCCATCACGCTCTTCCTCGGCTACAGCTTCCGCCCGCAGCCGGTGGGCACCACTTACACCTACCGCCAGTTCTCCACCATCGAGAGCGTGGTGCCCGGCGGCTTGGGCCGTTCACGCGTCATCATCAGTGACCAGGCCGACCAGGAGGTGGGCAAGGATCTGATGAACTTCTACAGCATGGTGGGCATCAATTTCAAGAACATCGCCAACAACGACCGGATGATCGTGGAGACGATCAACCAATACGAGGCCGAAGGTTGGGCGCTGCACACGGTGAGCACCGGGGTGAATAATTCCGGTGGCCAGGGCGGAGGCGGCGGCACGGGCATCTTCATCACCCGCTACCTTTTCCGCAAGGCGCTCTGAGTTCACCGCTCAGACAGGCTCGGTTCCCTTATCGCGGATCACACTGGACCACTTCAAACGGGCCTATGGAAGACCATGGGCCCGTTCGTTTTTCGATCCGGTCAACGTCCGTCCGCATCCTTCACACAGCGGAATCCCACGTGGCTCATGCCGCTTTCGGGCGTGCTGCCCTGGCGGGCACTGGGCCGGTAGCGCCAGCAATACGTGTCGTGGCACAGGAAGCTGCCGCCACGTTGAGCGCGCAGCGGTTCATAACGACGCTCGGGGTCAAAGCTCTTTTCGGGTCCTTGGGGATCTACCACCAGTGTCCGCGAGCGGTTCAGGTAGAGCGTCATGTCAAGCCAGTCGCTGCACCATTCCCAGGTATTGCCGGCCATGTCGTACAACCCGAAGCCGTTGGGCGCGAAGTGCCCCACGGGAGCGGTACGTACGTAGCCGTCCACGGCGGTGTTCTTCTGCGGGAAAGCGCCCTGCCAGCTGTTGCATTTCACCAGGGTATCGGTGGGTGCACCATTGCCCCAGACGTAGGGTGCATCGTCCACCCCGCCACGTGCGGCCCGCTCCCATTCGGCCTCGGTGGGCAGGCGTTTGCCGGCCCAGGCGCAGTAGGCCACGGCATCGTTCCAGCTCACCTGCACCACAGGGTGGTCCATTCGCGTGGCGATGTCACTGTCTGGTCCTTCGGGATGGAGCCAGTCGGCACCGTGCGTCCAGCTCCACCACTCCAGCGCGCGGCAATCGCCCAGGTCCTTACCCACCGGGTTGAAGACCAGCGAGCCGGGCACCAGGTCCTCCGGCTTGGGCGGCGGAGTGCCCGGCGGCACCTGGGCCATGATCTCCTCCAGCACCGGGGCCTTTTCCGCATCCGTCACGTAGCCGGTGGCCTCCACGAAGGCGGCGAACTGCGTGTTCGTGACCTCGGTCGTATCCATCCAGAAGCCATGCACACGCACGCGGTGTGCGGGCTGCTCCTCGGGCCAGGCCAGTTCCGCATCGTTGCTGCCCATGGTGAACTCACCGCCGGGTATCCAGACCATGCCGGCGGGGGTGGGGCCTTCGGGGCGTGTGTCCGGGAGGACAGAGCGCTCTACAGCCGTTTTACCAGGCTCGGTTCCACGGCCTGGCGCACCGCACGAGAAGGCGGTCAGGGCCACCAGCATTCCAGCAATGCTGCGGAACACCATGGTCGATCGATGGAACCCCGTCACTTCGTGGCGCTGGCCGGGAAGGTTTCCACCGTCACGCTTCCGATGCGGCCGGTGAACACCTCGCGCTTGGCATAGGTCAGGCTCACGGGCGTGTTCTCGTCGGTGCCCACATCGGCGCTCTCGTCAATGCCGAAGGTGTTGGCATTGGTCTTGGTGATCATGCCCGAACCGGCCTTCTGCCCGTCGATGAGCAGCGTGCCCGTGCCACCGCCTCCGCGACCGCCCTCGTAAGCGAAGTCGAAAACCAGCGTGTGTTTGCCGGGCGTCACTGGGGTGCTGGAGCGGATGGTGTAATTCTCCAAGCCCACCCAGTTGTAGGTGTAGTGCAGCATGCCATCGAGCATGTAGAAGCTCCATCCCCCGAAGTCGCCACCCTGCGCGAGGATCACGCCGCTGGCCTTGGCCGGCACGTCCACCTCCGCCGTGAACTTCAGGGAGGTGTTCTTCACGTTGATGAAGGCGTTCTCCGGGATCCCTCTCGCGCCGGGGTAGAGTACCAGCTTGGTACGGCCGTTCATCAGGTCCGGACGACCGGCGATCACGGGGTCGAAGCGTTCGATGGAGCGGTCATCGATGGGCAGCACGTGGTACTTCACGGCCTCCTCCATGAACTTCTTCTTCAGCTCCTCCAGTTTGGCGGGCTCCTTGGCCGCGAGGTCATTGGCCTGGCTGAAGTCCTCGTTCACGTTGTAGAGCTCCCATACGTCCTCGGTGAGCGGGCGGCGTGGCGCGGCCTCCCAGGGTGCCTTGTGGATGGTGCCGGCGTACCAACCGTCGTGGTAGATGGCGCGGTTGCCGATCATCTCGAAATACTGCGTCTTCCGGGTGTCGGCGGCCTTCGCGTCGTTGAAGGAGTAGTTCATGGGCACGCCCTCGATGGGGCGCTGTTCGATGCCGTTCACCATGCGTGGTGAGGGCACGCCCACGGCGGCATACACGGTGGGGGTCACATCGATCACGTGGTGGAACTGGCTGCGCACCTCGCCCTTGGCGCTGATGCCGGCGGGCCAGTGCATCACCATGCCATTGCGCGTACCGCCGAAGTTGCTGGCCACCTGCTTCGTCCAGGTGAAGGGGGTGTTGCCCGCCACCGCCCAGCCTGCGGCGAAGTGGTTGTACGTGTGCTCGGTGCCCAGCTTGTCCATCCGGCTCAACTGCATGTCCAGCGTTTCCTGCACGCCGTTGAAGTAGGTGTTCTCGTTGAACATGCCGATCATGCCGCCCTCGGCGCTGGAACCGTTGTCGCCCACGATGTAGAGCACCAGGGTGTTCTCCAGCACGCCGCGCGCATCCAAAGCGTCGATCAGGCGGCCCACCTGCTCGTCGGTGTGTTCGGCGAATCCGGCGAAGACCTCCATCTGGCGTTCGAAGAGGCGCTTCTCATCGGCGCTGAGCTTGTCCCAGTCCTTGATGGCTTCGGGCTTGGGCGCCAGCACGGTGTTGGCGGGCACTACGCCCAGGGCCTTCTGCCGGGCCAGGGTCTCCTCGCGCAGCTTGTCCCAACCCTGCGCGAACTTACCCCTGTACTTGTCGATGTAGGACTTCGGCGCATGGTGCGGCGCGTGCGTGGCGCCGGTGGCGAAGTACATCATGAAGGGCTTCTCCGGCGTCAGGCTCTGTTGGGTGTTCATCCAGGCCAGGGCCTGGTCGGTCATGTCGTTGGTAAAGTGGTAGTTCGGGTCGTCCACCTTGGGATACACGCGTGTGGTGCCATCGTACACCATGGGGTGCCACTGGTTGGTCTCGCCGCCGATGAAGCCGTAGAACTTGTCGAAGCCGCTGTGCGTGGGCCAGCGGTCATAGGGGCCGGAGACGGAGCCTTCCCAGGGCGGTGTTTCGTGGTACTTGCCGAAGGCGGCCGTGCTGTAGCCATTGAGGCGGAGCACCTCGGCCATCGGCGTGATGGTCTGCGGGCGGATGCCGGTGTTGCCGGGGAATGCGGTGGCCACCTCCATGATGGCGCCGGCGTTGTTGCTGTGGTGGTTGTAGCCCGTAAGGATCGCCGTGCGGGTGGGCGAACAGAGGGCCGTGGTGTGGAAGCGGTTGTACTTCAAGCCGTTCGCTGCGAGGCGCTCCAGCGTGGGCATCTGGATGGGCCCGCCGAAGGCGCTGCTGTGCCCGAAGCCGATGTCGTCGATCAGCACCACCACCACGTTGGGCGCACCCTTGGGCGCGGTGACGTTGAAGCGGGGCGGCGCCTGCGCGTTGCGCGCATCCAGTTCGGTGATGCTCGGGGCTTCGGGCTCGCGGATGGGAAGCACGCTGCGGTCCAGGCCATCAGTGACGGTCGCTGCCGCAGTGGTCGATGAGCTTTCATCCTTCGGTGCCGGCGATCCACAAGCGACGAAGAGTGTAAGCAGGACGATGCTGCAAAGACGGAACAGGCGGGTCAGGCGAATAGGCATGTGTGGGAGTTTGGTGAGAACGTCAGGTCAAATCTAGCGGTACGATATCTCCCGGCAAGGGGGCACCAGGTCCGTGAGGTCGGCTCTGCTGAGGATGCAACTCCATCAGCAGCTCAGTGCATGGTCGGCGGGAAGCGGGTCATATGTCCGGCCGCTATGCGCCTTGGCTCAGAAGAATGCGCTCAGACCCAGCTCCAGCCCCGCATTGCGCGTGCCCTCGTACACTTCGGTAAGGCCGCAGCGGTAGCGTGCCTCCACGCTCAGGAACAGGAATTTGAAGCCCGCGCCGCCGTGCACCAGAACGTCGAAGCGTTCGGCCTTCGCGTCATCGGGCAGGTCCACCTCGCTGCCGTCCACCAATGTCTTTTCGCCCACCTTCAGCGCAGCATTAAGGCCGATGTCCACGTACACAGGCCCGAACTTGAAGCGGTTGTTGATCGGCAGGGAGAGGTAGCTCAGTCGCCGTTCATCGTCACCCGAAGCGGAACCGGCCGTATTGAACTCCAGCCCGGTGGAAAGCCTGTACAGCGGCACCTTGATCAGGTTGCGGAAGTATCCGCCATAATAGCCGTTGCGGCTGGTCGTGCTGCCCTGGTCGCCTTCGAAGTTGGAGAGGTGGTAGCCGGCACGCAGGCCGTTCCAGCGGTCCTCATGCTTGTCCTTGTCCTGGGCCGCCAGGGTGCAGGTGGCGAGGACGGAGGTGGCCAGGAGGGTGCGAATGGTGATCATGGCGGAAAGGTGGGTGATCTTCTTCACAGTTCCGCAAGGCAGCTCGTCGATCATCAGGGTGATCTGAAGGAATCGTCCGCCTTGTGCTCGGCACGGTCGAAGTGTGCGGCCTCCTTCAAGGAAATCTGCGCGTGACCTGCCGATCCATGCCGCCGATTTATTGATGTCGATCAGCGCAGGCGATCATGGTCCTTCTACATTTGCCGCACCCTAACATCGATCACCATGCTCAAACGAATCATGCCCCTTACCCTGGCCGCAGGTACGCTCCTGCTTTCGGGGTGTTATCCTGAAGGGCCGGACTACATCAGCGACTACGACCTGGTGTACACGAACTACTCTCCGTCCTTCGATTTCAAGGCGGCGCGCACCTATGCACTGCCCGACAGTGTGCCCTTGGTGACCGGCAACCTGGCCGAAGGGGAGACGCCCGAGTTCGTGCAGCCCACCTACGGCAATGTGATCATCAACCAGCTCCGCCAGAACATGGATGCGCGTGGTTGGGAGCGTGTGGGGGTGAACGATGAACCCGATGTGGTGCTGCTGCCTGCAGCCATCACCCAGGAGAACGTGAGCTATTACGCCGACTATTGGGGTTGGTACTACCCCTCCTATGGCTACGGCTGGTACTACCCGGGCTATTACCCCACCTACACCTCCTACACCAGCGGTTCACTGATCCTGCAGATGACCCTGCCCGATGAGACCAACCTATCGAACAACACGCCGGTGGTGTGGTTCGCCGTGGTCAACAGCATCCTGGAAGGTTCCAGCCTCGACATCGTTACCCGCTTGGAGCGGAACATCGACCAGGCCTTCACCCAATCCGAGTACCTGAAACACTGAACCGACCATGCTTCGCACCATCCTCCCCATGGCCGCCCTGGTGGCCGCCCCCCTGGTCGGTCTGGCACAGGGCCAGAACATCTACATGCTCGAGTACCCCATCGCCTTCGGTGTGGGTGATCTCGGCGACTTCATAGACGAGCCCTCCTTCCGTGGCTTCAACTTCGGCTACCGCTATTTGGTGGATGAGGAAGTGGCCATCGGGATGGACATCGGTTGGCAGACCTTCTATGAGGACAGGGAATCGGCCACCTACACGGACGGTACGCAGTCCATCACCGGCAAGCAATACCGCTACATGAACATGTTCACGGCCAGTGCGCAGGTGGACAAGGTGTTCGCCCCCGGCAGTGACCTGCGGCCCTTCGTGGGCATCGGTGCGGGTACCTCCTACGCGCGCCGCACGTTGGACATGGGCCAATGGTCCTTGGAGAAGGACCCTTGGCAGTTCATGTTGCAGCCCGAGGCCGGTGTGTCCCTCTACCTCACCAACGGCAACGCCGTGCTGCTCTCCGCCAACTACTACTGGAGCTTTGAGACCAAGCAGTTGGAGGCGCAGAACTTCCTGAGCCTCAACATCGGTTACGCCTTCGGCGACTGATCGTCGTGCCCCTGCATATCGGAAAGGGCGGCCAGTGGTCGCCCTTTCCGCTATGCAGTAAAACCCTGAGCTCCGCTCGCACACGGATCTCCGCGAACCTGGGCGGATCGTCGCGAGCGCTGCGGACCATCGTTTGCGGACGGTACATCGCGTGAGCGGCTGTGCGGCATGCACTCGGGGTCCATGTCGGATGGCCGTTAGGCCTTTGGGGCTGCGACCTCCGCGCCGGGATGTGTCCCGGTTGACCTTGGCTGTCGCGAAGGCCCGAATGCCCACGAAAAAGCCCGGCATTTCGGCCGGGCTTTTTCGTTCCACTGAACGCGATCAGCGACGTGGAGGCGGCGGAGGAGGAGGCGGCGGCACACCCATGCCCGAAGAGGGTGGTGCGGGTGCCGCGCTGCGGGAGGGCGGGGGAGGCGAGGTGCGGCCCTGGCGGGGCAGCGTAAGGCACAGGCCACCGGTCCAGCCGAACTGGTACACCGTGCTGTAGGTGCTCACCCCGGCGCTGGCGCCGCCGGTGCCGAAGTAAAATCCGCCACCGAAGCTTTGCACCGGGGAAAGGAGCTGTGCGCCGGCCTTGATGCCCACCACATCAGAGATGTTGAACTGCAGGCCCAGCTTGCCGCCCCAGGCGAACTTGGTGGTGCTGGTGCTGCCCGTGACCCAGCCCGCACCGATGTTCAGCCCACCATAGCCGCTTACGGCATCGGTGAAGGGCAGGCGGCCCAGGCCGCCGAGCATGATGTAGTGCAACGTCACATCATAGGGTCCCAGTTCACCGAACCCCGTGCCCAGGAAACCCTGTGTCTGCTGCTGCTGGTACAACAGCTCCACCGCCTGGTTCTCCCGCACATCGAACTCGATGCTGCCACCGATGTGCTGGCCATCGCCGATGCGACCCTGGCTGAAATTGTAGCCCGAATAGGTGCCGCCGATCTGGAACTTGTCCTGATAGGTGTAGCCACTGAAGAAGTTCAGTCGCACCTCCTGGGCGCTGAGCGGAGCTGACAGGCAGGCCACCGAAAGGGTGCCGATCAAAATTCGTTGGGCCGTTCGCATGGGTCGGTCGTGGGTTGGTGCGGAAAGGTAGCGTTCAGCGGAATGCTGTAGTTCAGATGCTTCAGAACTTATAGATGATGGTCTCGTCCGTGAAGAGCGCGAAGCCCAGCGAAAGCTGGATCACATTCGCGTTGAGGCTAGCGTAGGGCTTGAAATCAGAGACCGTTACACCACCCACATCGCGCGTCTCCTTGTAGTCCTTGTTGTGGAAGTTGGTGAAGTAGTACTTTACTTTCAGCGTGCTGCCGTTGCCCAGTTGGAAGCCTGCCATCACCGCCTGCTGGAAGGGGTTTACCCGGTCGCTGCCCCACACCACCAGCTTGTCCTCCTTGG
The DNA here is from genome assembly GCA_945872795.1 of Chryseobacterium gleum. Lineage (GTDB taxonomy): Bacteria > Bacteroidota > Bacteroidia > Flavobacteriales_F > PHOS-HE28 > PHOS-HE28. The sequence goes on from CAMCAZ010000024.1 coordinate 36,570, forward strand.
ACTCGTTGATGAACACTTTCTCCTTGTAGTTGAATGCCCACTCCACCGAATAGCCGGCGAAGAAGAGGCCCTTGTTCATGGTGCCGATCTTGAAGCCCACGGGCAGGCCCAGGTTGTAGGTACGGTACTTGAAGCGGTAATTGCTGCTGTCCGCATAGTCGTAGATGAAGCCCACGTTGCCCACGGACAGGCCCAGGAACAGACCGAACCTGTTGCTCATGTCCTTGTTCAGGTAGCGCTGAACATTTACCACTGGTGCAAAGCGGACGATCGCGCCCTGGTCGCTGCCGTTCACATCCAGGATGGGGGCGCTGAAGGCGAACTCCGATCCACCGCTGAAGTAGGTGGTCTTGTTCTCGGTCTGGGCCTGGGTGCTCAGCGAAACGAGCGCAAGGATCAAGGTGGGGAGAAGCTGTTTCATGGGGGATGGTATCATGCAGTTGACGACCCAAAGGAAGTGATCCGGACGATAGGTGCGCAGCATGGAAGGTCAGAAAACGAAAAACAGCCCCGGACAGTCTACCACGCTGCAAAGGAAGGTGCCACCATCCATCCCGATCGGACGGTGCCGGACGATCGGCAGGGGCTCCCGCCGTTCGTCATCCTGGCCCGAAGGCTGGACGCTGTCGAATAGCGTAACGCCCGGATCTTCTGCAGTTTTGTGGCGATGTGCCCCCGTGTCCTCCTTGTCCTCCTGCCAGCCGCGTGGTGCTGCACACCCCTGCGCGCCCAAGAGCCCGGTGTGTCCGATAGCATACCCCACACGGCCATGGAGCAGGTGCTGCACAACAGCGATTCCCTGCGGGCGCTCAGCTTCGAGGCCGGCCCCATGAAGTTCGTGCCCTTCATCGCCCCCAGCTATACGCCCGAGATGAAGGGCCTGCTCACCGTCGGCGGCCTCTTCACCTTCACCTTCGACCGCGAGGACCGCCAACTCCTGCGCTCCTCCATCCCGGTGTCATACGGCAAAAGCACCAACGGCTCCACCCAGCTCTCCGTGAAGGCCAACCTCTACTTGCGGCAGGACAAGTGGCGCATCACCGGCGAGATCTGGCGCAAGGACATGCCGGACAACTACTACGGCGTGGGCTACGACCGGGCCCGCAGCACGCCCAAGAGCGACAGCACCAGCCTCTACCACCGCGAATGGGAGCGCCTCTATGCCAAGGTGGTGCTCCAATACAAGCCCAAATTCTTCGTAGGGGGCATCTATGACGCCACCGGCACGGTGGCCACCGAGCTGAACCCCGTGATGGTGAGCGATGCCGATGTGCTGGCCAGCGGAACCACCACCCGCAACAGGGGTCTGGGCGCCGTGTTCGAGTACGACAGCCGCGATGTGCCTGTGAACGCCTACACCGGCCTCTTCCTCGATGCCAGCGTCATCAACTACGGCCACTTCTGGGGCGGCGTGTCCGAGTTCTGGGTCATTGATCTGGACTACCGGCAGTATCTGCCCGTGGGCCACCGACACACCGTGGCGTGGCAGGTGCACAGCCGCAGCTGCCTGGGCGCTGTGCCTTGGACCGAGCTCTCCCAGGTCGGCACACCTTGGGACCTGCGCGGCTACACCTGGGGCCAGTACCGTGATGAGCTGATGGTGTACACCATGGGCGAATACCGCCACATGTTCAACCGCCGGAGCCCCAACAGGAAGGGATCACTGGAGAGCCCTTGGGGCTTCGCCACCTGGCTGGGCCTGGGCGCCGTGGCCCCCGATATCGCTTCCGTGCCCGGCCTGCTGCCCAACGCCGGTGTGGGCCTGCGCTTCGAGACGGAGAAGCGCAGTAACATCCGCGTTGACTATGGTGTGGGGGTGAACAGCAGCGCCTTCTACGTCACCTTCTACGAGGCCTTCTAGGGCGCGAAGGTCCCTGTACCCGGCCCCTAGTTCGGGCGCTGAGGTGCTCATCCGTTCATTCTATCTCCCAGTTGGTTCGTGGTCTACGCCACCATCCCCTTCAAGAACACCTCCACATACGCCTTCATCCGCTCCACGATCCGCTCGCCGATCTCACGGGCTCGTAGTACGCTCGGCCGTGCTTCCAGGCACTTCTTAAGGCCTGTGCAGGGTCTTCCGCAGGAGACCCTGCATGCACGGCAGCGCAGTGGGTGTGCAGGGGCTGGAAGCGAAGAGCCTGCGCAGATCTGAACAGCCGATGCGTTCCACCTGCGCACAGGTGCAGGGTCCCGAGGCGGAGACCTAGCAAGAGTTTAACGCTGACCGTCCACGCTGAGGACGCATCTCTTCATCTTATTTCATAGCTGAAGTAGAACGCCATACCCTTGCGATAAGGCCTGGCATACTCGGTCACGAGCGTCTCGTAGCCGTTTACGGTGCACTCCTTCTGGTCACTCTGCATCCCAAAGTATGTGTCGCTGCTCATGAACACAGCCGACTTCACGTAGAATTCATTGTCAACCACCTTGTTCACTGCAAAGTCCGGATCGGACGAATAGGTCATGTAGTTGCGGAAGATCAGCGGGCTGGTGGTCAGGTCGAAGGTGCGCTCCTTAAGGTCACTCGTCTTCTCACTGGTCCAATGGAAATCACAGTCATAGATACCGTCCGCAAGGAGCTGGAAACGCGCGAACTGAACCTTGCTTCCCGGCGGAATATGCAGGATCGGCTTGGGCCGGTATTGCACGGTGGACGACACTGCGCTTTTCTTGCCTGACATCACAGTGGTGGTATTCCCTGATGTTGAACCCATTCCCGGGTACATGGCATTGTTGCTAAGCGCAAAGCCACTGCTTGAACTGGCATACATGGACGTGGTCTCCTCTGAATCCGTCCAGTACTCATACGACACTCCACTGTGAATGAGGTGTGACCGATTCCAATCGATATAGATGGCCGAGCTCATCTTGTTCTCGACCGTGAAGCCCATCTTGCCGCCCACCCCCCAGAAATCATAGGTGATCTTCACCTCCTCGTTCTCATACACGTGGAACCCATTGGTCTCGACCGCATCGACAGATGCAGTGCTAATGACCTGGAAATACCGCGGTGTACCGCACGACGCTAAGCCCAGAAGTAGTACCATACTGCCCATTCGGCTTGCTCCGCTAAACGTGATCCTGTTTCTGTGTTCCATGTTGCTCCGGTTCATTGGTCCATTGATGTTGTTCCGTCCTGCGGGATGGCGGGTGATGGTAACGTCGATTTATCCGTATCCCGAAAGAAGTACCATTGGTACATCTCGTGGGTGAAGGTGTCCACCCGGTAGTTGGGGATCACCTGCTTCATCAAGTCCTGCTGGTGCATGGACCGCAGGAACTGGCTGGTTGCCCGCGAAGTGGGCATGGCCGCATGGATCTGCGGGTCGCGGCGCAAGTGATCATACAGCTCATTGAGCCTGATCTCGGCGTGCGTCAAGGGATTGGCCATCAGGACATCCAGCACGGCCTTGATCCGGCGGAGCAGTTTGACCGAGAGTTGCAAGTCGTCGCTCATGCGCTGATGTTAGCCGATGTGAGAGATAGAGTTCATGTACCGTGGGTTAGAGAGTAGGCCTGCCGGAACCCCAGCTAGACTAACCCCAACCGCTGCATCGCTTCGCGCACAGGCTCGCGCAGCATGAACTGCGTGTGTCCCTTGGCGTCTTTCCGCTTTGCCCACTTGGCCAACACATAAAGCCAGAAACCTTCAGGCTTTTCTGAGAGGCCCAATTCGTGGGCCACACGGCCCGCGAAGATGCCGAACTGGAGTTGGACGGTGCCGCCCGTGGGATAGCCCACCTTCTCCGCCAGCGCCTCCCAAGTGATGGTGTGTTTGGGAGAGTGGTAGTGCTCCTGAAGCATCTCAAGATGGCGCGGGGGAACGTGTTGACTGAGCACCGCCTTCAAGGCACGCTCGTAATCTGCGGAGGTGCCGAAGCATTCGTCCTGTTGACCATCCTTCATCACGTGAGGCGTTTAGTCTGTATTCCAGCCGAACCAGAAGGGGTGCGGAGACCGAATTTCATGGTCAGCGGCCAAGCCCCGGTGTTCCACCATAGATGCTCACCCCCCGTTGCGCGTACGCACCGAACACATGCTCATACACCCGGCCGCACTTCTGTTGGTATAGCTCCGGGGTATAGACCCTTGGTAATTCCTTGTCCAATAGGTCCTCGATGGCGAGCTTCACTTTGGCGCGCGCGTCGTTGCGTTGGCGCCAGTCCAGGGTGAGCAGTTCTTTGAGCTTACTGAGCAGGTCCTTCGCGGCCTTCTTCACGTCCTCCTCTTCAGCTTTGCTCAGGTCTGGTCCCGGGCGCGTGAGCAGGTCAAAGATGGTGAGCTCCTCTTCACTCAGGTTCTCACGGACGTGCCGCTGCTCCTCAGCGCTCATGTCCTTCATCATGAGCAACAGCGCCTCGTAGAGCTGCTGGATGTTCCGACTTCCGGTATAATAGGAATCGATGAGGTCCTCGAACTTCTCCAGGTAGTTGGCGCGGGTGGGGTTCAGGCGCACCAAGCGTTCCAAGCGGGAACGGATGGCCGCTTTGAGGCGCTCCAACTCGGTATGCTTGTGCTGGGTCTTCTTGAACTTCTTGGCAAGAGCCTCGAAGTCGATCTTGCTCAGGTCCAGAGGCGGTGTCTGCTCACTGTTGATCACGAAACCCTCCGAGGCGATGGAGCGGTCAAGCAGATCATTGATGGCGTTCATGACACCGCTGATGTCCGGCTTCTTGGTGCCGGTCTTCTTCGCAATTTCATTGGCGATGGTGGCCAATGCAGAGACCTGGTTGATGAACTCCGCGGCGTGCTTGTCCGGCTTCACGGCGTTGTACAATGCCTCCACCAATTTCTGGTGGGCTTGGAAGGTCTTGCGAACGGTGTCGGGCGCGATGAAGGCCTCCACGGCATCGTTCAAACGCTCAAGCCGGTCCAAATTCCGGGAGACCATGAAGGCGGAGAGGTCCACCCCATGCCCTGTGCAGAAAGTAGCTGCCTCGCTCAGCGCGTTGCGCAGGTCGGCCACGAGCTTTGCCTTGTCCTGCACCGGTGTTTTGCCGCCCTTGTCCTGTGTGTAGATGGCCAGCGCCTTTTCCAGCGAGGCGAACACGTTCGCGTAGTCCACGATAAGGCCGCTGTGCTTGCCGGGGTACACGCGGTTGGCCCGCGCGATGGTTTGCATCAGCGTGTGGTTGCGCATGGGCTTGTCCAGGTAGATGGTGCTGCAGCTGGGCGCATCAAAACCGGTGAGCCACATGGCACACACGAACACCAGGCGGAACGGGTCCTTCGGATCCTTGAACTTCTCGTCCATCGCCTCGTTCACCATCCGGGCGCGATGCGGGGTGATGTCGATGCCTTGCTTGCGCATCTCCTCCACCTCGTTCTGTGCACCGCTCACCACCACGGCCATATCCGTGGTCTCCAGCACGTCCAAGCGGACCAATAGTTCCCGCAGGGCCTCCTGGTCGCGCTCGCCTTTCGTGTCGCGCTGTTCGGCGATCGCGCGTTCGGTCCGCACTTTCTCCTCCTTCCAGTAGCGCTGCACCTTGTCGTACATCTTCAAGGCGGTCGCCTTGTCTATGCTCACCACCATGGCCTTGCCTTGGAAACCACGGCCCAGGTAGTGCTGCACGATGTCACGTGCTACGGTGTTGAGGCGGTCGCCGCGCGTGATCAGGTGGTACTGTTTGCCCAGTTCGCGCTCCAACTTCTTCTCGGCGAGGGCGTCCAGTTCCGCCGCTTCGATCAGGTCGTAGATCTGATCGTTCAGGTCGGGGTTCTCCAGCTTCAGTTCCGGTGTTCGGTTCTCATAGAACAGCGGCACCGTGGCACCATCCTCGGCGCTCTGCTGGTAGTCGTAGATGGAAACGTAGTCACCGAACACTTCGCGGGTGCGCTCCTCACCGGCCAGCAGCGGCGTGCCGGTGAAGGCGAGGAACAGCGCATTGGGCAGGGCCGTACGCATGTTCATGGCCAGCGTATCATACTGGCTGCGGTGCGCTTCGTCCGTGAGCACGATGATGTCCCTCCGCGAGTTCAGCACCTCGGTGGTCTGGAACTTCTGGATCAGCGTGAACACGTAGCGGTGGTTGGCGCGCAGCAGGTCGCGCAGGTGTGCACCGCTGGTGGCGTGGCAGGTTTTGCTGTCCTCCTCGCTCACGGCACCCACGGCCTTGAAGGTGCCCGCGATCTGGTCATCCAGGTCCTGCCGGTCGGTGATCACCACGAAGGTCCAGTTGCCGGGCAGCTTGCGCAGGATCTTCTGCGCGTAGAACACCATGCTGAAGCTCTTCCCGCTGCCCTGCGTATGCCAGAACACACCGCCCTGGCTGCTGCCGCGTGCATGCGCCACCATGCTGGCATGTATGGCGTTGTTCACGCCCAGGAACTGGTGGTTTTGGGCCATGGCCTTGATGGTGCCGGCCTTGTGCTCGCTGAACAACACGAAGTTCTCCACCAGGTCCAGCAGGCGGCCCTTGTCGCACACGCCGCGCAACATCACCTCCAGGCTCACGCGGCGCGGTTCGTCCTCGCGCTCGATCCGTTTCCATTCGCTGAAGCGTTCCCAATCCGCGGTGAGCGAGCCCACCTTGCTTTCCGTACCGTTGCTAGCGATCAGCAGGGCGTTGTACACGAAGAGGGGAGGTACCCCGTTCTCCGCGTGCTTGTAGCTGGTGAGGTTGCCATCGAAGCCTTGCCTTGCGGGCACACCGGGCTTCTTCAGTTCGATCACCACCCACGGTAGGCCGTTCACGAAACCCACCAGGTCGGGGATGCAGTTGTACAGGATGCCGCTCACCTTGAACTGGTTCACCAGCAGGAAGTCGTTCTGCGCGGGTTCCTCCCAATCCACCAGCCGCAGGCGCTGCTGCTTCTGCCCGCCACGTTCGCGGTCCGGTATGCTCACCAGCAAGCCGTCTCGCAACAGGCCGAACACTTCCAGGTTGGCCTGCACCAAGCTCTTGGTGCTGCGGTCGCGCACCAGTTCGTCCACGGCCAGGGTGATAACCTCTTCGGGCTGTTCGGGGTTCAGTTTCTTCAGTGCTGCACGCAGGCGCGGCACCAGCACCACCTCGTTCTGGGCAGTGCGGCCCAGGGTGCCCGTGGAACCGAACTCCTCCTCCTTGGCTGCGAGAACTTCCCAGCCCAACTGTTCAAACAGCTGCATGGCGGGGAACTCCACCAGTTCGTACTCGCTATCGATCACGGGCGACATGATGCGAACACCTACTTGAACCGTTGTTGGATATACTCATGCATGTGGCTCGCAGGCAATGCCGGGGATGATGCCCCAGCGCGGATATAGAACTCTTCGCCCCCACCGTTCTTCAGGAACACGGGTTTCTTGCTTGCCGCGCATTCGATCGCGAGGATCCTGCTGCCATTCACATCGGCGAATGTGGTCTTGAGGCAGGCGAAAACCGCTGGACCGAGCCGGTCCTTGATGATGTTGTCCAGGTGCAGCGCCATCTTGTCCTCGTTAGGGAAGTTGTCCTGCTGAAGTCCGATGGCCTCGCCATCGTCATTGACGCCGACGAACAGCGTACCTCCCGTAGAATTGAGGAACCCGGTCAGTGTCTTCAAGACGGCGTGTTCCATCTTCGGGTCGTTCTGCCCGGTGTGCAGGTTCACTCGGAGGGTGGCTTTGAACTCGGTCTGCACACCCTCGCCCCGGCTGATGCGTGCCTCGAACGTATCCTCTACCTCAGCGATCACCTCGCCGTGGGTCAGGCGATGGTAGCCGTCCGCGATCACTTGGGCGATGCCCATCCGGCGTGCGACAAGGAACTCCTGGTACTCCATCTGGTCCCAACCGGTTGGCAGTGCGTGCCAGTATGCTTGGCTCGCCTGCTCCTTGGGCGAAAGACGGCTCCAATACTTGGGCAGGTAGTCCGAGGGAGGCGTGTCCGAGATGGTGATGTTATCGTTCCATTCCACCAACGCGTAGTTCGCCAGCTGGTTGGTTTCCCGCGTACCGGAGAAGCCCAATTCCGCCAGGTAGCTCTTTGGGTAGAGATGGTGGCGCTCGGCAGCGTTCTTCGTTGACTTGATGGCCGGGTCAAGCACATCGCGTGTGCGCTTCTTGGAGAACAGCGCGCGTGCGTCGAAAAGGTTTAGCGAGGCCAGGTAGGCATAGAGCAGGGGACTGCTGGCGGATGATGTATCCAGTCGGTTCGGCAACGTCACCGACCAAAAATCCGCAGTCAATTCAGCAACCATCACCCGTTCCACCCAGGAGAGAAATTCCGCAGCCGTGGTCACATTGCGGAGATCTGCCAGATCGCGCTCCATCAGTGTCTCCGGAGAGCCGCCGGTGTAACGTGAAGTAATGGAGGCCATGAAGTACCAGCGGCCAATTATCTGCCCGAGTGTGTTCGCCTTCACGTTCAAGTCGATGCGGCCGATCAGGTAGAGGATGTACGTATAGTAGATCGTGGTCTGGGAACTGATCAAGTTCCCTCCGGTGAAACCACTCTGCCGCAGGATGCCCAGGTAGTCGTGCCAGTGCGTCAGGTTCAATACATGCGCTTGGGCTTCCTTCAACTTTGCGAACTGGGTGTCGCGGAGCTCTTCGCTGAACACCTCCGTCTCCATGTCCTTGCCGCGCAATACCGAATACGCGCTCTTGAGCCGGGCACGGCGGAAGGCCATACCCACCGCCACGCGCAAGAGCTGATCCGGCGATGGATCCACGAAGTGGTTGAAAGGACTCGGCCCCGACTTGGAAGGCTCGCGTGCCGTCCGGCAGAAGTCCTCCAACTCCTTCCGACCGTCTTCCCAGAACACGGACATCAGTGTCAGGATGAAGTCCGCTTGGTTCAGCTTCTTCCCCTCGCTATTGATGCGCACAAAGACCTCGGCCACCTGCTCTTCCTCAATGCTAGCCGATAGCTGTAACGTGGTGAAGGGATAGCTCGTGAGGCTGAACAACTTTTGCAAAGACTGCTCGCATGCCTTCTTCTCTGCCTCGGTGAACGGCTTGTCGTTCTTCTCCCGGTAAGCCTTCAAGCTCTCCAGGTAGTTGCCGATGATGCTGTACTGACTGGCGGAGGGTGCGAAGAGTGCCGAAATGTTCGGCAGGTACTCCGGATCCTTGCGGATGGCCGCATCACAGACTTGGAAACTCCCATCCGTGGGCCGGAAGGCGATCTCGATCTGCTCGGTCTCGTAATTCTCGCGCAATACCTTAATGCCTTTTAGCACGGCATAGAGCGAGGTGAGTCGTTGTTGCCCATCCACGATAAGGAGCTGGGGCACCTTCTGGTGGTTGGCCGCGCCGATCTGCTTGGTCTTCTCACCTACCTGGTTCTCCCAGAACAGGAAGTAGCCCACGGGGTATCCCCGGTACATGGAGTCGAACAGGTCGCGCACCTTGGCGTTCTTCCATACGAAAGGGCGCTGGATGTCGGGCAACCCGATCTCGCCCATTTGGATGTCGTCGATCAGCTTGGAGAGAGAATAGCCGACTTCCTTGAAAAGAGTTGCGCTCATGCTTCAATAGTGTTTACCTCCACCCGCCCATTCATCAACCGCGGCAACAACAGGTCACGCGTCCGGCGGAGGTTCGCGGTCTGGAATATGAGGGTTTGCATCTGTTCGATCGCGTTGTCCACGAAGGCGGAGAACTTGGACAGAAGCTCCTCCGGTGGAACAGCTACAGGGTAATCCCTTAGCACCTTCCAATCCGCTCGTGGCATCTTCGACCCATTCGATGTTGCTGTCGCATGGGCGACGAACTCGTCGCTTGAGGCACAGCAGGTAGCCAGTGCGTGGTAACGGTCTGTCTTGGCCCGTATGACGATCGTGTCCGAAGAGCACAGGCCGTCGAAGGGGGCTACGGAGACCTTGTGGAAGTATGGCCGGATCTTTCCGAAGAGCACATCGCCCTTCTTGAAGAGCAACTTGCTGGAACCTAGATCACGGCTGTATTCCCATGCATCCAGCGCCAATGATCGCCTTGGTATATGCTCAAGGCCCAGATAAGGAACCTCTTCATCCAGTTCACCCTTGGCGACTGAACTGCGCACACTGTCCGTGATCTCATCCAACCGCTTCACCTCCCACCCCTCCGGCAATTCACCACCACCCATCACCGCCCCCGGCGCCCGGAAATACACGAACCACTCCCGGTACAGCGCCCGCGCCATCTGCTCCAGCGCCGCAATGCGCCGCTGGTTGTTCGCGATCAGCTCGTCGTACGCTGAGAGGATGCCCGCGATGCGGCGTTGGGTGGGGAGGTCGGGGAGGTCGAAATCAAAACTGGTAAGGATCTGTGCATTGGCATTCGGCTGGGCCGCACCGCCCATGTGTCGCTGGATGAATTCCTTGTACCCGGCAGATTCAACGAGGAAGCCAATGAACCGCGCATCTACGTCTGCGCTCGGTTGGATTCTGATCAAGTATGATGCGAAGACGGCTTCTGGTGGATCTTGGATGTACTTCGCCCAGCCTGTTGTAGCGCCTGTTCGTGCGATCACAATATCCCCAGTCTTCAGCCGGTACTTTTCCAGCTTACTAGGCTCGATGGGACAATATGGTACCGCATTCCAATCGATCAGATCGGGAACGATGTCGGTTATCCTCAAAAACTTGGGGCCGATCTGTTGGCTGTCGGAACTGGCCGTATAGCCATATTCAACCGTGTCGCAGACTTCGCGGAGGG
>CAMCAZ010000025.1 GCA_945872795.1 Chryseobacterium gleum
GGGGCAGGGGCAGGAGCAGGGGCAGGAGCAGGGGCAGGGGCAGGAGCAGGGGCAGGGACAGGAGCAGGAGTAGAATAGAGTACTGGCTTACGCCTGTTTGGCTACGCCATATTTTCCGGGGTTCTCGATCATGTCACCAAGCATGCGGCCTACCTCTTCAGAAAGCGAGATGATCGGTGCGATATCCTTTGGAGTGACGTATGCGCAAGCGACAGCATGGTCCAGCCATACCTGGGTCTCGGCGTTCTCTCCATCGCCGTCCGTCATCTTGGAGATGAAATGCAGCGGATATCGTTTCTTCCTGTAGCCTTCAGCAAACTGCGCGGATACCGAACGGGATGACCTGCGGATCTGGTCGGTCAACGAATACCGTTCCTCAACGGGGAATCGCTTCGATAAGAGAAACACCAAGTTGGCCATCTCGAAGGCCTTTTTGTACACGGTCATTTCCTTGAAGCCGCTCATTGCCGATCAGGTTGAAGGGATGTCAAACATACTGGTACATCGATGATCGCTTGCCTCCGCCCCTGTTCCTGCTCCTCCTCCTCAGATCATCCGTTCATGCTCACGAGGAATTCCTCATTGCTCTTGGTGCCTTCCATGTGCTTCTTCACGAATTCCATGGCCTCGATGGAGTTCATGTCCGCCAGGTGCTTGCGCAGGATCCAGGTGCGCTGCATGACCTCCTTGCCGTGGAGCAGATCGTCGCGACGGGTGCCGCTGGCGAGGATGTCGATGGCCGGGAAGATGCGACGGTTGCTGATCTTGCGGTCGAGCTGGAGCTCCATGTTGCCGGTGCCCTTGAACTCTTCGAAGATCACCTCGTCCATCTTGCTGCCGGTCTCCACCAACGCCGTGGCGAGGATGGTGAGCGACCCACCGTTCTCGATCTTCCGTGCGGCACCGAAGAAGCGTTTGGGTTTCTGCAGCGCGTTGGCGTCCACACCACCGGAGAGGATCTTGCCGCTGGCGGGTTGCACGGTGTTGTAGGCGCGTGCCAGGCGGGTGATGGAGTCGAGCAGGATCACCACATCGTGACCGCATTCCACCATGGCCTTGGCCTTTTCCAGCACGATGCCGGCCACGGCCACGTGGCGTGAGGCCGGTTCGTCGAAGGTGCTGGCGATCACTTCGGCGTTCACGCTGCGCGCCATGTCGGTCACTTCCTCTGGCCGCTCATCGATCAACAGCACGATGAGATAGACCTCCGGGTGGTTCGCGGCGATCGCATTGGCCACTTCCTTCAACAGCACGGTCTTGCCGGTCTTGGGCTGTGCCACGATCAGACCACGCTGGCCCTTTCCGATGGGGGCGAAGAGGTCGAGCACCCGGGTGCTGAGGCTGTGGCCCTTGCCGGCGAGGTTGAACTTCTCGTCGGGGAACAAGGGTGTCAGGAACTTGAAGGGGACGCGGTCGCGCACCCACTCGGGATCGCGGCCATTGATGCGGTCCACCTTCACCAGCGGGAAGAACTTGTCGCCTTCGCGTGGTGGTCGCACGAAGCCCTGCACGGTATCGCCGAGCTTCAGGCCGTACTGCTTGATCTGCTGCTGGCTCACGTACACATCGTCCGGTGAGGCCAGGTAGTTGTAGTCGCTGCTGCGCAGGAAGCCGTAGCCCTCGGGCATCACCTCCAGCACGCCCTCGGTCTCCACGAAGGCTTCGAAGTTGAACTGTTCGCGTTGCTGCGGGCGGTCCTGGCGGTCGCGGTCCTGGCGCTGTTCGCCACTCCGCTGATCGGGTCGCTGATCACCACGGTTCTGGTCGCGCTGTGCATCGCGGTTCCCATCGCGTGGCTGGTCCCGGTTCGGGTCGCGCTGCTGGTCACGGTTCTGGTCTCGCTGTTGCTCGCGGGGCTGGTCACGTTGCTGGTCCCTCCCCTGGTCTCGCTGCTGCTCCCGGGGTTGGTCGCGGCGCTGGTCGGATTGGCGCTCGCCGGATTCCCGCTCGGAGCGTTCGCGGCGGTCCTGGCGCGGTTCGTTGCGCTCCTGTCGTCCTGTGGGCTGCTCCGGGCGATCACCGGGCGCCGGCTTGCGTTCCTGCCGCTCCTGACCGCGTTGCTGGCCACCTTCCCGGCGCTGCTGGTCGCGGTTGTCGTTGCGTTCCCTGCGCTCGTGCTGCGGACGATCCGCGCGCTCCGTGGGGGCGGGCGTTTCTGCCTGGGGCGCGTTCAGCGGGGCATCGGCCGCACGCTCCTCGCGATCGGCAGTACGACCGGTCGGCCGCTCCGCTTCGTTGTCATCCTCGTCGTCATCATCATCATCATCGTCCTCCTCATCGTCGTCGTCATCCTCCTCGTCATCGTCGTCGTCATCGGCATCAGGCCCGTCCGCGGCAGCGGGGGGCTCGGGGTCCTCCTGCAGGGTGATCTCATCATCCGTGGCCATGGCGGCGATGGCCTTTTCATCACCCACGAAGGATGGTCCGATGGGCTTGGGCTTGTCGGCCTTGCGCGTCTGCTCTTCCAGGATCTTGTTGATCAGGTCCTGTTTTTTCAGCGTGTCGAACTTCTTGAGGTCGAGCTTTTTGGCGATCTCCTTGAGCTCGGCCAGCTTCATCGCGCTCAGCGCGTTCTGATCGTACATGGATACGAAGGGTGGGAAATGTTCGGTGGGATGGGTCCGCTGTGCGGAAGGCGAAAAGGCCTTGAGGGCTTTCTCCGGAACTGCCGTAAAGGGTTCAATTGGGCCGGCGGTGCAGGAATGTCGTCTCTTCGACGAGCGCACCGACCAGTGGGAATGCGCTGCAATGTTAAGACCTCCGGGGCAATGGCACGACACCCGGCCCCACTTTTTTTGGTCCGGGCCAAGGCGGATCCAGGCCTAATTTCGCCGCCGATCCCACGGACAGATGCTCCAGCGCAAGCAATCCCTCTTCCTGGCCCTCGCGGCCTTGTTGGCGTTCTCCACCTGGCTGTTCCCCATTGCCAGCTACCAACGGGGAGAGACCACCTACGAACTACGCACCTCCGGACTGTTCACCAGCGAGGGGGTGGAAGTGGTGGATGTGGGCCTGAAGATGCCTTTCTCCATCGTCCTGACCCTGCTGGGTGTGGCGTTGCTCGCCACGGTGTTCCTCTACAAGGGTCGTCCGCGCCAGATGCGCTTCGTGCGGGGCACCTATCTGCTGATGCTGGGCGTCATCGCCTACATGTTCATCACGGACCGCTCTGTGCACGGCTATCTGGAGGAGGGTGGGGCTGTCACCGCCAGCTATGGCCTGTCCTTCGTACTTCCCATCGTGGCCCTGGTGCTGTCCTTCATGGCCGAGCGCGCCATCAAGGCCGATGAGGAGCTGGTGCGCAGTGCGGACCGATTGCGCTGATCAGCGTTTGGCCACTGCGTCCTTGAACGCAGCGATGGCGTTCCGCGTGAAATCGCTCAACACCAGGCGCCCGCTGATCTTGGCGCGTTCGATCAGGAGTTCGTCCCAATCTTCGGTCCCCCGCCACATCACCTTCTTCAGTTCGGCCATGGCCTCGGGGCTGTAGGCTGAAAGTTCCCTGGCGTGCGCGTCGATGCACGCGTCCAAGGCTTCCACGGTCGGGAACACTTCGGCGTACATGCCATTGGTCTCGCACCATGCAGCGCTGCGGCGTTTGGCCGGTGTGGCGCTCAGGAGCCCGAACTGTCCGGTGCCCACCTTGCGTTCCACTGCCGGTCCCACCACGAAGGGGCCGATGCCGATGGCGAGTTCGCTGAGCCGTGCACTGGCGCTTTCATGGGCGTAGGCAATATCCACCGCGCAGGCTAGACCCACACCACCGCCCACGGCATGGCTGTGGATGCGGCCGATGACGAGGACCGGTGCCTTGCGGATGGCATTGATCACCAGGGCGAAACCGCTGAAGAACGCGAGCCCATGGGCCTCACTGTCAATGGCGACCAGCTCATCGAAACTGGCACCCGCACAGAAGGCCTTGTCGCCGTCGCTGCGCAGGATGATCACCCGCACGGACGGGTCTTTGCCGGCCGCTTCGATGGCCTGGGCCATGCTGCGCAGCACGTGGCCGGGCAGGCTGTTGCTCTTGGGATGGTGGAAGGTCACCGTGGCGATGCCTTCAGAGAGGGTGGTCCTTGCGTAACCGTTGTCCATGGTGGAATGGAGGTTTCAGAGCGCAAAGGAACGGAACAGCAATTGCTCCGGATCCGTCAGAGGAGATCCACAAGGCCCATTACGTCACCCTTTTCTAAGCGTGGTTCAAGCCACAGCCGTCGTCAATACGTTGGTGCTGAACGGTATGGGTACCACCCGACTGCGCAGGAAGGCGATCACCTCCTCGTCGTTCTGGAAATTGTTGCCTACATCCACGAAACGCTCGGCCAGGAGGTCGTATCGGTCGCGCAGGAGAAGCACGAAGACATCCATATAGTTGAGCCCGTCGAACACCACAGCCTTGTTCCTGCCGAACTCGGCGAGGTGTTCCCGGAAATACCGCGGATGCTCCGTCCAATGAAGCATGGGCTCAAGGTGGTGGCTGATGTGGTAGCCATCGTTCCAGCACTTATGGTTGAACTTCACGTTGATGACCGTGATGCTGTTGCGGAACTCGTTGCCGGGCTGGTCCGGGCAGATGAAGGTGTGCTGTACCCAGTTGCCGGCCATGGCCACCAAGCGGAAGGCCATGAATGGCAGGATGAAGGCGACAAGCGTGGCCTGCCAGTTCACGAAGCTCATGGCTACACAGAAGAGGATGAAGAGCAGTTCGCCCCGGATGGTCTGCCACGCCAGCTTGTTCCGTCGCACCCCGAAGAGGTACCGGATCAGGGTGTAGATGCCGGTGAAGAGGAAGGTGAGGTAGTACTTCATGAAGTCCGTTCCTGAATCCCGCTGGTAGGGCATGGTGCTGCTCTCGTCGGGTTCCAGGTTGTTCTCCGCATGGTGCATGCCCACGTGATGTGCGCGGTAGGTCTCCGGCGATTGGCCGAAGAAGGGTGCCAGTACCCAAGGAAGGTAGTGGTTCAGGAATTCATACTCCTTCTTGAAGAAGCGGCGGTGTGTGGTGCAATGCAACATCAGTCCGAAGGGCCCCTTGTAGGTGATGTTGTTGATGAAGAGATAGACCACAGCGATCATCCACCAGAGCCAGGTGGGCACGAAGGGCATGTACAGCAGTACGGCCATCGGTATGAGCGTAAAGGTGACGCGCAGGCCGAGGTAGATGAAGGGCAGGTCCCGCGGGTCGTTCAGCAGGCTGACGAAGAAGCGGTCGAGGGAGGTGGTGACCGGACGGCTCGTCTCGGGGTCGGTCTGGGTGGTGAACTGGAGCATACGGCCCCAAGGTGCGGTTAAGTTCCGGGCCGTGCAAACGAACATGTTGCGTATTGTGGTACCACGTGAGGCCCAGCACGGGTGAGCGGCGGCGGGCTGGCGCCCGGTTCATGGCGGTACAACGGGTGTGGTAGGCATCAAAGGTCCGGAAGTGCCACGAACACGTGTGCATCCGTTCATGCGGATCAGCTTGTTCATAAAGCGCCGTAGACCCACTTGATCGGCGGGATGCCGGGGGATAGTTTCGCGCCATCCATGGAACCCCTGAAGGTCGTAGAGCTCTTTGCCGGCGTTGGTGGTTTCCGCATCGGTCTGGAACGGGCCAGCGATCGGTTCAGCGTGGTGTGGAGCAACCAGTGGGAGCCGGGCATCAAGCGCCAGGCGGCATCTGCGGTCTACGTGGCCCGTTTCGGCCCTGATCACCATTCCAACGCGGACATCGCATCGGTCCCGGTGAAGCACATCCCCCGGCATGATCTGCTGGTGGGCGGTTTCCCCTGCCAGGATTATTCCGTGGCGCGCACCTTGAAGCAGGCCGAGGGATTGCAGGGAAAGAAGGGTGTGCTGTGGTGGGAGATCCATCGCATCCTCAAGGCCCACGCACCGGGCTACATCCTACTGGAGAACGTGGACCGCCTGCTGAAGTCTCCCACCGGTCAACGGGGGCGTGACTTTGCAGTGATGCTGGCCTCGCTCGCCGACCTGGGCTATGTGGTGGAGTGGCGCGTGATCAACGCGGCGGACTATGGCATGCCACAGCGCCGGCGGCGGGTGTTCTTCCTCGGCTATCACAAGAGCACACCCATCGGTAAGGCACTGCTTAAGGAGAAGAACCCCGAGGGCTGGATCATGGACCATGGGATCTTCTCCGAGGCCTTTCCGGTGGCAGAAGGCAGGCAGGGCCTGAACAGTGTGGAACTGAAAGGTGACCTGGCGGACATCAGCCGCAAGTTCAACGCAACGAAGAAAGGGGCGAAGACCCCGTTCGGGAGCGCTGGTGTGTTGGTGGGTCGAAAGGCCCACAGCTGTTCCGTGGTGCCGGACTACAGTGGACCACGCACCGTATTGGGCGATATCGTGCTGCCCAGCGCAGAGGTGCCCAAAAGTTACTTCGTGCCGGCCGCCCAGGTCAAGGCCTGGAGCTATTGCAAGGGAGGTAAGAGCGAGCAGCGGGTGGACCGCAGCAGCGGATACAGTTACAGCTACAGCGAGGGCGCCATGTCCTTTCCCGATGCCTTGGACAAGCCATCGCGTACCATCGTCACGGGTGAAGGCGGCATCTCACCCTCACGCTTCAAGCATGTCATCCGCACTCCGGAAGGCAAGCTCCGCCGCCTCACCCCGGTGGAACTAGAACGGCTGAACATGTTCCCCGACGGTCATACCGAGGGGGCGTCGGATACCAAGCGGGCCTTCTTCATGGGCAACGCACTGGTCACCGGTGTGATCGAACGATTGGGCAGGGTCCTGGTATCCCGGGTGAAGTGATCGGTAAGCATGCGCTCCATGCTCCGCATCCCCTTTGCCATTGCGGGACGCACGTTGCTGGTGTTGTTCGGTGCGGCGATGCTCTTTTAGCTGACCGTGCTGTTCGGGCTGGTCCCCACGGAGATGGTCTGGGGCGGTCGGCTGGACGATGCAGCGGAACGCACGGCGGTCGTCTCCATCGCGGTGCTGTTGGTCGCTGGTTGTTTTGTGTTGATCCGGATGAAGGTCATCGGAAAGGGCATTCCAGCGGTGGGCCGTTGGGGGCTATGGACCCTGGTGCTGCTCTTCACGCTCAATACCGTGGGCAACCTCTTCGCATTGGACATGCGGGAGACCCTGATCTTCACGCCGGTCACGTTGCTGGCCGCGGTGCTTTCCTGGCGACTGGCCTTGGGAGATGCTGCAAAGTGAGCGACGAGCTGGTGGACCGATCGTGTCGGTGAGTTTACTGCCTATCCCGCATCTCCTGTCAGGTACTGAAAAGGGCCACCAGCGCGGAAACCTGTTGGTTGATGAATGGTCGAGGACGTAGGCATCATTGTTGACCATAGCTTCACGGTCCGAACACAGGGCTACCCCATTCAATGCAGAACCTACGCTACATCGGTCCGGAGGCCTGGCAGAAGCAATTCTCCACCGCCGTAAGGAAGAACGTCAACGCTTACTTCAAGGAACATGGGCTCTCCACCAAAGGCGACCAGCGCATGGTGGTGAAGACCGTGGCCATGCTCGCTCTCTACATCGTGCCCTTTGTGCTCCTGCTCACGCTGCCCATCTCAGGCTGGTGGGCGATGCCGGTGGTGGTGGTGATGGGCATCGGAATGGCGGGCATCGGCATGAGCGTGATGCACGACGCCGTGCACGGCTCGGCCAGCAGACACGTCTGGATCAACAAGCTCCTGGGCAGCAGCATCTATCTCCTCGGGAGCAATGTGTTCAATTGGCGGATCCAGCACAACCTCATCCACCACACGCACACCAACGTGAACGATGTGGACCAGGACATCGCGTCGCGCGGACCACTGCGTTTCAGCGAGCACGCGCGCTTGAAGTGGGTGCATCGTTTCCAGCACATGCACGCCTTCTTCTTCTATGGCCTGATGACGATCTCCAAATTGGTGACCGACTTCTTCATGCTGGCCCGGTTCAACAAGGCCGGCATCACCCGCCAGCAGGGTGTGAGCCCCACGCGGGAGTTCATCACCCTGGGCCTCACCAAGGCCCTGCACATCGGCGTGCTCATCGGCCTGCCCATCCTGCTCACCCCCTTGCTCTGGTGGCAGGTGGTCATCGGTTTCTTCCTGATGCACTTCATCACGGGCGTGATCCTGGGCAGCATCTTCCAACTGGCCCACGTGGTGGAAGGTGCAGAGCAGCCCATGCCCGATGAGAGGGGCGTGATCCATACGGACTGGGCGGTGCACGAGGTGCTCACCACGGCCAACTTCGCACGGAACAACCGCCTGCTGAACTGGTACATCGGCGGTCTGAACTTCCAGATCGAGCACCACCTGTTCCCGCACATCTGCCACATCCACTACCGGAAGATCTCACCCATCGTGGAGCGAACGGCGAAGGAGTTCGGGATCCCGTACAACCTAAAGCCCTCCTTGCGGGCCGCATTGGCCTCCCACGTAAGGCGATTACGCGAGCTCGGTCGGCCGAAGCTGATCCCCATCCCGGTCAGGAAGTAGTTCTGGTCCAAAAGGAAGGAGCCGGCATGGTTATGCCAAGACCTGCTCGTTCACCGCAGCATCGAGGATGATCGTCCTGCCCGTCTTACCTGTGCTCGCGCACCTTGGGGTAGTTGAACATCAGGGATGTAAGCACCGGCACGAAGAAAATAGCCACGGTCACCGCTGACGTGAGGTGGTCCGCTTCGTGGCTCATCAGGAAGCGGCTTAGACCGTGCTCCGGATGATAATGCTCCACGACGGAAAGCGTCAACTTGAGCCCCAGCACAAAGATCACCAGGAATGCTGAGGTCTCCAGGAACGGGAAGCGCTGCATCAGCTGCACGAAGCCTTGTGCCACATAGCGCATGGCCAGTATCCCGATGAACACGCCGATCCAGATCAGGATCAGGTTCTCCGTGAAGGCTACCGCGGCGAACACGTTATCGATGGAGAAGGCAAGGTCCATCAATTCAACCAGCACCACGGTAGACCAGAACGGGCCGATGCGACCCACCGTATGGCGATAGAACCAATGGCTGTTCTTGTTGAGCAGGTCGTCCTTCTTGGTCTTGGTCTGCTTGCCCTTCCACCAGTCCCATACGAGATAGAGAAGGTAAAGGCCGCCGAGAGGCTTCAGCCACCAGATCTGGATGAGGTAGGCGGCGAACAGCAGGCAAACGCCCCGGAAGAAATAGGCGCCGATGATACCGTACTTCAGGGCGCGTTTCCGCTGTTTCTCGGGCAGGTCCATGACCATCGTCGCCAACACTGCCGCATTGTCCACCGAGAGCAGGCTCTCAATGATGATAAGGTTGGCCACGATGGCCAGACTGGGCAGTGGGTTGTCCAGGATCTGTTGGAAATACTCCAGCATGGGGTTTGGTCGGGCCATTATGGCCGCTCAGGCGACGAAGTTCGTGAATGGATCGCACGTTCGGACGGTGAGCGGTGAGCTTGGCTTGTCCGGCTGATGAGCATTCTGCGGATCGATCCCAATGGCTGCCGTCACGGGATGATCGCATGATGGCGTCAGTTCGTAATGGCCTCAGTAATTTGGTGGTGGGCTTTCAATCTGGTCCGTTTTCATCTTTCCGCGTTCTTGCAGCTACGTTACTTTTGTAAAAAGCCTGTGTTAAGTCGTGGTGTCGATGCCTCCGGCATTGCGCCTCTCTCATTCCATCTGCTTCATATGTACCAAGGAATACGGCTGCTGCTGGCGCTGCTCGCATCAGGGATGGTGTTGGGGGCGAACGCCCAGTGTTGCGATTACCTGCTGAACATGAGCGACAGCTACGGCGATGGCTGGAACGGCGGTCAGTTGACCGTGTCGGTGAACGGGTCGCTTGTGGGAACCTATGCGGCGGTGGGTGGTGGTTCCACGGCATCGTTCACCATTTGTAATGGCGACCAGTTGTCCCTGACCTACACATCGGGCGATTGGGAGAACGAGAACACCTACCAGATCTTCGGCCCTGCAGGCAACTTCGTGTTCGGCGATGGTCCCGATCCGGCCATCGGAACGGTGTTCACCGGGGTGGGTGATTGTGATCAGGTGCCTCCGCCAGGCGCTGTGCCTTGTGCTGCGCTTCCCATCGATACGGTCGATTGCCTGATCGTGGACAACAGTGGTCTGCTGGGTTCCGGCCTGAGCCCGGGTTGTGCAAACTTCCAAGGTGGTGACATCTGGTTCACCATGCCCGTTCCGCCCTCGGGCAATGTGAGCGTTGCCACGGCTTCCACCAATGGATTGAACGATACCGGCATCGCCATGTGGACCGGGACCGACTGCACGGCATTGACCCTGCGCGGTTGTGATGATGACGGCGGTGATGACTATTTCTCCCTGCTATCGGCTTACGAATTGCCGCCAGGGGAGACCCTGTTCATCCAGGCCTTCGGCTATGGTGGTGGCACGGGCGCCTTCGAGCTTTGCGTCTCCGACCTTGGGACCGTGACGCTGGAAAGCTCCGAACTGCCGATCGTGATGATCAACACCTTAGATCAGGACATTCCTTTTGACGGCCGCATCGATGCGGTGATGGACATCAAGTACAACGGTCCGGGCAACCTTACCTCCGTCAGCGACCCTTCCAATGAGTACAGCGGTGCGGTGGGCATCGGGGTACGCGGAGCCACTTCCGCAGGCTATCCCCAACGCCCCTACAACATTGAAACGCGCACGGATTCCGGGACCAACAACAACGTTCCGATCCTGGGTCTGCCAGCGGAGAACGATTGGTTCCTGTTGTCCAATTACAACGACCGTTCGCTGGTGCGCAATGCCTTGGCCTTCTCGCTGGCACGCCAGATGGGCGAGTACGCGCCCCGCACGCATCTCTGCGAAGTGCTGGTCGACAGCGTCTACAAAGGCATCTACACCTTCGGCGAGAAGATCAAGCGTGATGCAGGTCGGGTGGCCATCGCCACACTGAACGTGGATGAGAACACCGGAGATGATGTCACCGGGGGGTATATCCTGCAACAGAACCTCCGAGATGCGAACAACAGTTTCCAGTCGAACTTTTCGCCCATCGACCACCCTGGGTTCGATGTCCACTTCCTGTATGAGTATCCGGAACCCGAAGTGATCAGCCCGGAGCAGCGGAACTACATCGCCTCCTATGTGGACACCTTGGAGACCGCGCTATACAGTCCCAACTACGACGATCCCGAGACCGGTTACCGCAGCTACCTCGATGTGCCTTCGTTCATCACCTATTTCCTGGTGAACGAGCTTGCGCGCAACAACGACGGCTTCAAGAAGAGCGTGTTCTTCCACAAGGACAAGAACTCGAACGGGGGGAGGCTCAAGGCTGGTCCGGTGTGGGACTTCGACTGGGCGTGGAAGACCCTCTACGGCTGTTCCATCTTCGAGAACAACGATGGCAGCGGCTGGGCGCACCTGATCAACGACTGCCCCACGGACAACTACTCCTGCGGCTGGTACGTGCGCCTTCTGCAGGACAGCACCTTCAATGCCCAACTGCGCTGCACGTATGAGGACCATCGCAGTTCCATCCTGAGCAACGAGAGCATCTTCGCCTACATCGACAGTGTGGGTGCCCTGGTGCAGAACGCTCAGGCCCGGCATTTCCAGAAGTGGCCCATACTCGGTGTGAGCGGTCCGGCGCCCGAGGTGTTCCCTGTCGCCACCACCTACGCAGCGGAGCTCGATTCGTTGAAGGGCTGGATCGGCCGCAGGCTCATTTGGTTGGATGCCAACATCCCCGGTCTCTGCACCAATGTGGCGGTGCGGGAGATGGAGCGCGCTCCGGCTCTGGCGGTCTACCCGAACCCCAGCACAGGGCAGTTCCGTTTCCAGGGCGACCTGGCGGGCAGTGGGCCATGGACACTTTCGGTGGTCGATGTGAGTGGTCGCGAGGTCCAGCGCGTTGTATTGGCACCCGGCGCTCAACTGTTCGATCACACGATCCCATGGCAGGGAGCGTACACCTATGTGGTGAGGCGCGGGAAGGATGCCGTGCAGCAGGGGCGTTTGATCGTGCTGTAGGGTTCCGCGAGGGCACGAATGATCAGTTGACGAGTGGGGCATTTCCATCCCATAGCTGGTCGTTGGCGGGTTTCACGGTGCTTCGGTGCATCCCTGCCATGATGGTCCGCCATCAAGGCTGATGCGGAATGACCATTGTCAGTGAATTCCGTGCAATGCGGTGCTAGCTTCATGGCATACCAACACCTTCCACCATGGAAACGAGCGTTATGGAACACACGGTGAACATGATCACATGGCCGGGTCGTACCTATATGGTGCGGCGCGTGCATGTTCCCTTGAACAAGCTTCCTGACTTTTTTGCCGAGACCTATGCGGCCATGGTCCAGGCCCTTGCGGAGCGGGGTATCCGGCCTCAGGGTCTGCCCAGTGCCATCTATTACAGTGTGGATGAGGATGGGCGCGATACCGATGTCGCCGCCGCCATACCCGTGTCGCTGAACCTGCCGGACATTCCCGGTTTCGATCAGGTGACCATCCCGAGTTCGAGAGCGCTGATGGTCGAATATGCCGGGCCCTATGAATACATGGGTGCGGCTTACGATGCCTTGGTGGATCGCCTACGTACGGACGGTCTGGAGCCAGGTTGGATGCTGGAGGAGTACCTCTCCGATCCCACTGCTGATCCGGACCCAGGGCACTGGCGCACCAACATCATCTGGACGGTGCAGTGAACTGATGGAGCGGGGGCGCTGTACCTGTCAACCACGGTGGGGGTCAAAGCCCAGCCTGGCTGTACGGTCGACCCATTCCTTGCTGCATGAAAAGGATCAGATGCTCAACTGAATAGTGACACCTGTTCCCTGGTGGAGTGGATGCCGGCAATTCCGGGACTTGGGAATGGGTGCGATTCCTGTCCGGTCCTCAGCGCAAATCGCTCATCACCCCTTCGATGGCATCCTTCAGTTTCTCGCAGCTGCGGATGGTGTCTGCGAAGCGCTCCGGTCCCATGCCCATGGCATTTTCCCGCACGGCATCCACGAGGTGGGGCAGGTGGGTGCAACGCGGCTCGGTTCCGATGCCATGTTCCAGCTGCTGGTCGACGTCGGCCACCAGCGCGTCATCCAGGTGACCCTGGCGCAGTTCGGTCTGCAGCATCAGCACCGTGCGGCGCAGTACACGTAGACGGCGGGCCAGGTCCAGGTCGTTCATCGGGTGCGAAGGTCGCGCACTCAACCTCATCGTCGAAAGGCGCGATGCACAAAGGTGGCGACAGTGGCCAGGTCTTCGGGTCGCGATCGTTGGCGCTCAGCGGTTAACAGGACTGGTGAGCCTGTGCTAGCACCGCTCCTCCAACTCCCGCTCGATCAGCCCCATCAGCGTCAGGATGCGCTTCTCGGTGGTGCCATAGATCCTCACCATATATCCGCAGATGAAGAGGTTGGGTCGCAGCGACCCGATGAACACACGATCGTCCATCAACGCTTCTGGGCCGTAGGGTTGGCCGCTGACCCACAGGGTGTCCAGGTGCACCTTTTCATGGAGCTTCGAAAGGCCTCACTGGCGCAGCACCGTTCCGCGATAACGCTGGTGGTCGCCATTCACCTCCATCAGGTACGAGCCGCTGGGCAGGCCTCCCAAGTCCAAGGACAAGCGTTCAGCCCCGGTGGCCTTGTCAGTGTGCACGATGCGCCCATCGGCACTGCGCACGGTGACCTGCCAGATCCCCCCTGGCTCAAGGCCGCTCACCGTCACCCGACCATCGGCGGTGGGGTTGGGGTGAAGGTTCATCGTGCTTGTGCTGATGGCGTCCACGTCCATGATGAGCTCGCATTCGCCGGCATCAGGCACCAGCAGTGGGAATCGCAGGGTGTCCGCGTAGCTCATGCATTCCAGCTCGATCATGTAGTTCGACACGTTGATCCAGGGTTCGGTGAGCAGGCCCCACGTGTTGCCGATGCCCTCGATCCAGGTAGCACCCTCCTGCAGGTAGATCGCCCGCCGGCCACCGAGATCATCGCGGACCTCCGTGCTCGACACGGTCACTTCCTGGGTGAAACCAAGGGTCGGGTCGAGAGCCTGCTCGTAGTACACCTCCACGCTCTCGCCGGCCTGCAGGGTGAAGTCATAGATCAGGTGTTCATCGGATGTGCCGCCGGGGACGTAATACACCCGTCCGGCATCGTTCCGGAACGCTCCCTTGTAGCCTCCCAGGCAGAATTCGAGCTTGGTGTAGGTGGTGGTATTGATCGTGGTATCGTTGCCGAATGTGCACAGGTTCTGCACATCCAGTAGGGTGAATACCGCAGGCGGCGGAAAGGGTTCCACGCCATAGAGCGTGTTCACCCAGCGTGCACCCGTGGTGGGCAGGGGGAAGTTCTGACCGTGGGTCAGTGTGGCGGTAACCAGGAAAAGAAGGAGCGTAGCGTGTTTCATGGGTGCGCTTTTCAGGAAGACAGTGGTCCATCGCCGATCGCTGCTTGAACAAAGGTCGGATAGGATGCGAGGATGACGTGCATGACCGCGCACCGCAGCACCTTTGCACCATGCGTTCCCTGTTCCAACGGCTTCCGGTCGCCCTGCTCGCCATATCGCTCGCCTCTTGCAACGTGGTGCAACTGATGGAACGGAAGGCGGAACGGGCTTTCCGTAAGAGCGGACTGCAGGAGCACACCTACATCACGCCGGAAGGCCCCCGCCATGTCTGGGCCAGCGCGACTACCGGAAAACCCTGGCTGATGCTGGTCCATGGCGTCACCGGCAGCTGCGCCCAGTATGCCATCAATGTGAAGGAACTGGCCCGGCACCATGACCTGGTGGTGCCCGACCTCATCGGCCACGGCAAGAGCACCGATACTTGGACCGGGAACAGCGTGGATGAGCAGGTGCGGCACCTGCAGCTGTTGGTGGACAGCCTGGCGATCAACGAGACCATCTCGGTGGTGGGCAACTCTTACGGCGGCGCAATTGTGGCCAACTATGCCGAGCAGCATCCCCAGTACACACGCCTGCTGGTGATCTACGATGGACCGGCCAACGCCTACACCAAGGCCATCGCCGACAGCATGGCGCGCGTGATCGGTGCCACGGACATCCTGGACTTTTTTGCGACCGAAACGCCCGAAGAGCGCCTGCGGAACATCAACGCGGTGATGGCCAAGCCCCGATGGATACCCCGCTTTGCCATCCGTCAGATCCAGGAGGCCAGTGCCGCACGCCAGCCCATCTACCAAGGCCTGCTGAAGGACTTGGTGCAACGTGATGCGCAGTACGTGACCAAGCGCTACATGTGGACCATGCCCACCTTCGTGCTCTGGGGTGCCAAGGACGGGCTGATCCCGCCGTTCGTGGGTGAGGGCATCGTACGCATCAACGACATCCCTGCCGAGCGCTACATCGTGTTCCCCGACGCCGGGCACGTGGCGAACATCGAGATCCCCAAAGCCTTCAACGAAACCCTGCTGAAGGTGCTGCGCACGGAACCCGGTCCCTGTCCCGAACCCACCCTGGTGAGCGATGGTCCCTGCACATTGGACTACGACCCCTACTGCGGGTGTGACGGACGAACCTATCCCAACAAATGCGCGGCCTGGCGGGCAGGTGTACGGGTGGTGGGCCGGGGAGAATGCCGGTGATCATGGGACATGGCCAGGAACGCTGCGCGCACTCCCTGTGGCAGTAATATTCCGGATGATGGTGCCGGGACAAGGCCTGATGGAGATCCCCTGAGTACGTTCGCGCCGTGCAGCTCATCCAGCGTGCTTTCCGCGGTTATGTCGCGTCCTTCACCGGCTTCAGCCGCGAGGTGTGGCTGCTCACGCTCGTCACCTTCATCAACCGGGCGGGGACCATGGTGGTGCCCTTCCTATCGCTCTACCTCACCAAGGACATGGGCCTCACGCTGGGCCAGGTGGGCTGGGTGATGAGCAGTTTCGGCGCGGGCTCCGTGGTGGGTTCCTGGCTCGGCGGCAAGCTCAGTGATAAGCTAGGCTTCTACGACGTAATGATCGGTGCCCTGCTCACCTCCGGCCTCGCTTTCATCATGCTGCAGTTCGTGCATGGTTTCGTGCCCTTCTGCATTGCCATCTTCTTCCTGCTGGTCCTCTCCGATGCCTACCGACCGGCGATGTTCGTCGCCGTGCGCAGCTACGCCCGGCCGGAGAACCGCACGCGTGCCGTCACCCTCATCCGCCTCGCCATCAACCTCGGGTTCAGCCTGGGACCTGCACTGGGCGGAGCTATCATCGCTTGGTTGGGCTACAGCGGTCTCTTTTGGATCGATGGCCTGACCTGCATCGGGGCCATGCTCATCATGCTGGTGGGACTGCCGCGCAAACAGGCGCAGAAGGACAACGATGCCGCGCGCAGCAAAGCACAAGGTTCGCCTTGGTCCGACCGTCCCTACCTTTTCTTCCTCGCCACCGTCACGCTCATCTGCATCCCTTTCCTGCAGTACTTCAGCACGGTACCGCTCTTCTACAGCGAGGTACATCACCTCAGTGAGGAGTATATCGGCCTGCTGCTCGCCAGCAACGGCTTCTTCATCTTCCTGGTGGAGATGCCACTGGTGAAGTTCTGCGAGGACAAGGGCTACGGCCTGCACACCATCCTGCGTTTCAGTGTGGTCCTTTTCGCTCTCAGCTTCCTCGTGCTCAACCTCCTGCCCACGATCACCTTCCTCTGGGTGGGCATGTTCTTCATGACGGTGGGCGAGATGCTCAACTTTCCCTTCATGAACCGCTTCGCCTACGACCGTGCCGACCGAGGCCAGCCGGGCTCGTACATGGCGCTGTTCACCATCTCCTGGAGCGTGGCGCACATCATCGGCCACACCCTCGGCCTCAACCTGGTGGAGCACTTCGGCTACGTCAGCACCTGGTATGTCTTTGCCGTGGTGCTGCTGTTGTGCCTAGTGATGCTCTACGGTCTGGAGCGCATGGTGAAGCGGGAATACCTCGGGAGCGGAACCACGTGATCAGGGCAACGATCCAGCTATTGTTCCACAGTGTGCCTCAGCGCACCTCCAACACCTGACCTTCCTCCACCCAGGTCTGTGCCCGCACGCCGAGTTCCCCGCCCGGCACATCGCTGACGATCTCCAGGGTACCGATGATCGGCCGGCCGTATTCCATGATACGATAGACCAACGCACCGGTTGATGCCTTCGCATCGTACGCCCACCCCCAGCTGTTTTTCGGCATGACGACCGGTTGGAACAAGACCGGGACGAACACACGCTCACCATCGGCTGGGCCCCAAACGAACAAGTTCCCCGCCAGGCCATTCGCCAGTCGCTCCGGCGTAAGAGTCTGGCCATCGCGTAGTCGGAACGGCCCCAGCCCGCCCCAGCGCTCGCGGGTCATCAATAGCATGGTGCCTGGCAAGATTGATAGGCCACGCACAAATTGCCCCGGTTCCCCGGTCCCATGTGCATCTTCTACATGCCCTGTGATCACCAGGTCATCCACCTCGTCGCCGTTCAGGTTCACCCGCTCATCCGGCGGGATGCCCGGTGGCACCATCACCTGCGGCTCCACCGGTTCATGGCCGAAGTCGAAGGGCGGTTCCTGGTCATCGCGCTTTAGTACCATACGGTCGCCTTCCTCACCATAGCCGTTCGGTACACGCTCCACATGCTTCGTCCTGACCACCACCCGGCCATAGGGATAAGGCAGCTCGAACGCGAAGGCCGCGACGCTCGTGCCGAGGTGGTTCGCGCTACGCAGCACCAGCGTGTGCCCGTCGTGATGATCGCCCGCACCAAACCAACCGTCCTGGTCCTTCGTTATCGCCGGGCCGAACGGCCGCTCCAGCAGCCAGAACTCCGTGGGGTGGTCCTCATCGGTCCAGCTCAGTTGCTTGAAGTGGATGCGCGCAGCGAACAGGCCGGTGTCGAGCCGTGTGCTGTCCTCCAGCGTGTACCAGCGCTGGTTGCTGGGTGTGCTCCACATCAGGACCGCTGTACCGCTCAGCGTTCGCACGCCCAGTATGCACTTTCCCAAGTATCCGGGTTGCTCAGGGTCGGAGATGTGGATCGTTCTGCTGGTGATGAGCAGGTCCGCGATGCCATCGCCGGTCACGTCCACGTATTCATCGGGCGGAGGACCGGGGATGATGCGGTCGGTCAAGGGTGTTACCTGCGCGACAGCGGGAAGTGCGCAAAGGAGTAGGAGGGCGAGAGCAGCGGGCCACATGCGATCAGGGTACGAAGAGGTCGCGTCGCGAAACATGGCACGGCGGTGTGAAGGCGATCCGGTCAAGGCAGGCATGGTCTTCCCAGTTGGTACGGACGGTGATGCTGGTATCGCTGAACAGCCGCCGGACCACGAGGCTGCCGTAGCGCGCGTCATTGCATCGCTTGATCTCCACGCGACTGCCGCGGTCGCAGGTGATGCCACTGATACGCACTGCGTACCAACCATGCTCGTCCGTCGTGATCACCTGTTCACCGATCATCAGCGTGGTGGTGCGCAGCACATCCTTGGTGGCTTGGTCGTACGCGTAGCCTTCCATTGTGTATGAAAAAGCCATGCCCTTGCCGAATGCCACCGGAGCCAGCAGCAGCAAAAGGAGCAGGACCGAGGTCCGTTTCATTGCACCACGAAGGTTTTATCCGCCGGCAAAAATGCGCCAACACGGATACTCACCTTGTCCATCCGGTCCGGTGGCGTGATGGAAAAGGAACCGTGCCAAGCCCTGTCATTGCTTATCGTCTGGAACACGTAGAACTGGTCCCCGAGGTTGGGTGTCACGGTGACCAATGTGGACTGATGCCCGTAGCCCCAGTGCGCCACTTGTACTTGACCATCCGTATAGAGCACCTTCGGTATCTGGAAGTCATCCTGAGGTCGGGTGGACAGGGCAGGAATGCTATCTCCCTTCGCACACACCTTGGTTCGCCAATAGCCTTGGTCGTCGCGTGTGTTCAGGATGGTGGTGCCGGGCAGGTTCATCACGTACAGGCGGCATGTTCCCGAACTGCTCGGTTCATCATCCGTGCCGCTGCGGGCGCCCAGCACCACCAGGTCGGGGATGCCGTCGTGTGTGATATCGATGCTGTCGTTCGGCGCGAAGCCGCAGTAGTTGCGGTCGAAGTCGGGCTGGGCCACTGCGCCAAGGTGCAGCACACACATGTAAAGCAGGAGCAGGGCTTTCATCGCGGATACAGGATGATGTCCACTGGAGCGAAGTTCGGTCTTCCTTCCATGGACGGGTAGACCTCTTCATCGAACCGACCGCACAAGGGGTAGCTGTCGAACGCTGCGAGGGGCGCCACCACCTGCTTGTAACGCACCGGCCAACGGTCCCGCCGCTTGTTCAACGGACCGGCATCGCGTTCGTCCTGCACCAGCACCTTCATCTTCGCCGTGCGGAAGCCGTTGGGAACCACCAGGATGTAATTGTCCTTCGCAAAGGGGAAGAAGTCAGCTACGTCGAAGTAGCCCCGGTTGCGATAGGGCAGGTGTTGTTCGATGTTACGGTGGAAGAGCTGCCACGGCTTGTCGTAGTGCACCACCGGCACGTTGTTACTGTCCAGCAGGGTGAGGCGCAGGCCGTCGATCACTGCGCTGTCCCCTGCGGCATGCGGTCGCACAACGATCACGGATCGGAAGTCGTAGCTGCAGTGTTGTGCGACCCCGGACAGGGGCAGCAGCCAAACAAGGATCAGGGCTCTCATCGGTGAAATACCGTGATATCCACTGCGGCGTATGGCCGCTCTTCGGGATAGGTGTGATAGACGGTGTCGTCATACCGACCGCAGAGCGAATAGCCCTTCTCCATTCCCAGAGGCACCAGGATCTGGTGGTACACGGGTCTCTTGCCCCACGGTCGTTCATCCTGCACCAGAACAGAACAGCCGCGCAGGTCCTGGCCGCGACCGATGACCAGCACATAGTTGTCCTCCGCGAACGGAAAAAGGTGGTCCACCTCACGTCCCGGGCGGTGGTGTACACCCGGTGCATCCCACGCGCTGCGGTCGGTATTGCGGAAGAATGGCTCAATGGGCCGGCCGCTGTAGGTCAATGGTACGTTGTTGCTGTCCAACAGGGTGATGCGTAGACCGCCGATGACGGTGCTATCACCAACACCATGGGGGCGCAGTACGATAATGGCGCTGCCGTCATAGCCACAGTGCTGTGCGGCGAGCAGTTTCGGTAACAGCGCGAAGAGCAGGATCAGCTGTCTCATGGCCTTCCCGTACACGCTAGGTCAGGAATGGTTCGAACTTCGTCCGGTGATGCGTGTACCGAAGCCCATGCGAACGATCCAAGGTCGAATTGCGCGAACTGGCCGTGCGGTGTTGGTCGTCGTGCCCTTGCTGCTCGCCTTCAACACCTTCGCCCAAAATGCACAGCGCTTCCAACGCGCCCTCGCCTCCGGCAACGAACGCGCCTTGGACCGGTGGATGGAACACGAGATCCACCGCGTTCGCAAGGGACACCAAGTGACCACGCCGTCCAGCAGCTACACGGTGCACGATCCATCGCATGACAGCCTGGTCGCCTTCCTGCGCCGCCAACCCGATGTGGACGATGCCGCCTGGGACAAGTGCATCGGCAAGCTGGACATCTGGCCCGGCCACAGCACCATCGGTCTGCGTTGGCGTGTCGGCGAGGAACTTCACGAGCGCTGCTGGACCGTTCAGGAGGGCATCCCCGGCACCGTGAACTTCTTCGGTTGGCGACCGAAGGTGCGCAAGGCCCGGCAGCACTTGAAGTACAAGCTGGCCAGTACTTGTCCGGGCTTTGTGGAACAGCAGCGGAACTATTGCGCCGAACGAGGCCGATAAGCGTCCGGGACCGGCACCGGATGAGCCCTTCCGGCCAATACCACGATCGCGGTATTTCACCGATCGCCATCAATGTGCACCTTCGCCGCCAAGATGCAGGAGGAAGCAACGTTGACCATGGGCTTGGACGAGCTGCCGGAGGACTGCTGGGCCACGGTGAGCGATGTGACCGTGCCCGCCGACCCCACCGACCGTGGGTTGGTGCTGCGCCTGCTGGAACTGGGCTTTGTGCCCGGTGAGCGGGTGCGGGTGGTGCGGGAGGGGAAGCCGGGCCGCGAACCCCTGGCCATCCGCGTGGGCCACACCACCTTCGCCCTGCGCCGGCACGAGGCCGCATTCATCCGCGTCATCCCAGCCGCATAGTATGGAAGCGCCCCTTTCGGACAAGACTCTCCGCATCGCCCTGCTCGGCAATCCGAACTGCGGCAAGACGGCGCTCTTCAACCTGCTGACCGGCAGCAGGCAGAAAGTGGCCAACTACGCGGGCGTCACCGTGGAACGCAAGGAAGGCGTGTTCCGCACCATGGCCGGGCGCCCCGTCAGCGTACTGGACCTGCCCGGTGCCTACAGCCTCAACGCGCTCTCCAACGACGAGGCCGTGACGCGCGACGTCATCACCGGCCACAGCCAGGAAGCACTGCCCGACCTGCTGGTCTGCGTGGCTGATGCCACCAACCTCCGCCTGCACCTGCGATTGGTGCTGGAAGCACGTCGACTGGGACTGCCCCTGGTGGTGGCCCTGAACAAGATGGACCGTGCCCGCCAGTTGGGCATCCGCATCGACACGGAACGCCTGGCCCGCGAGCTCAACATGCCCGTGGTGGAGACCGTGAGCGTGCATGTGCATGGCGCCGACAGCCTCCGCGGGTTGCTGGACGAAGCCCTGCCCGTCAGTGGTCCCGCCACCTGGCACGCATCGGGCATCGAGCAGGTCATCGCCACCCAGCACGATGTGCTCCGCATATTTCAGGCGGTGGTCAGCGAACCGGCCATCGACAAGGACCCCAGCGACCGCATCGACCGTTTCCTCATGCATCCCATCTGGGGCTTTGCGGTGCTGGCACTGGTGCTCTTCCTCACCTTCATGGCCGTGTTCTCCGGCGGCTCGATCCTCAGCGGCTTCATCGAGCAGGGCTTCGGAGCCCTGGCCGGCCTGGTGGAGGCGCACATGGACGAAGGCCTATTGCGCGGGCTCGTGGTGGAAGGTGTCATCGGTGGGGTGGGGGGCGTGATCGTCTTCCTGCCGCAGATCCTCATCCTCTTCCTCTTCATCCTCGCGCTTGAAGCCTCCGGCTATCTCCCCCGCGCCGCCTTCCTGCTGGACCGCCCCATGAGCGCCGCCGGCCTCTCGGGCCGTTCCTTCATCCCGCTGCTCTCCAGCTTCGCCTGTGCCATCCCGGGCATCATGGCGACGCGCACCATCAGCCACTGGCGCGACCGCCTCACCACCATCCTCATCGCCCCGCTGATGGCCTGCTCGGCACGGATCCCGGTTTACACCCTGCTGGTGGCCGCGCTCTTTCCCGATGATGCCGTGTCCGCCGCGCTGGTGATGGTGGGGCTCTATGTCCTGGGAATCGTGGCGGCCATGACCGTGGCCTGGGTCATCAAACGCACCGACAAGGACCATGCGCGCTCGCCCCTGATGATGGAACTGCCCGCCTACCAATGGCCCGACGTGCGCAGCCTGCTGATCGGTCTGTGGGAACGCGCCATGATCTTCCTGCGCCGTGTGGGTACCATCATCCTGGCGCTCACCATCGTCATGTGGGCGCTGTACACCATCCCCTCACCGCGCACCGTGGATGGTGCACCGGTGGAGCGCAGCCTCGCCGGTGAACTGGGCCATGCCCTGCACGTCGTCTTCGCGCCCATCGGCTTCAACGAGCAGATCTCCTTCGCCCTGGTGCCCGGCATGGCCGCCCGTGAGGTGGTGGTCAGCGCGCTGGGCACGGCCTACGCCATGGAAGGTGACGAGGGCGATGTGGATGCGCAGTTGCGCGAACGGATCACCAACGAATGGCCGCTCGCCACCAAGCTCTCCCTCTTGCTGTGGATGGTCTTCGCCCCCCAATGCCTCAGCACCTTCGCCGTGGTGAAACGCGAGACCGGCTCCTGGAAACAGATGTGGATCATGGGCGGATACCTCTTCGGGCTGGCCTACCTTGCATCGCTGATCACCTACCAGCTCACCACCGTGCTCACCACACCGTGATGCAGACCTTGCTCGCCACTCTGCTCGTCCTCCTGGCCCTGGCCTATCTGGCCTGGTCGTGGATCCCCCGTGGCCGTCGTGTGACCAGCGCAGTGAATGGCGGAAGCGCATCGGGCTGCAATACCTGCTCTGGCTGCAGTGGTTGCGGGCAGTGAGATTGGTCGACGTTCGAGGGCATTACAAAGCGATGATACCGGTGCGGATCGGACCATCGTTCCCGCAGACCCTTGCGTTCCTTGACCCCGCTCATCAACCGTTCTGTCGCGTCGCGTAGTTGCACATAGGCGCGCGCGTTATCCGTTTACCGTTCGCCGCGTGGGGTCAAGGTTCTTTCGCGCAGTGCATCCACGGGCTGGCTGAGCGTGGCATCGCACGGGTGGCTGGCTATACCGAACTCCCCTGGTTTCTTGATGTCGGTCAGCAAGCCCTGCGTCCAGCCACTCGCGGCGGAGTAAGGTCTCCAGCATCAGCAACGGTCGGCGCAGGGTCTTCAGGCGACAACCCAGGTCGTTCACGCGGTATGCTGCTGGATGCGGTCGAGGGTCTCCAGCAGGTAGCCCCAGTACTTCTGCACGCTGCTGATCTGCGCGCGTTCATCGGGCATGTCCTCGCTCGGATACCCGATATGCTACTGCTGGCTCAGAGCTTCATCACTCGGGTATAGCCCACGGCGCCGTCCGTGAAGGTGACGCGCAGCAAGTACGGCCCGTAAGAAAGGCCGGAGAGGTCCATGTCCTTCTGCATCCTGTTCCCCCGCAGGAACTTCCCGCTCAGGTCGAACACGTCCAGCTGCTCTACGGCAACTTCGCTGCGCACCGTGATGTGGTCGCTTGCCGGGTTCGGGTGGACAGCAAGATCCACTGCACTCAGCGATGGCGTACCCGTCATGATGTCGGCTTCTTCGTACATCCACACCTTCCCCTGACTACCGCCGAAGGGAGTAATAACGCCGCCCCGGCTGAGACCGACGCCCAGCACCACGCCATCATCGCTGAGGCCCACACTGTGGCCGCAGAACACGTTCACGCCATCGCCCAGGATGGGATCGCCGTTCTGCGCCCATGTAGTGCCGTTCCAGTCGAACACACGCACCTGGCCGCCACCGGTGATCGCGATGTTGCTCGCCCGGTAGCCCACGGCGATGCGGTTGCCATCGCCGGAAAGGCTCACCGCGTAACCGCACTGGTCGAAGAAGTTGTCGCCTTGGATGGCATTGCCACGCTGCACCCACTGGCTGCCGTCCCAATCGTAGATGGCGGTCTGGCCGATCTCGTAGGTGGTGTTGTTCGGGTTCTCGTCCCAGCCCTTGATGCCCACGGCGATGGTGTTGCCGTTGTTGTTGATGCTCACATCGAAGCCGAACTCATCGTAATTGTTCACGCCCTGCAGCGTTTGGCCGCGCTGTGTCCAGGTGTTGCCGCTGCGTTGGTACACGTACACCTCGCCCCTGTTGGTGTTGGCCTGGTAGGCCCCGATCACCATGTTGTTCCCGTTCTCATCCAGGTCCAAGGACCCACCGGCATAAGTGCCAGGCAATAGGATGGGAACTCCGGTGATCATTCCCATACCAGGGCCGGCGGAGATGTTGGCGACCCATACCTTCCTGGCCACTGGCGCACCCATGGCCACGATCTGCCCGTTACCGCTCAGGCTCACGGCGTGTCCCGCGCGTTGCGGGTTCTCACTCGTGTAGATGTTGAAGCCTTGGCCGCGCTCCACCCAATTGTTCTGGGTGTTGCGGTCGAACACGCGCGTCTTGTTCCGGTTGGGCGATCCCACCGCCACGGTGTTCCCGTTGGTGGTCACCGCCACACTGTAGCCCGCCTCTTCGTCCTGGTTGGTGCCGTCGATATCGGCGCCCACCTGGCCCCAGCTCCACGAGTTGAACTGGGCGTTGTAGGTGTTCTTGTACACCCGCGCATGACCGGCGGGCAGCGCACCAACAGCGGCGCCGTCGTTGTCGATGGCGCCGATGATCACCGTGTATCCATCACCCGATAGGTCCAACGACCAACCGAAGAGGTCATTGCTGTTCTGGCCCACCAGCCCCTGGTCGAAGGCGAAGGTCTGCTGCGCCGAGACAGGCAGGATGCAGGCGGACATCAGGAGTGTTCCGAACATTCGGGCGAAGGTCCGTGCGGTGGGCTGGGCTGGGAAATGAACGGTCATGGGTATGTGTTCGGGTTTCGGAAGGGTCGGGACGCGCTGTTGCTTGATCGCTGTGGATCCGTGTTGTGCGGCGGCCTGCCACCCCGGGGGGCGGTCCGGTCCAACAGGATCCTGCGAACGTAGGGTGGGATCGGCGAGGGCAAGCGGTGATGGGAGAAAGGTTGATCACGATCCAGTGTGGATGATCCGTTGCAGCGATCCGTTCACCTCCAGACCTCTTCCAACGTGGTCCGCAGCAACCCGTCCAGCTTCTGCGTATCCGCGTCCGTTGCCGCCCGTGGCTCTGGTGGGTGCGCGGTATAATGCGCCAGACGACCATCGATCCGATCGTGCAAGGCTGCCACACGCGGGCCTCGACCCAGCTCACCGCCGCGCATCTTGTCACGCAGCAATTGGTCCACCGCTCCGCACTGGTCCGTTGGGCATCAGCCGGTCCAGCAGTTGGTGGAACTCCATCGGCGCCATCGTGCCCGTGGCTGCGAGCAAGGCGTGGCAGAGCAGCAAGGGGTAGAGGCGGCGCGTGGGGCAGCGTTTTCAGAATAACTCCGGTATACGCTTTAAATGACCTGTGGGGCGAAAGGTGAACCTTGGGGGGACGGGAGAATGCTGAACAAGCTTCTTCAACAATGTCAGGGCCGGAGCGCTAGCCTGCCAGTAGGCAGGAGTGCCTCGATGGTCATGCGGGAGTGGATCGGTCTCCCGTGAAGGTCATGATCAGGCTAATGACATTGACAAGCCAATGAACACCGAGTGCGAGCATCAGATAGAAGATCCAGACCAAGCCTGTTCCTCCGGTGCTCTGAAAATTCAAGCCGTATAATAGCGGAATGCTGTATGTGAGAAGCGTTGTCAGGTTGATCAGAGCGCACCGGCGGCGTGCTCGCGCTCGGTAGATCAACGCAGCCAGAGTCACTCCAACGATGAAGTAAGCGATCAAGAGGTAGATCGTATCCTCGCTCATGTACTTGGCCTAGCTCGGTCAGTTCTTGTCCAGCTTCTTGAGCATCGTAAGGGTCGTTGCCAGCGTTACGGTCTACCCCGTCCCATCCACCACGTCCACCAGCCACTTCACACATCGGCTCTGCTCGGGACAGGCTTTCCCCGCGCTACAATTTTTCCTGCCACAGCGGTATCCGTTACCTTCGGAGGATCCGCTGTCTTCGGCCGCTTTTTCCCACCTGCGCCCGGGCGAGTTCGGATTTCAAGGGCAGCAAGGCCGCTTGCCGTCGTTGTGGTTCGACCTACGTGGGCTTTCGCGGGTGCATGCTGGCGATCGCAGGCCCGTGTTCGATGATCACGGC
The DNA here is from genome assembly GCA_945872795.1 of Chryseobacterium gleum. Lineage (GTDB taxonomy): Bacteria > Bacteroidota > Bacteroidia > Flavobacteriales_F > PHOS-HE28 > PHOS-HE28. Next base: position 26,363 of record CAMCAZ010000025.1, read on the forward strand.
AGATGGGTCGATATCCTCGAGCCGCGGACAGCCCGCAAGACGCATCGCTGTCGTCAACTCCTCGCGCAGCGTCGCGAGCACGCGGGAAACACCCGCTTCGCCATCGGTCGCCAATCCCCACAGCACTGGCCGACCTACGAGGACGGCGTCCGCGCCCAGCGCCAGCGCCTTGAAGACGTGCTCTCCTCGGCGCACTCCGCCGTCGATGAGCAGAGGTACCCGATAGCCTCCACGGTCCAGCTCTTTACGAACCGATGGGAGCACCTCCAAGGCGGAGGGCGCCGAGTCGAACTGTCGTCCTCCATGGTTTGACAGAACGATGCCAGAGACACCGAGGTCCAAGGCGCGCAGTGCATCGTCGGGTCGCATGACCCCCTTGAGCCAAACCGGGCAGCGGGAGATCTTCAGCAACCACACAAGGTCGTCCCAGGACAACGTGGGGTCCTTGGCGCGCTCGAAGGCGAGCAGGCGGGAGTTCGTGTCGCCCGCGATACCGTCAAGGTGCGGGAGGGTCACGCCGGCACCGATCGAGAACCCGTTTCGAATGTCGGCTTCGCGCCGACCAGACACCGGCGCGTCGACGGTGAGCACAAGCGCCTTGCAGCCGGCGGCAGCTGCCCTATGTACCAATCTCTCGGTCACTGCCCTGTCCTTTAGAACGTAAAGCTGGAGCAGCCCCGGCAGGTCTTCGCCTAGCTCCGCAGTCACCTCCTCCACCGGCCTCGTGGAGAGCGTGCTCAGGATCATCCCCACACCGAGTTTCCTGCACGCCCTTGCGACGGCGATCTCGCCGTCGGGGTGGGCGAGCTGGTGCATCGCCATGGGCGCGATGATCATCGGATAGCCGAGGCTCTTGCCCAAGATGTCTCGCTGCGTGGATATACGGCCGACGTCGAGCAGCACACGCGGCGGGTAAAGAACGCGATCGAACGAGACCAAGTTACGGCGTAGGGCGAGGTTGTCCCCGGATCCGCTGGCGTAGTAGTCGAAGACGGGCACGGGCAGTTTGGCGCGGGCTGCGTCCTCGAAATCCTTGATATTGACGAGCTGATGCGGGGCCGGGTCGGCGTCCGCACGTTGGCGGCGTGCGTGAACCGCCCGGTGTGGCGGGATGACGGTGCCGTCCGTGACAACGGCGCCAGCTTCGATGATGCTGAACGCGCCTAGCTCAGATGCCACCCCAGCCTTGCAGGTGCGAAAGATCAACGTATGGCGTTCGACCGAGTGACCGAAAAGCAGGGAGCGATGATTGAGCACGGAGCCTGCCTCGATGGATTTGAGATCGTATTCTGACCCCAGGCAAGAACTAAACAGCCACGTACTCGGCCCCACTGCGGCTCCGAGCGCACGGTAGAGCAGGGGCATCATTTTGGTGCCCCGAAGATGCAAGAGGGTCCGCTCGACATCCATCAGGAGCGCCTCCATCGCGATCCAGCGAACCCACATCATGCCGTACGCGCGGTGCTCGCCCTCCTTGACACGCCCGAGCACCAGCCACTTGGCTGCTGGCAACAACAATACCTTCATCCCGCGCGGCAATAGGAGCGCAACCGGGAGCAGTGCGGCGACGAGCCATCCTGGCTCTGTCGACAGTCCGCGCAGTGCGAGGCCGAGCAGGATGAAACCGGGGATCTGCATGCCGACCACAAGTACGAGCTGCAGGATGATGAGCAGTCCCTGCAGACCCGCATAGGTGAACGGACCACATGTATCGGGCTCCAGGTTGGTCTCACCGACCACGCGCGGTGGCCGTCCCACGAGGATGCCGGCGGGCGGTGACACATCGTCACCGCCGTATCGACTCAGGTCTCCCAGCAGGCTGCTTTCCGCGAGCCGGGCGCCGGGCATGAGGAGGCAAGAGTTCGCCACGATGGCTCGTTTCGACACCACCACCTCGCTCGTCGCTCCCGTCAAAGGGTCATGGGGGAACAGGCAAACATTGCCCGCCACCATGGCGCCATCCGCAAACGCCACCAGTTCCGGCTCTGCCGTGTATGGCGCGGCGATGAACGGCCGCGCCCCCACACGCGTGCCGAGGAGTTGGTACCACCACTTCATCGCGTGCGACATCACGTTCAGTCGCAGAAAAATCATGAAATGTGGTACGTCAATAAGGCGGGAGTAGACCCAGTGGGACGCTGTCGGTGTGGCGCCCGCCTCCAGGCGACCGAGCAGAAGCCGCTTCCAAGCGACGACGAGCAGGAAATATACCGCAGGAAGGACGGCCTGCGTGCCCACGGCCAGCATGGCGAAAAAAGCGAGGTTCACGGCCGCGTCGCCTGTGCCGGCGAGCAGTGCCCAAAGGTCGGGCGCCGTAGCTACCCGAGTCAGCAGAAATGCTGTCACACCGATCGCCCCCGTAACCGTGTAGGCGACCAGCAAGTACCCGAGCAGGCGCACGGCAAGAGGCGGTGAGAGTATCGGTGCTCCGGACGATGGTTCACCCGGACCTGTATCGAGGCCGAGGACTCGATGGTCGGCCTGCACGTCGGCCGGTCCGAAAACCGAAGCCTGCTGGCCGATCACGGCCCGCTCACCGATACGGATGGGACGCAGGACGAGCGCGTCTGTGGTCAGTAGGGCAGGCTGGAGGTTTGCGTCCCTGGCGACGTAGGCGTCCGCGCCAACCTCGACGAGGTCCAGGTCCTGCAGGTCGGCGGCGTAGATACGCGCGCCCTTGGCGATGCGCGCGCCGCAGAACCGGTAGAAGACGTTCAACGCGCCAGAGCCCCGGAGCACGCCCAGCGTCGGCTCCAGGCTGCGGAACAGGTTGTTGATTGCGAGCCACCGGTGGTAGGCCAGTCCGCCGAGGGTGTAACGACCGGCGCGCTGTCGCCCCAGGATCGCCCACTTGAGGCAGAGTGCGCCGACCATCGTCAGGACCATTACCGCGGCGAGCATCAACGGTCCGAGGAGGAACAGCTCCAACGGCGACACGACGCCTGCCAAATACTGGGCCGCCAAAAGGACGGGAATGGTACTGAACACGAAGAGGCCGGCCCGGATCAATAAGCTCAGCGCCTGCAAACCCATTGCGACCGGCGCGGCGAGAGGTCGTCCTACCGTGGGCTCGGCATCGGGCGACGGTGACGCTTGGCTCGCACGGGCGCGTTCCTCGAGGGGACCCTCCGGTCGAGGCGCTCGCTCTCGGAATTGGGCCACAAGCCCCGCGATCGTGGGGTTCTCGTACAGCAAGGAGGCCGGGGTCTGGACGCCGAATCTCATCTGAAGCTGGTCGATGAGGTCGAGTGCCCCGAGCGAATCGAGCCCGGCGTTGAAGAGTGAAGCGTCATCCCTGATCTCGGCTGCATTTACCCCGACGTTCTGCAGGATCTGCAGGATGACCTCTCTCGTGTCCTGTTTCGGCGAGATCGGCGAAGTTTGCTGCACCTCGTGCATCTGCTTCACCTTCATCGCGAGGAGCTGCTCTCGCAGTTCCGCTTTGCGGACCTTTCCCGTCGGGGTGAGCGGCAACTCGTTCAGGAGGTGAACGCGTCGTGGCACTTTGTAAGTGGCGAGGAGCTGCTTGCACCGGGCGATCACTCGCTCGGCGGTAACGGACGGCGTGGAGCAGACGACCGCAAGTTCGACCACTTCACCGAGATCGGCGTGGGGCATCGAGAGCGCGGCACACTGCTTGACATCCTTAATGCCGGACACAACCAGCTCAACTTCGGAGGCGAAGACGTTCTCTCCACCAACGTTGATCATGTCTTTGCTGCGCCCCGAGATGTTCAGGGTCCCTTTGGCATCGAGGTAGCCGAGGTCTCCACTCAGAAAGAACCCGTCGTTCGTGAACCCCTGCTTGGGAGGCGGGACGATCTTGCCGTCCGCTAGCTGAGCCTGGAACACCGTCAAGCCGCGGACAGCCACTTCGCCGACGGTCCCGGCAGGGACCTCCGCATGGTCCTCGTCGACGATCTTCAGGGATAGGGTTGGGAGGACGACCATGCCCTCCTCGAGCGGGCGCTTCGTTTCGTTCTTGAATGACGCGTGGCAGGTGATCTCCGTCATACCATAGCCTTGGATGAAGTCGCACCCAAAGACTTCCATCGTCTTGCGAACAAGGGTCGGATCCGGAGCAGCGCCGCCCGTGAGAATCCAGCGCAGGTGAGGGAAGGCCATACCCTTGGCGGTGCCGGACAACACCATCAGCTTGAGCATCGACGGAGAGATCTTGCACATGCTTACCTCGTCGTCGGCCATGGTGCGGATCACTTCCTTGAAGTCGAGCGGGTTCGCGCTGAATACATGACGCGCTCCGAGCATCATTCCGATCCAGACGAACGCCGCGTCGCCCACGTGGAACATCGGACCGAAGTGGCCCCAGCAGTGAACGTCGTCGTCGCGGAGCGACAGCGCAGAAATGGTGGCGAGCGTGTGTGCAACGACGTTGACGTGCGAGTGCAGTATCACCTTGGGCGTTCCGGTCGTCCCCGATGTCCCGAAACACTGGAGGTACTCTTCAGGCGCCGGGTCGGGAGCAGAGATGGTCGGGAGGTGCTCCGACAGCAGCGTTTCCCAGAGCACGCTCTTGAACCCCGGCAACCGATGGCTGTCGTCGTCGAGCCATACGATGGCCTGCACGGGAAGCTGTTCCGGGTCGATCTGGGCGAGGAGTGGCGCGAAGGCGCTCGATGTGACCAGCACGCCCGCTCCCGAGGTCCGCAGGACGCCCTGTAGCTCCGCGGCGGAGAGGCGGTGATTGGTGGGGAAGACGATCGACCCGGACAGAGCGGATGCGAAGTACACCTCCATCAGTGGTTCACAGTTGGGCAGCAGCGTGGCGATAACGGCCTGTCCTTCGGTCGGCGGCTGCAAGGCGGCCAGGGAGCCGGCGAGGCGCTCGATGCGGGATCGCACCTGTGCGTAGGTGATCCACTCGCCGTCCACCCGGTAGGCGGGCCTTTGTGCGAATTTCTCGCAAGAGTCCCGGAACAGCTGCGCCATCGTCATGCCCGTATCGACCCCTGCCCGTGCCGCGGCGGACTCCGTGGCCGCGTGCCTGCGGATCGTCGCCCGGACGCGGTTCGCGAGGTTCGAGCCGAGCGCTTGGTAAAAGCGCCCGGCGAATTGGGGCACGGACCGACACCTGTCGTCGAGGACAGTACGTGGAAGCACCAGGACTCGCGCTGTCGAGAGCGCCGTGACGGACATGACGGTCGTCCCGTAGTCGAGGTAGGCCAGTCCCCCGACGAGCGCTCCAGGGGTCGCCGTCTCGCCCGGGGGCGGCATGCCTGGCATTTGGATAGACAGCCTTCCCTCCACCAGCACGTAAACCGCCTCCGGTTTTACGCCCTTATCGAACAGCATCTCCCCTGCCGAGAGATCGCGAGTGTGACCGTGGGCCAGCAACCAGTCGATATCGGCGTCGTCAAACCACCCCAGAAACGAGTCGAGCTCTCTGTACATCAGCGTGTCTTGTTGATGAAAAGTTGATCACAGGCAATAGACCTGTCACAGGGCCGCAGAGTTATAAAAATAGTTGGGATCATGGGTGCCGCGGCGAGTCGGTATTGGATGTGGAGCGGGTAGCCATGAACACCCAAGGCATAGTCTCCAACGGTCATTTGGTCGGCCTTATGGATTTTGAGCAACGCTACAAACTCGTAGAGGTCTTTGCTCAGCATGTTCGGGTCCCATGTGTTGTTGGCGAAGAAACTCAATGGCCGTCAGGCGCGCTTCCAACGGCTGCTGCCGCCAGTACTCCCGGTCGCTTTACAGCGACTTCAGGGACACGATGCGTATGCTACGTTCCATGCCATCAAGATAATGGAAGCACGTCCTTCAGGGTCCGCTTCTTCAACTTGCCAGAACGCATGCGCGCCACATGGTCCAACGCAGTGCTCAGCGAGGAACGCAACTTCAGCATCTGCTCGCAGTGGCGCAGCTTCTCCACTCGCGCGTTCCACTCCTCCACGGGAACCTGAACGGCCTGCACGGTGCCGTCGGCAATATTCACCTAGCGCATCGGGACGTTCATCCCCCAAAGGTGCGCGCGCTTCCCCGCTATGACCAGCCTTCACCGCCCCCGCCTCCACACCACGAACGCCCCGCCCCCCGGCGCCAGATCCAACCGCAACGTGCGCGGCAGCGTACCAACGGCGTAACGTTCCGTCGTGTGCACGTACCGCTCCGGCGCCGTTTCCCAATGCGCGTCCGGTGCGTCGGTGATGCGGTCCACCTGCCAGTCCGCGGTGGGGTCCAGGAAGTCTAGCGGGAGATCCACGGTGAAGGGTTGATCGTTGGTGATGGCCCCCACGGCCCAGTCGCCGTTGGCCGAGCGGCGCGCCACCACCACATGGTCCCCCACGGCGGCGGAGAGCACGCGCGTCTCCACCACGTCTGCGTCCCAGGACCCGAAGAGCGGCAACGCGGGGTGGCCCGCGTAGTTCGTGAACACATCGGCGGCCATCTGCAGCGGACTGTATAGCACCACCCACAGCGCCAGCTGGTGCGCCACGGTGCTGTGCACGCGGCACACCGTGCCCGGCTTCTCCTGCCCGTTCCACGGCACGTGCGCGCCGCGCTTCGCGTAGGTCACGTCCACGATGCCGGGCGTGTAGTCCATGGGGCCGGCCAGCCCGCGCGTGAAGGGCAGCAGCGCCGTGTGCCCCGGCGGATTGCCATCGCTCCACGCCTCCCACTCCTGGCCGCGCACGCCCTCGCCCGTCATCAGGTTCGGCCAGGTGCGGCACAGGCCCGTGGGCTTGATGCACTCGTGCACGTCGAGCATGATCCCATGCTGCGCGGCCAGCTCCGTCACGCGCTGGAAGTGGCGCACCATGTACTGCCCGAAATGGTGCTCACCGGCCGGACGCACCGCCCCGGCATAGCCCGTCTTCACCACGCGGATGCCCAGCGCGCGGCACCGCGCGAAGGCCTGCGCCATCACCGCCTCGTAGTGCGGCACGTCGCCGCCGGTCTCGTGGTGACCGATCAGCTGCACGCCGCGTTCGCGCGCATGGGCCGCCACGCGCTCCAGGTCCAGGTCGGGCGCGGGCGTCACCTGGTCGAAGCCGGCATCGGCGCCCCAGCGGTCCCAGCCCGTGTTCCAGCCTTCGAGCAGCACCGCGTCCACGCCGGCATCGGACGCGGCATCGATGCAGGCCAGCGCGCGTGCGGTGGTGGCGCCGTGGCGCTCACCGGGCGTCCACGTGTGCGTGCCCAGGTGCATCTCCCACCAGATGCCCATGTAGGTCATCGGGCGGATCCACGTGGTGTTGGCGATGCGGCAGGGTTCGTTCAGGTTGAGCAGGAGGTCCGAGGAGAGCAGGCCCGCCGCATCGGGGCCCACCAGCAGCACGCGCCACGGGGTGCGCAGCGCGCCCACGCACTTCACGCGCGTGCCATCGGCCCAGGGCACCAGGTCGGTGCGGTACACGCCGCGCGCGTCCTGCTTCAGCGTCATGGCGGGGTGGTCCACCAGCACGGCTTCGTGCACGGCCAGGTGGATGCCCTCGCGCGTGCGCATCGTCAGCGGTGTGTTCACCCAGGTGGCCTCGCGCAGGGGCGTGTGCTGGAAGCGCTGCTCCTGCGTGTCGTAGTCGGCCCAGGCCCACCACGCCTCGGCATCCAGGGGCAGGGCCAGCTCGCTCAGCTCCTCCAGCACCACCAGGCTGTCGCCGGGCGCACGTGCGGGCACCACGCAGCGGAAGGCCACACCCTCATCGCTCACGCGGAACTCCACCTGCATGCGACGCCGCTCGTCGTTGGCCTCGCGCACGTGCCAGCGCAGCCAGCGATGGTGGTCGCGTACGCGCCGCTGCGGCCCCCACACCGCTGTCCAGGTGCTATCGTACACGCCCAGCGCGCGGCGCTCCAGCACCAGCCCCTGTTGCAGCGTATCGCCGCCGCGGAACACGAACCCGAGGCGGGAAGGCGCCACCAGTTGAACCGGCTGTGCACCATGCGTGATCGTGTAGGTGGGCGCACCGTGTGCATCCAGCCACAGACGCAGGTGCAGGTCGCCGGAGGGCGATGCCAGGCTGTCTGCCACAACTACCTGGCCGATGGCGCTGGCATGCACCAGAAGTGCAGCAGCCAGGAGGGTGAACTTGCGGAGCATGCACTGGCGAAGATCGGTGTGGAGGGGCGCATGGATCATCAGCACCGGGGACCGCCACCCGAAAGCAGGAACCATGGAAAACCATGGGCCGAAGGCAATGTGAAGAAGCCGTTTGGGCAGCACTCCTGTTATGGGTTCTACCGCACAACCCACGCCCGGGCCGCCCCCATGACCGATCGGTGCCTGCACCTTCCCGCACGTTGCTCGGTTGCGCACCCTTCGCACATGGCGCAGTGCCTCGCCGCAAGGCCAGTACGATATCGCCAGTCCCGTGTACGGTCCATGTACTACAGGGCCATGGCCTCGCGCACCGTGCGCTCCAGGTCCGCCGGGTCCCATGGCTTGATCATGTAGCGGAACAGCTGGATCCGACGGATGGACTCCACCACGGCATTCATGTCCGCCTGTCCCGTGAGCATCACTTTTCGCGCATCCGGAAGGCGCTCGTTGAGCAATTCGAGGAGTTCGTCGCCCTTCATGGGGTGCATCTGGTAGTCCACGATCGTGAGGGCGATCTCACCCCCATGCGCAAGATGCTCATCCACCAGCTCGATCGCCTCGGCCCCTGACGATGCACATAACAGGGACACCTCCACACCAAGCACATGGCGCAGATGGATGCGCAGCGTGGTAAGGATCAGGGGCTCATCGTCCACCAACAGTATGGCCTGCGCTGGTTCGTTCGTCATGGATCGGTGATGGGTTGGTCGGGAGCGAGATGACAAAGATCGTTCGTTCGGTCGAGGAATCGCAGGTGATCGATCCCTGGTGGGATTCGACAAAGCCCTTCACGATGCTAAGGCCCAGACCGGTACCCTCCCCTTTCTTCTTGGTGGTGAACATAGGGTCGTACATCCGCGCCATGATATCCGCCGGAATGGGCGGGCCGTTGTTCACCACCGAGACCTGGAACCGGTCGTGCATCGCCAGAAGCTCCACCTCGATGTCCCCCTCATCACCAACAGCATGCAGGGCGTTGCTCAACAGGTTGGTCCATACCTGCGCCAGTTCATCTTCCACACCCCGGGCCATGCACACCTCGGGGGTCCGCTGGTGCAGTCGCACTCCCTTCCGGCCCGAGACCGAGAAGAGGGTGGCCACCATCCGCAGCTGCCGGGCCACATCGAATTCGGCGACATGCCGTTTCTCGTCACGATGCATGTAGCTGCGCAGGGCCTGCACCACCTTGGAGGCGCGCTCCGCAGCAAAATGCACGGTACGGAGCGACTCTCGCATGGAGGCGATGTTGACCACCGCTTCCATCAGTTGTTCACGCCGCGGATGTGTCACCAGCCGTTCCCATGACTGTCCCGGATCAGGGCTCCAGCCCACCTCCGCCATGCGGACAGGCCAATGCTTCCTGTTCAGCTCCGGGGCGATCGTAGCAAGCCGCTCGCGGAACAGGGTTGAACGCTGCATGATGACAGCCGGTGAAAGCGATGCGGGAAGCTCCGGCAAAAGCTCGGCAAGGAGAACCTGGTCCTCCGGGCGTATGCTCAACATGCTCTTGCCGACCAATTCACGGAGCAACAGGTCCAGGTTCTGGGCGGACCCTACCACGGCACCGAGGGGGCTGTTGATCTCATGGGCGATGCCCGCGGTGATCCGGCCGATGGCGGAAAGTCGCTCTTGGGAGACCAGCTCTTCCTGGGCTTCACGCAATCGCTGGATGGCGGTTATATCCGTGCCATACACATTGATGAAATTGAACTCAGGAACGGGTGCGGTGGTCATCTCGAAGATGACATCGCCACAGGTGATGATCAAGGGGCCCGATGCCCCACGGAAACGGGCGAACAGGTCCGGGGGCAGGCGTTCACCTACATGCACGTTGAGCGCGGAAAGAACAGGTGCACTGGCCTGGTTGGCATACCCCAGTAGGCCATCATGGGTTATCCGCAATACCGGGCTCGGGTTGCTGTCCGCGTACCGCGACATGGCCTCCAGCTCCCGCAGGCGGTCCGTACGTTCGTTCAAGGCCAATGCTAGTTCGTCATTCAGCCGTTCCTGCAGGACGGCCTTCTGCAGCAGCTCATCCTCCGAGCGCTGCTGCTGCTCCAGACGGATCAACTGGGCGCTGAGCATGGCGGCCACCGTGGCCAATGTGCGCTCATGCTTGGGGCCGTAGAATGCCGGCCGGTCGTCTTCGGTATTGATGATGCCGAGCAGGCGCTCCCCGAACATCACCGGCACCACCAACTCCGACAGGCGATGTCGTTCATCCGGCACATAGCGCGGATCCTTTGATGTATCATCTATACGCTCCAGCCGGTGCGACAGCAGCACATCACCCACAATGCCGGCCCCTGGGTGCACGACCGGGCCATGGGTGATGAATTCCGTAGCAATGCGGCCATCCCGCCACGCTGCCTTCGGCAGGAGGCATCCACGCGTATCTTCAAGGCGGTAGACCACGCAGTGCTCCAGCCCGAATTCAGTGGCCATACGCACCACGAAATCCTCCAGCAATGAGTCCTCCGTGGCATGCCCCAGCATGGATGCGGCCATTCGGCTGATCGCCTTCTCGACCTCCAGGTCCAGCTGGCGCTGTGCGTTGATGCAGTCCCGCTCCAAGGCCTCGGATACGGCCGCCGCGAAGGCCTCCAGTGCGGCCATCTGGGTATCGGGTGCCCAGAAGCCATCGCGCACGATGTCGATACAGATGAACCCCCACACGCCCTTGCGCGTGCGCAGGGGAATGGAAAGCAGGCGCTCCACCTGCTCCTGCTCCATGAAACCCCGCAGCTGCCCATGCGCCTCGGATACCCGGCGTGTGGTGTACGAACGCATTGCCAGGGTGGCCTCACCCACAGGACCCAGGGCGGCCATGGGAGCCCTCCAAGGCTCCGAAGGATCGAGCGTGTCGGGAGCGGACCATTTCAGCACCGGTCCGCAATCGAGCGACCCTGTGTCGGTGCCGTTCATGCGGAACAGCGTGACCCGATCCACTCCGAGCGAATTGCCCATGAGCTTCATGCCAACCCCGATGTTCTCCACCACATCTCCCTCCTCGAGCAATGCAGCAATGGCCGGGGCGAGCGCTTCGATCATGCGCTCGTTCAACTCGACAAGCTGCTGCACCTCGTGTTCCCTGCTTATATCAAAGAGGTTCCCCGTCAGCATCAGCCTGTCGGACTCGTGAAAGAACCGACCCACCTCACGCACCCAGACCACACCGCTGTCGGGGCGCACGATGCGGTATTCCATGGTATAGTCCTCCTCGTGTGCGATCGCATGCTCCACCTGTTCGCGGACCTCGAGGGCATCCTGCGGATGAACGTTCTGGAGGCGTTGCACGGCACCACCCAGATACCACTCGGGCGGGTATCCGGTTATCGATGCCACGAAGCTGCTGATGAAGCGGACCGCGGGTTGCGGCCGCACCTCCTCCAGGAAAACGGCACCGGGGAGTTTCGACACCAGCGTCTGGAACCAGTTCCGGCTGCGCTCCAGCTCCCTGGCCATGTCAATGCGGTCCGTGATGTCCAGGTGGATGCCGATGCTGCCCACCAGTTCACCCTGCGCATCAAAACGAGGAGCACCGCTGACCAGCAGGTGGCGCTGCCCGGTGTCCGGATGCCTGATGGACACCTCCCATGCCCCGGAAAGACCCTTGGAGCGCTCCTCCGCCGCCCTCCGCCGTGCACGATCGCCCTCCTGCGCATCCGTGAACTTCACCAGCTCCTGTACCTGGCGACCGATCATCTCGCCCTCGGTGCAACCCAGTATCCTGGCCATGGCGGCATTGGTGGATAGCACACGCTCTTCCAGGTCCACCACGAGCAAGCCCAGGTCCATGTTGGTGATCACGCTGCGGAAATACGCCTCGCGGTTGCGTATTTCGGCTTCCACCCGGAGGCGCTCCGTGAGGTCCAGGGCGTTGATCTGGAGGAAACGCCCACCTTGGTGGAACGAGGTCATCCGCACCTCCAATGTTACCCGCTGACCGTGCCGGTTGGTCAGCGACAACTCGAACGGGCGGGCATCCGCGGGCCGTTGCGCATCTTGCGCCAGGCGTGCCAGGAAACGGTCCCATACCGCAGCGTATCGCGCGGGCAGGAAAAGGCCTCCAAGGGTCCTGCCCAGGGCATGGGCTTCCGGTATGCCATGGAAGGCCTCCGCAGTACGGTTCCATCGTGCCACACGGCCGCCCATGTCCACCACGATGATCTGGTCGGTCGAACTGTCGATCACCGCACGCAACGCATCCTCCTGTTGCCGGGCTGTTTCAAGGGCCTGCCTTGCCTCCAGCAGGCTGGTGTCATAACTCTGCTGGAGGAAGACGTACTCCGCGATGCTGTCATGCGGGGGCAGGTCGCTGAAGGTGATCCCCAGCATGCCGATCGTTTGTTCGGCGTTGATAAGGGGGTTCGCCGCAAGCAGGTGGACGCCACCGTCGATATGCTTGACCGAGCCCTTGAACTTCAATGCACGTGAACGGTCCTGGAAAAATCGAAGACCCTTGGCCGGGCGAAGAAAGGTCTCCAGGTCGGTCGGGCGCGTGGCCTCGAAAACATCCTTGAAGTACGACCCTGCGCGGGCACCGGGCACCAGCCTGCTCATGGCAGGCCCTGCGTGCACGATCCGCCCCTCTTCATCCAGCACCAGGGAGAAGGGTGCCACGGCCTCGATCACCGCGGCGAGTGCTCCGGGGGTCAGTGATCCCATGGGCTCAGGTCAAACGGAAGAGGTCATGCGCGCCGGTATCCTCCCTGCGCTCGAGATGTTCCACCTTCACCGTCCGGCCAAAGCGCTCGCCCAAGCCCTTCATCATGCCCACCACCACCGGCGCCAGACCTGCACGGTGGCTTGTGTAGGTAAGCAGGATGGCCCCATCCTCCTCGATCCGGGAATGGAACTCCGGCGGCCGCAGGGCCGGCATGATATTGGCCACCCGGTCATGCAGCATGTCCAGGTTACCAAGGAACTCCTCCAGGGTATTGCCGGTCAAGGCCATCAGGTTGCCGTATCCGGTGGTGGCGGTATGCGTCACCCAATACCTGCCGAAGCCTTCAAGGATGTCGTTCGCCGGCACACCCAGTTCCTGTGAGGCAGCCTCGACCAGCTGGTAGGTGAGTTCATCCGGATACGAATCCATGCCGATGAACTCGGCCCCGGGACAGCCTGCACGGTCCGCGATACGCTGCCACATCCCTTCGCCGTGCCCCCGCACGACCATCTCCTTGATGGCTCGATTGATCAGGCCGTACATGGTAGGAGTTCAGTTCATGCGAATATATAGCATATCTAAAGCGAACACGGATGAACGCCGAACAACCAAGCTCCGTCCGGGGCGCCGAAAAAGGCCCGGAGAAGCGCGTTCTGCATCAGGTGCATCTCAATGTGCTATTCGTGGAAGCTCGCCCTAGGCATCCAGCCCCAGCCGCAGGTGTAGTGCGCCGTTGGGGGCGGTGAGGGGTTCGGCCGGGAGGGGCTGGGCTAGGCCCGTGGCGTGGAGGAGGAGGAAGGAGAGGAGGAGGGAGAGGGGGCGGGGCATGGGCAAGCGGGCCCCCGAAGATCGGTAGCATCAGATGGGTCGGAGGAGATCGGGATGGTTTGGGCGTGCCGGCGCTCAAATGCAGCGCCGTCGGGCTTTCCCCTCCAAGTCCTCGCCGGATTACCGGCTCCGGGCTTTCCGGTCCAATCCCTCACGCGGAACACCGGATCAACCAACGTCAATGGAACGCGTTCACTGACACGAGTTGATCACTTGCCGATCGCATCGCGGTATGTCGCCGGATTATCTTTGGGACACCATGGACATCCAGGCCCTCAAGGTCGAGATACAGCAAGTGCTGGCTTCCACCAGCGATCCTGATCTGCTGGGCAAGCTGAAGCGGCATTTGGAAATGCTGTCGGGAACCCGGTCCGAGCTGATCAATAGCGGATCGATCCTGAAAGAGCCCGAACCCATTCCCGTGTTGCGTGCCGAAGTGAAGCGCTTGGTGGATGAGGTGCGCGATACGCAGGTTCTGAGCAGCGTGCTTGCCTTCCTACGCGGCGATCAGGATGAACTGCTCTGGCGTTCGGTGCTGAGCGCGCGAGCGGAGCGGGCCGAGGCCGACTTCGCTGCTGGTCGTGTGTACACGCAGGAACAAGTAGAGGCCCATTTCAAGGCCAAGCGTGCACGGTGAAGGTCGTCTGGTCAGCGTGGGCGCTGCGGCAGGTGGACGAGATCCACGCGTGGTACAGCACGGAAGCATCACCCGAGGTGGCCGACCGCATCGTGGAGGACATCCTTGCTGTAACGCACCTGCTGGAACAATTCCCCTTCGGTGGCCAAGTGGAACCTTGGTTGGAGCACAAAGGGCTGGGGCATCGCCGCGTGATAGCTGGCAACTACAAGGTCGTTTACCGTGTGCGCCAGGATGAGGCGCGCATCGTGGACGTCTTCGATAGCAGGCAGGACCCGGGGAAGATGACCGTGTAGGTGGGCACGCCCTTCGCGACCTGTCCCGCCTTAGCGGGATCCAGCCCCAGCCGCAGGTGTAGGGCGCCGTTGGGTGCATTGAGGGGTTCGGCCGGGAGGGGCTGGGCCATGCCCGTGGCGTGGAGGAAGAGGAAGGGGAGGAGGTCCGCAATTCTGCGGACGGAGAGGGGGCGGGGCATGGTTTGACCCACCGAGATTCCCTTCCATCAAAGTTGCCCCCCCACCCCCTTGAACTTCTCCACGAAGGGATCAGCGCCGGAACGCCCCAACCCCTTAATTCTGATCCAACTTCTTCACCATCGTCAAGATCGTCGCCAGTGCCACGGTCTCTCCGGTTTCATCCACCACGTCCACCAGCCACTTCATGTCACTCTTGGTCTTGCGATGGTATTTCTGACCACCAGTAGGGTGATCACAAGAAAGTGAGCGCCAATGGCGAGCAACAAATAGAACCACCACACAAGCGCATCACCCTCCTTGGACAGGGCAAAGAGGCCGTACAGAAGTGGGGCACTGTATAGCAACAATAAGCTCATATGGCCCAAGAGGGTCTTCCACTTGTGCTTACTGCGCGCGGATAGTATGGCCACGGCCACTCCGAGGACCAAGTAGCCGCTTAGCATGATCAGGTTGTCCTCGCTCACGGGAATGGTCAATTCTGATCCAATTTCTTGACCATGGTGAGAATAGTCGCCAGCGCCACGGTCTCGCCGGTCTCATCCACGACGTCCACCAACCACTTCACGATCCCCCGCGCCACATCCGCGCCCTTCGGTGAGTCATCGGTCTTCGGCCGCTTCTCCTGGTCCAGCTTCTCGCGGCAGGTGAACTTCACCTGGATGGTGGAGCCGGGATACACCGGCTTCAGGAACCTGCACTCCTCGATGCCGTAGTTGAGCAGCACGGGGCCTTTCGGCGGGTCCACGAACAGGCCGGCGGCCCGGCTGAGGATGAAGTAACCGTGCGCCACGCGGCCGGTGAAAGGGGTGCCCTCGAGGCTGTTGGCGTCCATGTGCGCGTAGAAGCGGTCGCCGCTCAGCTCGGCGAAGTCCTCGATGTTCTGCAGCGTCACCAGGTGGGTCTCGCTGATCAGCGTGTCACCGATGTGGAGCTCCTCGAAGTGCAGGCGGAAGGGGTGCTTCTCGCTGATGTGGTAGCGCGCGCCCTGCTGGTATTGCTGGGTGAGGGCGGTGATCATGCTGGGGTGGCCCTGGATGGCGGTGCGCTGCAGGTAGTGCATCACGCCGCGCTTGCCGCCCATCTCCTCGCCGCCGCCCGCGCGACCGGGGCCGCCGTGCACCAGCGTGGCCAGCGGGCTGCCGTGGCCGGTGTTCTCCTTGGCCATCTCGCGGTTGAGGATGAGCATGCGGCCGTGGTGGCTGGCGGCGCCCCACACGAACTGCTGCGCCACCTTTTCATCGTACGTGGCGATGCTGGCGCAGAGGCTGCCCTTGCCGAGCTTGGTGAGGGCCACGGCATCGTCGATGTCGGTATAGGGCATCAGCGTGCTCACCGGACCGAAGGCCTCCACGTTGTGGCTCTGCTGGTTCTTCCAGGGATCGCTGTTGAGCAGCAGGATGGGGCTCATGAAGGCGCCCTTCGCCGCATCGGCCCCGGTGAGGTTCACGCTGTCGGTGCTGCCGTACACGATCTGCGAGCCTTTGAGCAGCTCGTCCAGCGCGCGCTTCACCTCGTTGCGTTGCGCCTGTCCGGCCAGGGCGCCCATGCGCACGCCCTCGGCACGCGGGTCGCCGATCACGGTGCCGCCCAGGCGCTTGCCGATGGCGATCTGCACATCCTCCAGCACGCCGGCGGGCACCAGGATGCGGCGCGCGCCGGTGCAGCGTTGGCCGCACTTCAGCGTCATCTCCTTGCCCACTTCCTTGATGAAGAGGTCGAACTCCTCGGTGCCCGGCACGGCGTCGGGGCCGAGCACGATGGCGTTGAGGCTGTCGGCCTCCATGTTGAAGGGCACGCTCTCGTCCACGATGCGCGGATGGCGCTTGAGCATGCGGCCGGTGCTGGCGCTGCCGGTGAAGGTGACCACGTCCTGCTGCATCACGTGGTCCAGCAGGCCATCGGCGCTGCCGCAGATGAGCTGGATGGCGCCCTCGGGCACGATGCCGCTGGCCACGATGTCCTTCACCATGGCCTCGGTGAGGTAGCTGGTGACGGTGGCGGGCTTCACCACAGCGGGCACGCCGGCCATCCAGTTCACCGCCACCTTTTCCAGCATGCCCCAGATGGGGAAGTTGAAGGCGTTGATGTGCACGGCCACGCCCTCCTTGGGCACCATGATGTGGTGGCCGATGAAGCTGCCCTGCTTGCTGGTCTTGATGGCCTCGCCGTCCACGTAGAAAGGCATGTTGCCCAGCGTGCGGCGCAGGCTGGCGTTGGCGAAGAGGTTGCCGATGCCACCCTCGATGTCCACCCAGCTGTCGGCCTTGGTGGCGCCGGTCTTGTAGCTGATCTGGTAGTACGTGTCCTTGCGCTCCATCAGGTAGAGGGCGAGGGCCTTGAGCATGCGCCCGCGCTCGGGGAAGGTCATCTTGCGCAGCGGAGGGCCGCCGACGGTGCGGGCGTAGTGGAGCATGTGGGCGAAGTCGAGTCCGCCGGAGGAAGTGGTGGCTACGAGTTCACCGTTACTGGCATCAAAGAGCTCGGCTTGTTTGCCGGTTCCTTTCACCCAGTTGCCAGCGATATAGTTCTCTAATTGCATGGAGCGAAGATCGGAAGGAAATGACAGCCGCAGATGCGCCTGCGGCGCTGTGGGGGAATACGGGCGCAGATTCCGCAGATGACGCAGATTGGGCTCACTACCGTTCGCGGTGGAGGGGGAACATTTGCAGGACGTTTGGTTGACTCACGCTTCCAACTTCCTCCAGTACAGAAGGATCGCCCCAGCGGCGAGGTAAGGGGACGCTTGGGGTCGAACCATGATGAGACTTGTTACCCAAGGGCACAGACCTAACTTTGCCATGTTCGTTAAGGCACGATCTATCCATATTTTTGATCAGAATGTGTCGGCCTGCATCGCAAAAAATCATGTTAGTATGTAGGAGTGTTCTTCTGCTAGCGGTAATGTCGTTATCCTTCAACAGCGCTCGGAGCCAGGTCAACTACCAACTGGAACCCTTCAATTCCGGGCTTATCGTGCGCCCCTTCGACTTGGGTGATGGCAACACGCTCTATGGCTGCCAACGCAGGTTTGGCGGGGATTCCTCCTACGTTTCTTTGCTTAATGCCACCCCGGACCACGCAGTTGTCAATGCCATCACGATCCGCGGTAACGACCCGCTGACCTTTCTGTTGGATGTTGATGCGCTAGATGACGGCTACGTGTTCTGTGGAAGTCAGGTGAACGCTGGCCTCTACGCCTTCATCACCCGTGTAAGCGCCGATGGCGCGGTGGAATGGAGCCGCTCGTTCAACAACATCGATGGAGCGGGTTTCGAGCAGAACCAGATCGCGTGCATCATCCCTTCTGGCAGTTCGTTCGTGGCTTACACCAGTCCCAATTTATACCAAGGTGCGGGAAGGTCGGGTTCGTACCGGATCGTAAGCGACGGAAGCGGTGGATCTTGGGAGGGGCAGTCGATAGCGTCACCTGGCAATGTGCGTTACAAAGTGGTTGGCGGGATCGCAGCCAACATGGATGAGCACACTTTGTATGGCTCTGGCCAGCACCTGAGCAATACTTATGATCATCGGCTCATGGTCATGCGGACCACGTCGCAGGGTGCCACATGGATGAAATTCTACGACATGCGATCAAGTGCCTCACTGCAGCATGAGTTCGCATATACGCTGTCCCCCATCTCGGGAGAGAGGTTCCTTCTTACTGGCCTTTTCACCACCGGCATGACGACCTTCGAAGGCTTCATTCTGGAACTGGATAACGACGGAGACCTGCTTTGGTGTCGCCGATATGCGGATTCGAGCGGTGGGCTTACGATACATTCCGTGGTCGAGCGTCCCGGAGGAGGGTTGCTTGCGGCCGCCGTCGATGGAGCTGGTCGGATCACGCTGCTCGAACTACTAGCCGACGGCGAACTGCTAGGTGCGTATCAGCATCAGGATGCGATCGGCACGGGTGGTTTTCGTCAGGTCTTCTTCACTAACGGTGCAGGTGAATTGATGTTGGTTGCTGCCGACAGAGTGATCAGCGTCAGGAGTGACGGTGCTTCTTGCGAGTTCGTTCCGGTCTCGTCTGTCACATCATCGTTGCACACACCGACAGTGACAACGCATAGCATGACCAATGCGCCCTTCGCGCCATCCGATACATCGTTGGACGCGTACTCACTTTCTAATGATCTAAGTTGGGCACAGACCTGCGTGCTCAATGGTATCGAAGAGCGGGGCAATGGTTCGTTCCCTTTGGCATACCCAGTGCCGACAGATGGTATGGTTCATTTCGGTGATGGTCTGGTGTCGAGGGAACGCGTGATCGTGCGTGACGTGCTCGGTGCTGTCCGCTACGATGGTCAATACGGAAGCGGGATCGATATGCGCTCACTGCCTCCGGGCACATACACCTGCGAAGTTCCCAGCAGGGGATGGGTGTTAAAGGTGGTACGTGAGTGAATGTTCCGATCCTTCGAGATCAGCCGCTTCTCAGGTCTAATTTGATTCCCAGGGAGGCACTTGAACATTGAACGTTGATCATTGAGCGTTGAACATTCCGCGCGGTGGTGGCGATCAATTCGCCGGTGGAGGCGTCGAGGAGCTCGGCCTGTTTACCTGAGCCAGCGACCCATGTGCCAGCGATGTAGTTTTCAAGTTGCATGGTGCGAAGGTCGATTGTTCGTTGCT